>JAJZSW010000066.1 GCA_021849505.1 Pseudomonadota bacterium
GCGCCGACCGACAGCGCGACCGAGAAGAACGCCTCGCGCCTGCCGAGCAGCCTGAGCATCATCGCGAAGGTCGATACGCAGGGGACGTAGAAGGTCAGGAAGGCGAGGAAGGTGGCGATCTGCGTTGTGTCGAGCACGCCTGCCAGTTCCTGCGTGCCGAGGGCCTGGAAGACCATCAGCAGCGAGAGTTCCTTGCGCAGCACGCCGAACAGGATCGGCACGCCGAGCACGACGGGCAGGCCGAGCCACCAGCTCGTGATGGGCGTCAGCGCGAGGTTGATCCAGTCGTCGGCGCCGAAATGGGCGAGCAGCGCGAGCACGATGCTGCCGGCGACCAGCAGCGGCAGCACGATGGTGACGATGTCGCGGCTGCGTTCCCATGTGTTTCGGAGGAGTGCGTGCACGCTCGGCAGCGCGTAGGGCGGGATCTCCTGGATCATGCCCGGCGTGGTCTCCGGGTAGCGGTGCTTGAGCAGCTTGCCGATCAGGCTGACGACGATGGGCGCGAGCATGAACAGCGCGAACACGCCGAGGCCGCCGAGATACTTGCCGCCCAGCGCGAGCAGGATCGCCGAGCGTGCCGAGCAGGGCAGGAAGGTGATCAGCAGCGCGGCGACGGTGCGGTCGCGGCCGTGGGTGACGGCGGCGGTGGCCGCGAGTGCCGGCACGTTGCAGCCGAGGCCCATCAGGAAGGGCAGGGCGACGCCGCCGTGCAGGCCGAGCTGGTGGAAGCCGCGGTCGACGACGAAGGCGACGCGGTGCATGATGCCCGACTCCTCGAGGAAGACGAGCAGCAGCACGAGCGGGATCATGTAGGGGATGACGATGCCGATCAGCCCGATGCAGCCGTCGAAGACGGCACGGCCGATCACGCCGGCGAGGTCGGTCGGCTGCCAGGGTTCGGCCCATTCGATGATGCGCGCGACGGTCAGGCTGTCGAGCCAGCCGCTGACCTCGAAGACGAAGAACAGCACCAGCGCGAAGATCGCCAGCGTGCCGGCGAAGCCCCAGCGCGGATGCAGGAAGACCTCGTCCGCCCAGTGCTGCCAGCGCGGCTGGATTTCGCCGCCACCCGGACGCGTCACGGTTTCGTAGAGCAGGGCGGCGCGGTGGTGGCGGTCGGCGTGGATTTCGTCGGCCAGCGGGCGCGGCAGCGCGGCGTCGGCGCTGTCGCGCGCGGCCAGCAGCGCGGCGTGGCGGAGCGGGAAATGACAGCGCAGTTCCGCGAAGAAGTAGTCGTCGTTCTCGGCGAGCTGCAGGGCGAGGAAAGTGGTCGGCACGCCAAAGGCATTGGCGACGTCGGCCTGGCCGGCGATCTCGGCGATCGGCGCAAGCTGCGCGGCAATGTGGGGGCTGGGCGGCTGCGGCGTCGGGGCGCGCTTCTCGCGCGCGGCGCGCAAAACGGTGGTGAACAGGTCGGCGAGCCCGATGCCCATGTGGGCGACGGTCGGCACCACCGGCACGCCGAGCTTGTCGGACAATGCCCGCACGTTGATGAACAGGCGCTTGCTGCGCGCCTCGTCCATGCGGTTGAGCGCGATGACCATCGGCTTGCCGATCTGCGCGAGTTCGAGCGCGAGTTCGAGGTCGCGCTCGAGGGCGGTGGCGTCCATCACCAGCAGCAGCACGTCAGGCGCGGCGAAGGCCTGTTCAGGCTGGTGCGTCTCGTGGCGCGCGATGGCCGGCCAGTGGTCGCCCCAGAGGAGGTACTTCAGCACGACCGGCACGTCGCCGGACAGCGTGTGGAAACTGTCGATGGCCGGCAGGTCGACCAGCGAAATCTGGTCGAGGCCGACCTCGACCTGGCATTCCTCGTAGGCGGGACCGACGCCCGCGAGCCGCTCGTGACGGACGACCGTGCTCGACGCGGCACGGAAGATGCGGCTCTTGCCCGCGCGCGCCTGGCCGATCAGCGCGACGCGCGGGCAGCGGCTGCCGCGCAGCAGCGGGCCGGCGAGTGGGAAAGTATGCGGGGAAGCCAAGATGCCGCGATTATCGCAATAGCTCGGCAAAACTGTCGATGGCGGGGTAGTCGCGCGTGTCTTTCGGCGGCAGCTTTGTGTCGGGCGTGCGTACGGCAAGCAGGTGCCGGATGCCGTAAGCGCGGGCGGCGTCGAGCACCGGCAGGCTGTCATCGACGAGCAGCGTGCGCGCGGGGTCGAAGGGCTCGATGGCCTGCAGCTTTTCCCAGAAGCCGCGCTGCTCCTTGGCGAACCCAAGCGCGTGCGAACTGACGAAGGCATCGAAGTGCGGTTCGAGGCCGGTCTTCGCCATCTTGAGGGTCAGGCTCTTGTGGTGGGCATTGGTCGCCATGACGACGCGCTTGTTCAGCCGGCGCAGCAGGGCGAGGAAATCGACGACCGCCGGATGCACGGCGATCAGGTGGGCGACCTCTTCCTTGAGCTGCATGATGTCGAGCTCGAGCTCGGTGGCCCAGTAGTCGACCGAATACCAGTCGAGCGTGCCGGCGCGCGCGTGGTAGCGCGCCATCAGCTCTTCGCGCGCGACCTCGTGCGGCAGGCCGCGTGCCTCGGCGTAGCGCAGCGGCACGTGGGCCTGCCAGAAGTGGTTGTCGAAATGGAGGTCGAGCAGCGTGCCGTCCATGTCGAGCAGGACGGTGTCGATGACGTTCCAGTCAACCCTGGCCGCGCTCATGGACGCAAATAGGCCCAGCCGGCCTGCTGCCGCTTCATCAGCTCGACATAGCCGGCGACGCTGATCTTGACGCCATCGATCAGGTCCTCCCTGGCGAGCTTCTGCGCCTTCATCGTGTTGCCGCAGGCGACGAATTCGACGCCGGCCGCCAGCGCATCCTGCACGCCGTTGGCGGCGAGTGATTCCGCCGTGAGCATGCCGAGGCCCGGACCGATGGCGACGAGCGCGATGGCGACATTCTTCGGGCCGAGTTCGGCCTGGATGTTCCTGATATTGACGAGCACCTCGTTCCACTTCTTGACGTTCTCTTCGTTGACCTGGATGACGATGCGGTTCTTGGCGGCGGGTGCCGTCTTGCCGGAGCCGACTTTTGCTGGTTCGGCGGAAGTCGCGGGCAGCGTGGCGCAGCCCAGCAGGGCGGCGGCTGCGATTGGGATGAACTTCATGCGGTGACCTCGCTGGCTAGTTTCCGGTAAAACGCGGCGACCGCTTTTCGCGGAACGCCGCGTAGCCTTCCGCGTAGTCTGCACTATCCAGGATCGCAAAGGAAGATCGCAGTTCGTCCTTGCCGGGCGGCGTGCCCTGCTGCAGCCGGGCGATCCACTGCTTGTGCGCGCGGGCGACGAGCGGCGCACCCGCGGCGATGCGCTCGGCCGTGGCTTCCACTTCAGCCGCCAGATCGCTGTCGGCGACGACGCGCGTCAGCAGGCCCTTTTCATAGGCTTCCGCGGCCGACAGCAGGCGGCCCTCGAGCAGGATCTCCTTGACTACCGCCGGGCCGGCCAGGTGCAGCAGGCCGGCGAGCTCGCCGGGATACATCGAGAAGCCGAGCTTGTTGATCGGCGCGCCGAATTTCGCCGACTGGCCGGCGATGCGCAGGTCGCAGGCGCAGGCGATTTCCAGTCCGCCGCCGATGCAGGGTCCGAGGATCGCGGCGACCACCGGGTGGCGGCAGCCGGCGATGGCGCAGAGCGCCCGTTCGACATCCGCGTGGTAGGCCTCAGCGCCGTCGCTGCTGGCGCGCAGGTCGTGCATCTCGACGAGATCGCCGCCGGCGGCGAAGGCCATGCCCTCGCCGCGCACGATCACGCAGCGCAGGGTTTCGTCGGTGTCGAGCGCGGCGAACGCCTCCGCGAGGCGCCGCCACATCGCGGCGTCGAGCGCATTGAGTTTCTCGGGATTGAACAGCGTGATGGTAGCGGTGGTGCCTTCGCGCTGGCTCAGGACTGCGGGGGTCATGCGGGCGGTCTCCTCGGCCGGAATGGCCTTAACTTCTGGCGGATAAGCTATTATCCTCGACCCACAAAAGAACATGTCGCAATCGTGCCCGAATGCGACGAACGACGGGAGTGGATAGCATGAGCAAGCAACCGGAAGTCACGATTCCTGGACTCGATGCCTGGGAAAAGGCGGCTGCCAAGTCGGCGCCGGAAGGCGATGTCGCGAAGCTGAACTGGACGACCCCCGAGGGGCTGGCCGTCAAGCCGCTCTACACGCAGGCCGATACGGCCGAGCTGCCCTACGCCGACACGCTGCCCGGCTTCGCGCCCTTCCTGCGCGGCCCGCAGGCGACGATGTACGCGGTGCGGCCCTGGACGATCCGCCAGTACGCCGGCTTCTCGACCGCCGAGGAATCCAACGCCTTCTACCGCAAGGCGCTCGCCGCCGGCGCGCAGGGGGTTTCGGTCGCCTTCGACCTCGCCACCCACCGCGGCTACGATTCCGACCATCCGCGCGTCGTCGGCGACGTCGGGAAAGCGGGGGTCGCGATCGACTCGGTCGAGGACATGAAGATCCTGTTCGACGGCATCCCGCTCGACAAGGTGTCGGTGTCGATGACCATGAACGGCGCCGTGCTGCCGGTGCTGGCCGGCTACGTGGTCGCCGCCGAAGAGCAGGGCGTCGCGCAGGACCAGCTCTCGGGGACCATCCAGAACGACATCCTCAAGGAGTTCATGGTCCGCAACACCTACATCTACCCGCCCGAACCGTCGATGCGCATCATCGCCGACATCATCGGCTACACGGCCGGCAACATGCCGAAGTTCAACTCGATCTCGATTTCCGGTTACCACATCCAGGAAGCCGGGGCGACGCAGGCACTGGAACTGGCCTTCACGCTCGCCGACGGCATGGAGTACGTGCGCACCGCGCTGAAGAGCGGACTCGACGTGGATGCCTTCGCCGGACGCCTGAGCTTCTTCTTCGGCATCGGCATGAACTTCTACCTCGAGATCGCCAAGCTGCGCGCCGCACGCCTGCTCTGGTGGCGCATCATGTCCGGCTTCGGCGCCAGGAATCCGAAGTCGCTGATGCTGCGCACCCACTGCCAGACCTCGGGCTGGTCGCTGACCGAGCAGGACCCGTACAACAACGTGGTACGCACGACGATCGAGGCCATGGCCGCGGTATTCGGCGGCACGCAGTCCCTGCACACCAATGCCTTCGACGAGGCGATCGCGCTGCCCACCGAGTTCTCGGCGCGCATCGCGCGCAACACGCAGATCCTGATCCAGGAAGAGACGCACATCTGCAATGTCGTCGACCCCTGGGCCGGCAGCTACATGATGGAGAAGCTGACGCAGGACATGGCCGACATGGCCTGGGCCACGATCCAGGAAGTCGAAGCGATGGGCGGCATGACCCATGCCGTCGAGACGGGCTGGGCCAAGCTGCAGATCGAAAAGTGCGCGGCCGAGAAGCAGGCGCGCATCGATTCCGGGCAGGATGTGATCGTCGGCGTCAACAAGTACAAGCTGGCGCAGGAGGATGCGGTAGAGACGCGCGAAGTCGACAACCACGCGGTGCGGGATGCGCAGATCGCGCGGCTGCAGAAAATAAAAGTCAGTCGCGACGAGATGGCAGTGCAGGCAGCGCTCGAGGCGTTGACCGCGGCAGCGAAGTCTGGCGCGGGCAACCTGCTCGACCTCGCGATCAAGGCAACCAGGCTAAGAGCAACAGTCGGCGAAATCTCGGATGCGCTCGAAAAGGTGTTCGGCCGCCATCGTGCCACCAACCAGGTCGTGTCCGGCGTCTATTCCGCCGCCTTCGGCGCGAGTCCGGGCATCGACGAACTGCGCGAGCAGATCGAGGATTTCGCCGCCGCCGCAGGCAGGCGGCCGCGCATCATGATCGCCAAGCTCGGCCAGGATGGCCACGACCGCGGTGCCAAGGTCGTCGCCACCGCCTTCGCCGACCTCGGCTTCGACGTCGACATCGGGCCGTTGTTCCAGACGCCCGAGGAGGCGGCGCGCCAGGCGATGGAAAACGACGTGCATGCGATCGGTGTCTCGACGCTCGCCGCCGGCCACAAGACGCTGGTGCCGCAGCTCGTCGCGGCGCTGAAGCAGGAAGGCGCGGCCGACATCGCCGTCTTCGTCGGCGGCGTCATCCCTGCGCAGGACTACGCAGCACTGAAGGCCGTCGGCGTGAAGGGCATCTTCGGTCCCGGCACCCCGATCCCGCAGTGCGCCGACGAGGTGCTGCGCGCGATCCGCGCCGCCTGAAGATGCAGGCAGCCGGCTTGCTTCCGGAAGACCGCGAACTCGTCGATGGCGTGATCGCCGGGCAACGGCGTGCGCTGGCCAAGGTCATCACGCTGATCGAATCGACGCGCCACGACCATCAGGCGCGCGCCGCCGCCGTGCTCGACGCGCTGCTGCCGCATACCGGCCGCGCACTGCGCATCGGCCTGACCGGCGTGCCGGGCGTCGGCAAGTCGACCTTCATCGAGGCCTTCGGCCTGCACCTGATTGCGCAGGGGCTCAAGGTCGCCGTACTGGCGATCGACCCCTCGTCGTCGCGCAGCGGCGGCTCGATCCTCGGCGACAAGACGCGCATGGAGCGGCTCGCGCAGCAGGAAGCCGCCTTCATCCGCCCCTCGCCCTCGTCCGGCACGCTCGGCGGCGTGGCCGAGAAGACACGCGAGGCGCTGCTGGCCTGCGAGGCCGCCGGTTTCGACGTGGTGATCGTCGAGACGGTCGGCGTCGGGCAGAGCGAGACCGTCGTGGCGGGCATGACCGACGTCTTCGTGCTGCTGCAACTGCCGAATGCCGGCGACGACCTGCAGGCGATCAAGAAGGGCATCATGGAACTGGCCGACCTGGTGATCTACAACAAGGCCGATCTCGACGCCGCCGCGGCCGAGCGCGCCTGCCTGCAGATGCGCTCCGCGCTCGCTCTGCTGCACGCGTCCAGCCCGCACTGGCGGCCGCCGGTCATGCCGACCAGCGCGCTGCACGGCCAGGGCATCGACAAGGTCTGGCAGACCTTGCTGGATTACCGCGCCGCCATGACGGCGTGCGGCGAGTTCGCAGAGAAGCGCAGGCACCAGGCGCTCGACTGGATGTGGTCGCTGATCGACGCGGGCCTGCGCCACCGCTTCCGCGAGCATCCCGCGGTGCAGGCGACGCTGCCCGACATCACGCAGGCCGTGACGGCCGGAGTCGTGTCGCCGACCGCGGGCGCCCACCGCTTGCTGAACCTGATGAACCGGTATTTCTAGGAATCACTGTAGGAGAACCCCATGCACGAAATCATCGAACAACTCGACAAGAAGCGCGAGCAGGCCCGCCTCGGCGGCGGCCGGAAGCGCATCGACGCGCAGCACAAGAAGGGCAAGCTCACCGCGCGCGAGCGCATCGAACTGCTGCTCGACGACGGCACCTTCGAAGAGTGGGACATGTTCAAGGAGCACCGCTGCACCGATTTCGGCATGGCTGACACCAAGATCCCCTCCGACGGGGTGGTGACCGGCTACGGCACGATCAACGGCCGCATGGTCTTCGTCTTCTCGCAGGATTTCACCGTGTTCGGCGGCGCGCTATCCGAGGCCCACGCCGAGAAGATCTGCAAGATCATGGACAAGGCGATGCAGGTCGGTGCGCCGGTGATCGGCCTCAACGACTCGGGCGGCGCGCGCATCCAGGAAGGCGTCGCGGCGCTGGGCGGCTACGCGGACGTGTTCCAGCGCAACGTGATGGCGAGCGGCGTGATCCCGCAGATCTCGCTGATCATGGGGCCCTGCGCGGGCGGGGCGGTGTATTCGCCGGCGATGACCGACTTCATCTTCATGGTGAAGGACAGCTCCTACATGTTCGTGACCGGACCGGAAGTGGTGAAGACCGTGACGCACGAGGAAGTGACCGCCGAGGAACTCGGCGGCGCGGTGACGCATACCAGCAAGTCCGGCGTCGCCGACCTGGCCTTCGAGAACGACGTCGATGCGCTGATCCTGCTGCGCCGCTTCTTCAACTACCTGCCGCTCAACAACAGGGAGAAGCCGCCGATCCGCCCGACGCAGGATCCGGCCGAGCGCCTCGACTACTCGCTCGATACCCTGGTGCCGGACAACCCGAACAAGCCCTACGACATCAAGGAGCTCATCATCAAGACGGTGGATGACGCCGACTTCTTCGAGCTGCAGCCCGACCATGCGAAGAACATCGTGATCGGCTTCGCGCGCATGGAAGGGCAGACCGTCGGCATCGTCGCCAACCAGCCGATGGTGCTGGCCGGCTGCCTCGACATCAAGTCGTCGATCAAGGCCGGCCGCTTCGTGCGTTTCTGTGATGCCTTCAACATCCCGATCGTCACCTTCGTCGATGTGCCGGGCTTCATGCCGGGTACCGCGCAGGAATTCGGCGGCATCATCAAGCACGGCGCCAAGCTCCTCTACGCCTATGCCGAATGCACGGTGCCGAAGGTGACCCTGATCACCCGCAAGGCCTACGGCGGGGCCTACGACGTGATGGCCTCGAAGCACCTGCGCGGCGACGTCAACTTCGCCTGGCCGTCTGCCGAAATCGCGGTGATGGGCCCGAAGGGCGCGGTCGAGATCATCTTCCGCGAGGAGAAGGGCGATCCGGAGAAGGTCGCGGCGCGTGAGGCCGAGTACAAGGCCAAGTTCGCCAACCCCTTCGTCGCCGGCGCGCGCGGCTTCATCGACGACGTGATCCAGCCGCACGAGACGCGCAAACGCATCTGCCGTTCTCTCGTCATGTTGCGAAATAAAAACATCAGCAACCCGTGGCGCAAGCACGGCAACATCCCGCTGTAAGGAACCAGGCCATGTTCAAGAAAATTCTCATTGCCAACCGTGGCGAGATTGCCTGCCGTGTCATGAAGACCGCCAAGAAGATGGGCATCGCAACGGTTGCCGTTTACTCGGAAGCCGACCGCGATTCCCTGCACGTCGAGCTGGCCGACGAGGCCGTGTGCATCGGGCCGGCGCCGTCGAAGGAAAGCTACCTCGTGATGGACAAGATCATCGCCGCCTGCCGGCAGACCGGCGCCGAGGCGGTGCATCCGGGCTACGGCTTCCTCTCGGAAAACGCCACCTTCTCGAAGCGGCTGGAGGAGGAAGGCATCGTCTTCATCGGCCCGAAGCATTACTCCGTGGCGCGCATGGGCGACAAGATCGAGTCGAAAAAGCTCGCCCTGGAAGCCAAGGTCAATACCATCCCCGGCTACAACGACGCGATCGACACGCCCGAGCAGGCAGTGAAGATTGCGCGGGATATCGGCTATCCGGTGATGATCAAGGCCTCGGCCGGCGGTGGCGGCAAGGGCCTGCGCGTCGCCTTCAACGACAAGGAAGCCTTCGAGGGTTTCTCATCGTGCAAGACCGAGGCGAAGAATGCCTTCGGCGACGACCGCGTCTTCATCGAGAAGTTCGTCGAGGAGCCGCGCCACATCGAGATCCAGGTGCTCGGTGACGCCCACGGCAACATCGTCTACCTGCATGAGCGCGAATGCTCGATCCAGCGCCGCCATCAGAAGGTCATCGAGGAGGCCCCCAGTCCCTTCCTCGACCCCCAGACGAGAAAAGCGATGGGCGAGCAGGCAGTCGCGCTGGCCCGCGCCGTGAACTACCAGTCGGCCGGCACCGTCGAGTTCGTCGTCGGCGGCAAGGACAAGAGCTTCTACTTCCTCGAAATGAACACGCGCCTGCAGGTCGAGCATCCGGTGACGGAGTGCATCACCGGCCTCGACCTCGTCGAGCAGATGATCCGCGTCGCTGCCGGCGAGAAGCTCTCGTTCAAGCAAGAAGACCTGAAGATCGACGGCTGGGCGATGGAGTGCCGCATCAACGCCGAGGATCCCTTCCGCGGCTTCCTGCCCTCGACCGGTCGCCTCGTCAAGTTCGCCCCACCCGCCGCCGCAGCGGGACATGTGCGCGTCGACACGGGCGTCTATGAAGGCGGCGAGATCTCGATGTACTACGATTCGATGATCGCCAAGCTGATCGTGCATGGCGTCACGCGCGACCAGGCGATCGCGCGCATGCGCGACGCGCTGAACGCCTTCGTGATCCGCGGCGTGGCTTCGAACATCGCCTTCCAGGCCGCGCTGATGCAGCATCCGCGCTTCCTCTCGGGCAACTTCAACACCGGTCTGATCGCCGAGTCCTACCCCAAGGGCTTTGACGCCTCGATGGTGCCGCACGACGATCCGGCCATGCTGGTTGCCGTCGCTGCCGCGATGCACCGCCAGTACCTGGAACGCCGCGCCACCATCAGCGGCCAGATGCCCGGCCACGAATACCAGCCGGGCGGCGATTTCGTCGTCCGTCTCGAGGACGGCACCGACCACGAGGTCGTCGTTGTTCCCGCGCCGGGCGGCTGGGATGTGGCGCTCGGCGGCGAGCGCTACGCCATCCGCACGCACTGGCAGTTCGGCCAGCCGCTTTACCAGGGCACCATCAACGGCGAAGCCTTCTGCATGCAGGTCGAGCGGCGCGGGCTGAAATACCGCCTGTTCCACTGGGGCACCCAGGCCGACATCATGGTGCTGACCGCCCGCGCGGCGCATCTCCAGTCGCTGATGCCGCACAAGGCGCCGCCCGACATGTCGAAGTTCCTGCTCTCCCCGATGCCCGGCCTGCTGACGCAGATCGCCGTCGCGCCCGGCCAGGAGGTCAAGGCCGGCGAGGTGCTGGCCAAGATCGAGGCGATGAAGATGGAGAACGTCCTGAAGGCCGAGCGCGACTGCGTCGTCGATGCGCTGCTGGCCAAGCCGGGCGAGAGCCTGTCGGTCGACCAGCCGATCATCGCTTTCAGGTAAAAGTCGGCGCTGGCGGGACGGCACTATGGGCCTGTTGACACAGCGGGCGCCGATGCCGTTACCATGACGTGCATCTACAGGCGTGCCGCGCGGCCGGCGCGCCGTGTGCCAGCCGAGGGGGAAGCATGGAGCGAGGTCGTCGTGATTGCGTGCGCTGGATGTCCGCCGGCCTGCTGGGCCTGCTGGGCGCTTCGTCCATTCGGGCTGCCGAGAGCGGGCCGCGCCTGATCCGCCTCAACCTGCCCGGCCCCCGATCGCTGCCCTTTCTGCCCCTGGAGCTGATACCCCGCCTCGGCTTCGATCGCGAGCTCGGGTTCCGGCTGCAACTGCGCTATTTCAACAGCGGCGTGCTGGCCGCGGAGGACATGCTGGCCGGCAATGCCGGTTTTGCCGCCCATGGCTTCACCATCCTGGCGACCCTGCGTGCCAAGGGCAAGCCTGCCGTGGCGGTCGCGGCGCTGTCCGATCGCGACACGCCGCGCGCGCTGCTGGTGCGCGCCGATCTTGCGCGCCGCATCAAGCGCGTCGAGGATCTCAAGGGCGCGAGCATCGGTGTCTCCCATGGCAGCGTCAATACCAAGACCTACCTGCATATGCTCGGCGAGCAGGTGCTTGGCCTGCATGGGGTCGCCGCGAGCGATGTGCGCTGGGTGCCGATGGCGCAGAACTGGGACAGCGTGCGCAGCGTGCTCGTTTCCAGGTCGGCGGATGCCGTCCTCTGCGCAGAGCCTTTCGTCAGTCGCGCGGTCGATGCGGGACTCGCCCGGGTGCTGCTGCATTTCAACGAGCTGGAAGGTCTCCGCCGCATGCCCGGTGAACGCCACCTGCGGGCCGTGATCTCCGCCCCCCAGGCCGGCATCGGCAATGCCGAGCGGGAGGGCCGGGCACTGCTGCAGATGCTGGGCAAGGTGCTGGCCTGGATGGCAACAGCCGACTCCGGCCGCATCGTGGCACAGCTCGGCATCGAGGAGGCGGCCGAGCGTGCGGAACTGGTGCGGCTGCTTTCCCGCTACCCGGACCTGTTCCCGCGCGATCCGCGCTTTGACCCCGCGGCGGTTGCCGACACGGGCACGCTGCTCGTGGCGCTCGGTCTGCTCGAGCAGACCGCGGCGGTCGGCGGCCTGATCGACGAGCGCTGGTCCGGCCGGCCGTGACGACAGAAGCTGCCGACGTGAGGCCGCCACGGCGCAGCAGCCTGCGCCGCCAGGCCTTGTTGCGCCTGGTGGTGGTGACCGTGCTGATGGCGATCGGCATCCTGCTGGTTGGAATCAACAGCTTTCACAGCCGCCAAGCACGCGAGATCGCCCAGAAGCAGGCGGTGACTGCCGCCTACTATGCAGACCTGCTGCCCAAGGTCGATCTGAATTGGCAAGAACAAGCGCAGCGGACGCGCATCCGGATCGAGTTCATGCGCATCCTCGAATCCGGGGACGATTCCCGCTGGGCCCAGCTGAACAGTTACCTGACCGCCCAGGGGGAGTTCAGCGACTTCCCCGATCTCTTGATCCTCGATGCGCAGGGGCAAATTCTGTTCCGCTACGGCCATGAAGCCGACTCGATCGCGAACCCGGCTGCGCTGCTGGCGGCAGGCTGGTATGTCGCTCCCGCGAGCGACGAGCTCTATCGCGTGCTGGCGACGCCGCTCTGGCTCGGGAAGGGGGGGCAGGGCACCCTGTTGCTGTTGCGCCGGCTGGACAATGCCACGCTGGGCGGACTGGCGGTCCCCGAAGTGCGCCTGCTGCTGCACGTTGACGGGCGCACCCTGGTGACGAGCCGTCCCGGACTGGCGGTTTTCGGCGATGACAGGGCGTTGCGTTCCGGACTGGTGACCGACACCGACCCGCCGGTCATCCAGGACACGCTGCCGTGGCCCGGCCAAGCGGGCGCGCCGCTGCTGGTGATCCAGCGCGAATTCATCGACAGTTTCCCGCTGCCCGAATTCCTGATGCGCCCGGTCGCGGCGATCGGGCTGGTGGTGGTGCTGATCCTGCTCGGTCTCGGTACCTGGCTGCGACGCACCGTGCAGCGCATCGAGTCGGTCACGGCCGCCATCGGCGAGTATCGACTGCATGGCGTCCCCGCACTGGCCGAACAGGTGATGGCCCCGGCCCATGGTGCCGGCGACGAGGTGCATGACGTCGGCGATGCGTTGCTGTCGCTGATGCAATCGGTCGATGCGCGGGACCGCGAGCAGCGGGCCTATCTCGAAACCCTGGCGATGCTCGAGGAAGCCGTCCTCGAGCTCGACTGCAACGGGGTGATCGAGCGCGCGAGTCCTGGCTGGCAGCGGCTGTCGCGCCGCGACGATGCGGTCGTCGGCCGGCCGCTTGCGGAGTTCCTCCACCCCGAGGATGTCGATGTGCTGGAAGCCCTGTACCTTGCCTTCATCCGGGGAGAAAAGGAGCAGGGGCAGGCCCGCCTGCGCCTGAGCGGGGGGGGAGCGGGGCAGGACCAGTGGGTGGAGGCCCGCTTCGTCGTGCGCCGCGAAGTCGATGGCAGGGTCGGCGGCTCGCGC
>JAJZSW010000005.1 GCA_021849505.1 Pseudomonadota bacterium
TTCCCAAACTGCGGTCGACGCAGACGCGACCGGTGGGGTGATCGGCACTGGCCTCACCACTACGAGCGCAGGCCTGAACAACAGCAACAACGATGCATTAACCGCCGCTACTGCCGCCAGCGGCACCGCGGTATCCAACGTTTTTGGCGGCACGATCCGCCTGACCTCCACCGAAGCCATTACTTTAGGCGGAAATAATGAAACTTACATCGGCTATGCCGATGGGAGTTCCATGGCGCTGGGTGCTTCCGCACTCAACTCCGTTTCCGTAACTTCGGTTGCCAACGCCAACGTCGCCATCACTCGTGTAGATGCCGCCCTTACTTCGGTAACAAATCTCCGAGCAACCTTCGGCTCTATCCAGAACCGCTTCGAAACCGTCATCGCCAACCTAGCGGCAACAGCGGAAAACCTGACCGCCTCCCGCTCTCGAATCCAAGACGCCGACTTCGCCCAGGAAACCGCCAACCTGACCCGCGCCCAGATCCTCCAGCAGGCCGGCGTGGCGATGCTGGCCCAGGCCAACGCACTGCCCAACAACGTGCTCACGCTGCTGCAGCGCTGATTCCAGCCACCCCGGGAAGGCCCGCCCGACGCAAGTCGGCGCGGGCTTTCTTCATCTTGACATTTTCGATCACCATACTAGACTAGACCTGACTAAGTTCTAAGTAAGGCTGATCATGGAGCAAGTGAATATCTACGAGGCAAAGACGCATTTTTCACGCTACGTGGAAAAAGCCGAGGCCGGCGAGGAAATTGTCATCGCACGCGGCGGCAAGCAGGTGGCCCGCCTGTTGCCTATTTCCTCTCCACGACAACCGGTGCGCTTTGGCCTGCTCAAGGGCAAACTTCGGGTAGCAGAAGATTTCGACGCTCCGCTGCCGGATGAAATCCTGGCGGGTTTCGGAGCATCCTGATGCGCCTGCTGCTCGACACGCACGTCTTTCTCTGGGTGGTCGAGGACAGTGCACGCCTTTCCGACGCTGCCCGGAAACTGATCGCCCAGGCAAGCGAGGTGTACGTCTCGACCGCGTCCCTTTGGGAAATATCGATCAAGGCGTCCGCCGGAAAGATCGTTGCGGATATCGACAGCCTGGCAGCGGCGATCGAAGGCAGCGGCATGATCCCCCTTCCCGTGAGCCTGGCCCATGCGGTGCAGGTGGCTCATCTGCCCCTGCGCGACGGCCACAAGGATCCCTTCGATCGATTGCTGGTGGCCCAGTCGATGTCAGAACCGCTCGTGCTGCTGACCGCCGACAGGAAACTCGAAGCCTACGGGGGGCCACTCCGCGTCGCCTGAAAGTCGGCGCTGGCTAGACGGCACCATATAGCATCACCAGTGATATCATGCGACCATGAAGATCGTACTGGATACCGACGTGGTCGTGGCAGCCATGCGTAGCCCTTCCGGGGCGTCGGCAGAACTGGTTCGCCTGGCGCGCAGGAATCAAATCCGGTTGGCCGCGAGCGTGAGCCTGTTTATCGAGTACGAGTCTGTCTGCGGCCGACAAGAGCACATCGAGGCCGCCGGTCTCGCGGCAGAAGACATACCGGTTTTCCTCGATGCGCTTGCAAGCCTGGTGGAGCCGGTTCCCATCCATTTTCTTTGGCGCCCGCAGTGTCGCGACCCGGCCGATGAACTTGTACTCGAAGCCGCAGTCAATGCCCAGGCGGACGCGCTGATCAGCTTCAATCTGAAACACTTCACGGCGGCAGCCCATCGTTTCGGTCTGCGGCTATCGCAACCCGGCCCATTCCTGCAGGATTTCATGCGAGGTATTGCATCATGAGCGAGCTTAGTATTTATCCATTGCGTTTGCCGCGCTCCATTCGCGCCGGTGTCGATCGCGTCAGCAAGCGCGAGGGGGTCAGCATCAACCAGTTTGTCAGCATCGCCGTGGCTGAAAAGCTCGCCATGCTTGAGGCCGAAACCTATTTCGCCGAGCGTCAGGCACGTGCCGATCTGCAGGCTTTAGACAAACTGATGGACAGGGCAACGGGAGAGCCACCTCGCGAAGGCGACCAGCGCTAAACAACCTGAAGGCAATATGGGAACCGATCACGACACGCCGGGTTGCCTGAAAGTCGGCGCTGGCGGAACGGCATGGAACACGACTTGCTATTGGCTTTAGTATTGATTGCAAACGCCGTTAACTGATTACCCACACAGGACAAGCACATGGCAAGCATCTCCTCTCCCGGCCTCGGTTCCGGCCTCGACATCAACGGCATCATCGCCAAGCTGATGCAGGTCGAGGCTCAGCCGCTGAAGGCGATGGCCAGCAAGGAGGCCAGCTATCAGGCCAAGCTTTCCGCGTTCGGCAGCCTGAAGGGAGCGCTGGCCGGACTGCAGACCGCCGCCCAGACGCTCAAGAACGCCAGCACCTTTACCGGCATGTCCGCGACGTCCTCGGACAGTAGCCTGTTTTCTGTCTCGGCCACCAGTGCGGCAACGGCGGGAAGCTACGACATCGGCGTCACCACGCTGGCCAAGGCGAACAGCCTCCGCACCAACGTTGATTACGGTACGGACACTTTCGACAGCGGCATTCTGCGCATCACAGTCGGTACCGGTACGCCCAAGGACATCAGCTTGACCGGTACCAATTCACTGTCCGGCATTCGTGATGCAGTCAACAACGCCAACGCCGGCGTGACGGCAACGATCATCAACGATGGCACGGCGGAACGCCTGGTGCTGACCTCGAACACGACCGGCGCCGCCGGCGCCATCACGGTGGCGGCGCCGACAACCAACAACGACGGCACCCGCCGCCTCGCCGACCTGATCGGTGGCAATCTGACCACCACGCAGGCGGCGACGGATGCCGTGCTGACCATCAACGGCATCACCATCACCCGGTCGTCGAATACCATTGACGATGCCATCGGCGGCGTCACGCTCAAACTGCAGAAGGAGCCTGCGCAGACCCTGCCCATCACCCCGCTCACGGCCAAGCTGACGGTGGCGCAGAACACCGGCTCCATCACCACGGCAATCAATGCCTTCGTCAAGGCTTACAACGATGCCATGGGTCAGATCAAGTCGATGACCGCATACGATGCCGCCAACAAGAAGGCTTCGGTTCTCACCGGCGACAGCACTGCACGCAGCGTTCAGTCGCAGTTATCTGGCTTGCTGGGAACCAGCGTCGGCGGACTCGCCGGCGGGATATCACGACTGTCGGATATCGGGATCAGCGTTCAAACCGATGGCACCCTCGCATTCAATGCCAGCAAGCTGACGACAGCGCTGAGCGACAAGAAGGATGTCGCCTCGCTGTTCACGCAAACCACAAGCGGTAATCAGGGCATTGCCGTACGTTTCAGCAATTTGCTTGATGGCATTGTCGGCTCTTCCGGACTCATCGCCAGCCGCACCGATGGCATCAACGCCAGCATCAAGGACATCCAAAGGCGGGGAGAAGCTTTTCAGAATCGGCTTGTCCAAATTGAAAGCCGTTACCGCAAACAGTTCTCGGCACTCGACTCGCTGATTTCGAGCATGAATCAGACAAGCACTTATCTCGCGCAGCAACTCGCCAATTTGCCGGGCGCCACGCCCAACAAATAACGTTTGAGGATACCCATGTTCTCGACAACCCAGTCTCCCAGCGATGCATACGCCCTCGTCGGCGTCGAAACCGGCGTCATGTCGGCAAGCCCGCACAAGCTGGTACTCATGCTGTTCGACGGCGCCCTGCTCGCGATCGCCATGGCCAGGCAGGCGATGGCGACCAACAAGATTGCCGAAAAGGGCGAGGAGATCTCCCGGGCGATCAATATCATCTCCAACGGCCTCAAGGTCAGCCTCGACACACAGGCGGGCGGCGAACTCGCCGCACGCCTTGGCGCGCTCTACGACTACATGTGCAACCGCTTGCTGCAGGCCAATCTGCGCAACGAGGCGGCGGCGCTCAACGAGGTTGACGCCCTGCTGCGCGAACTGAAAACCGCCTGGGAGGAAATAGCCAGCGATCCGGCCGTTGTTTCCAACAGCAGAAAGCTCGCGTGATCGCTACCATGCTGCTGATGCCTGCCCAGATCGAGATCTACGAACAGATGTGCGCGCTGTCCACCCGCATGGTGGAAGCGGCCCGTGCCAACGACTGGGAACAGTTGATCGATCTCGAGCGTTCCGTTGCCAGCTTGCGCGAGACTCTTGTCAATGAGTCCGAGGGCGGCACGATCGATGCCTTCGAAGCCGAAAAGAAACGCGCCCTGATCCAGCAGATTCTCAGGGACGACGCCGAGGTGCGCCGCCATACCGAGCCCTGGATGGAGCAGGTGCGGCAGTTCCTGACCGGCAGCGTCCGCAAGCGTCAGGTCGACCAGGCCTACGGTACCGGTAGCGCCGGACTCTGATCCGGAAACCGGGTTCCGCCAATCGCGCTAGCGATTCCCCGGCCGAAAACTCATGGTACTCGTTCCTCCCGATGCCGCCATCCGCATGCGCGCGCAGGTGGAAAGCGAATTGCGCTCGCCGGTGCAGCAACTGCAGCCGCTGCGCGGAATTCCCGCCGAATTGCCGGCCATGCAGCGCGGCCAGACGTTTACGGCGCAGATCCGCGAAGTCCTGCCGGACAACACCTATCGCGCGCTGGTCGCCGGCAAGCAGCTGACGCTGCAGCTGCCCGAAGGCGCCAAGGCCGGCGACGAACTCGAACTGGTCGTCGTGGATCGCTCCGGCAGGGTGATCATCGCCCGGCAGGCCGAAGGCGGCAATGCCCCGGCGGGCAGTTCCGCCCCCTACCCTTTCGCGAAATTCAGCGCGGCCGCGCGCCTGATCGGGCAGCTGTTGCCGGCCGAAGGCGAAGCGCCGCCGCCGGCGCAATTGAACCGCGGCCAGCCGCTGTTGGCGCAGCCGCCCCAGGCGCAGAATGCCGCGGCGCTGCTCGCCCCCGCGCTGGGCAAGGCCGTGGCGCAGAGCGGCCTGTTCTACGAAGCACACCAGGCCCAATGGGTTAGCGGCAGGCTGCCGCTCGCCCAGTTGCTGCAGGAGCCGCAGGGCCAGCATTCAGCCCCTGCCGCCTTCCAGCACGCCGCAGCCGAGAAAGTCGGCGCTGGCGGGACGGCACTCGCCGGCGCGCCGCGTGATATCGAGACGCCACCCGCCGGCTCGCCGCGTAACATGGAGACGGCATCAGCGCAATCGCCCGGCCTGGCCCAGCGCGTCGCCGACGACTTGCGCCCGCTGGTGCAGCAGCAGCTCGAAGCGGCGGCGGCGAACCGGATGGCCTGGCATGGCGAAGTCTGGCCGCGGCAAACCATGGACTGGCAAATCGAGTGGGAGGGCGAACGCGCGGCCGACGGCAGCAGCGACGAGGAAGCCCGGTGGCGCACCGCGCTGTCGCTGACGACGCCGCGGCTCGGGCGCATCGATGCCCAGCTGCAATTGTCGGCCAGGGGCGTCAGCATCGCATTGGCGACCCCTTCGGACAGCAGCGCCAACGACCTGCGCGCCGCCGCGCCAGCTCTGGTCGAAGCGCTCTCCGCCGCGGGTGTTCCGCTCCTCGACATCAAAGTGAGATTCGAGAATGAGTACCCTGCCGGGGAAGGATAAACAGGGACTGGCCGTCGCCCTCAAGTACGCGCCGGGCGACCAGGCGCCACGCGTCGTCGCCAAGGGCCGCGGCTTGATCGCCGAGGAGATCATCGCGCGCGCCAAGGCCCATGGGGTGTACGTGCACGAATCGCCGGAACTCGTCACCCTGCTCTCGCAGGTCGACCTCGACGATCGCATCCCCCCGGCGCTCTACATCGCCGTGGCCGAACTGCTGGCCTGGCTCTATCGCGTCGAGCAGCAAGGCAGCAGCGAAGCTCTCCCGCCACTGACGCTGCCGTAATGTCATAAAATCGGTCGCGCCGAACCCAGCCATGACGATGACCGAAACCCCGCCCACTCCGCCAGACCAGACGACCCGGCAGACCCTGCCGCCCCTCGAACCCGGCGAATACGACAAGTACATGCTGCGCACGCCCGGCGAAGTGCTGATGGTGCTGCGCGGCTTGCGGGACCGCAAGGCGCAGATCACCGTCTTCTTCAACGAAGGCCAGGACATGCTGCTGACGATGCTGGTGGAGGTCTTGCAGGATCGCCTGATTTTCGACGTGGGGCCGGACGATGAGATCAACCGCCGGGCGGCGGCTGCCGGCAGGCATTACTGCGTCGCCCTGCTCGACAAGGTGCGCATCCAGTTCCTGCTCGGCGACTTCACGCCGATCAGCCACGACAACCGCCCTGCATTTCGCTGCGACTTGCCTCAGGAATTGCTGCGGCTGCAGCGGCGGGAGTTCTACCGGCTCACCACGCCAGTCGCCCGTCCTCTCAAATGTCGCATGCCCCTGCCACTGGCGGGAGGCGGCGTAATTCCGTACGAGGCGACCGTCTTCGACCTCAGCGGGGGCGGCATCGGCATTGCCGCGCCGCCCGATGATGTGCCCTTCGCCCCGCAACTGCAGGTGCCGGACTGCCGCATCGAACTCCCCGAAGTCGGCATCGTCACCTGCACGATCAAGGTATGCAGCGTTTTCGAGGTCACGCTGAAAAGCGGCGCCCGCGTCAGGCGCGCGGGTTGCGCATTCGTCGATCTGCCCGGGCCGCAGGCGACGCTGATCCAGCGTTACATCATCAAGGTGGAGCGCGCACGGAAGGCGCGGGAATCCGGTCTCGGCTTCTAGCCGGCCGTCAGACCGGCATGTTCATCACGTCCTGGGATGCCTTATTCAGTCATCAGCCATGAAGGGTGAGTTCATGGCGGCCGATCTCGACAAAGCGGCCGGATTGCAAAGCCTGCTCGATGCGGGCGAGGTTGTTCCGCAGCAGGGTTTCCAGTTCGACGTTGCCGATGTTGCCGGTGGCGATGAGTAGCAACTTCTCGGGACGACCGGCAATCAGGTGCGACTGGACGAAATCGTCGTCCTTCGTCACGACGATGCGTTGCTCGTTCATGGCAATGGTCAGCACCACCGAATCAGGCGTTGCATTGCCCGACGGCAGATCGAGGGTATGAACCACATCGTGCCCCGCTTCGCGCAGCCACTTGCACAGCTTGCGCGGCAGCTGCGCATCGACGAGAAACTTCATGCAGCCAGAGGCTCCATCCGTTTCACTTGGGCCAGCCGGGCGGCATAGGACAGGGCGGCAAGAATGTCCTCGCGCTGCAAGTCTTCGTAATCTTCGAGCACCTGCTCGATGCTCATGCCACCCGCCAGCAATTCGAGCAGATTTTCCACCGGATAGCGCAGGCCGCGTATGCAGGGCTTGCCATGGCAAATGGCCGGGTCGATGGTAATGCGTTCGCTAATGATCATCTCGCGCCCTTGTCAATGCGGGCAAGTGTAAGTCTGAAACCAAGGTCTTGGAAGAGATGCTTTAAACCGGCATGTTCATCACGTCCTGATAGGCCGTGACGAGCTTGTTCCTGACCTGCACCATCTGCTGGAACGAAAGGCTGGCTTTCTGCAGGTTGATCATCACGTCCTGCAGATTGACGTTCTCGTTGCCGACGACGAACTCGTTCTGGATCTGCCGCGCCTGCTGTTGCGCCGCATTCACCTGGTCGATGGCGGCCTTGAGCGCCTGGCCGAAGTCGGCACCGCCGGCAGCCGGCGCAGCGGTCGGCGACTTGCCCTGCGCGACCGCACTGGCAGCACGCAGTTCGGTGAGCATCTGTTCGAGATTGCCGGTGTCAATAGCCATGCGAGGTTTATAGCAAAGCCTGTGCCGGCTTGCTAGTCCTTTTCACCATCCTTGAGGAAACCCTCGTCGCGGTACTGCGCCAGCTTGTAGCGCAGGGTGCGTTCGGAGATGCCGAGCAGTTCGATCGCTTTCTTGCGCGACCCGCCGACCTTGGCCAGCGTATCAAGGATGTGCTGGCGCTCCAGGTCCTTCATGTTGGCCGGAGATCCCGGTGAAACAATGGGTTGTGGCGCTTGTGCCGCAAAAGTCGGCGCCGGTGGGACGGCACTCGAAGCCTCCGCGCCCCCTTGGGAACATACCTGGGCGGGGACTTGGGTGAGCGGCGTCGCGTTTGAAGGCAGCAGCAGATGTTCCGCTTCGACGACCTCGCCGGACGCGAGGATCAGCGCGCGCTGCATCACGTTCTCGAGTTCGCGCACATTGCCCGGCCACGGATGGGCGGCAAGCTTTGCCGCCGCGTCGGCGCCGATCTTCACCGTGCGCCCGAGTCGCGCGCCATGCATGGCGAGGAAGTGCCGGGCCAGCGGGACGATGTCGCCCGGACGCTCGCGCAAGGCCGGAATCGCCAGCGGAAAAACGTTGAGTCTATAGAACAGATCTTCGCGGAAACGCCCTGCCGCGACTTCCGCCGCCATGTCGCGGTTCGAGGTCGCCAGCACGCGGATGTCGACGGGAGTCGGCTTCTTGCCGCCGACACGCTCCACTTCGCGCTCCTGCAGCACGCGCAGCAGCTTGGCCTGCAAGGCGAGCGGCATCTCCGAGATTTCGTCGAGCAGCAGCGTCCCTTTGTCGGCCTGTTCGAACTTGCCCGCCTGCGCACCCTGCGCGCCGGTGAAGGCGCCCTTCTCGTGGCCGAACAACGTCGCCTCGAGCAGATTGTCGGGGATCGCCGCGCAGTTGATCGCGACGAAGGGACCCTTGCTGCGCTGCGACTGGTCGTGGATGTAGCGCGCGAACACCTCCTTGCCGGTGCCCGATTCGCCGGTCAGCAGCACGGTGGCGTCGGTCTTCGCCACGCGCGCGGCGAGCAGCAGGATCTCGCGGGTCTTCGGGTCAGCGGCGATCACGCCCTCTGCCATCGGCGGGATCGCATAACGGTCGATCTGGTCGAGAAGGGCTTTGGGTTCAAAAGGCTTCAGCATGAAGTCGCAGGCGCCGCCGCGCATCGCCGCCACGGCCTTGTCGACATCGCCGAAGGCCGTCATCAGCAGCACCGGCAGGCCGGGCTTGCGCTGGCGGAGTTCGCCGAGCAGCTGCAGGCCGTCCATCGGGCTCATGCGCAGGTCGGAGATGACCATGTGGAAGGCCTGGCGCTCGATCAGGGCGAGCGCCGCCGGGCCGCCGTCCGCCCCGCTGGCCCGATGGCCGGCCGCTTCGAGCGTGATCAGCAGCGCGTCGCGCAGGGCTTCGTCGTCCTCGACGACCAGTATGTTCATTGCGGTTCTTGCCATCAGGAGGACTCCGGGGGGGGTGCGTCAGCGCTGCCGCGACTGACGGTAAGAATGAATTCGGTGCCGGCACCGGGTTCGGATGTCACGTCGATGCCGCCGCCGTGCGCGCGCGCCACGCCGCGCGCGATCGCCAGCCCGAGGCCGGTGCCCTCGGCACGCGTGGTGAAGAAGGGCTCGAACAGGCGGGCGACGACATCCTGGGCCATGCCGCGGCCGTTGTCGCGAATGCCGAAAGCCAGTTGCTCGGCAGATGCCGTCACGCCAAGGCTGACTTTCGGAGAAGGAGATTCCGCCACTGCCTGCAGCGCATTCTCGATCAGGTTGGTCAGCGCCCCGGCGATGGCCTTGCGGTTGCCGATGATCACCAGACCCGCCGGCTCGGCCGTCAGTTCGAACGAGACCCCGCGCGCGCGCGCGAGCGGCTCGAAGGTATGCGCGAGCTCGCCGAGCAGGTCGGCGACCTCGAAGGGTTCGCGCCCGAGCACTTCGCCGCGCGCGAACAGCAACATGTCCTGGATCAGGCGCTCGAGGTGCTTGAGCCGGCCGACGGTTTTCTGCGCGATGCCGACGCGGCTTGCTTCCGGCAAATCGGGGTTTTCGAGATTACCGGCATAGAGCAGCGCGGCGGCCAGCGGCGTGCGCAGCTGATGGGCGAGCTGCGCGGCCATTTCGCCCATCGCCGTCAGGCGCTTGTTGCGCTCGGCTTCCTCGCGCAGGCGCTGCGTCTCGGCATTCGCGGCGGCCAGCTCGGCCGTCAGCGCCTCGACCTGCCGTTCCAGCGCGCCATAGGCCGTCGACAACTCCTCCGAAACCTGATTGAACAGGCGGAAAGCCTCGGCGAGACGCGCGGGATCCAGCGGGATTTCGGTGGCGGCGGGTGAGGTGTGATTCATCGGGAGGATGTTCGCAAAAAGTCGGCTCCGGCAATCCGGAGAATAGGGCCAGAACAATAACCGAATTGGCGGCAATTTTTGCCGCTGCTTGCTGGAACCCGTCTTGCTAGCCCAAGCCACAATCCGACAGCGTTCAACGGAGAACTTTTAGCGCATATGGCAAATCAGGCAAGCGCATCGCCGCCCCTCCCCTTCAGCCTGGGTGCTCTTTCCCAGCTCAACGCCCGCCAGAAGCTGATGGCGATGGCGATGGTCGCGTTCGCGATCGCGCTGCTCGTCGGCGCGTGGCTGTGGTCCAAGGAACCGCCCTACGGCGTGCTGTTCTCCAACCTCTCGGACCAGGATGGCGGCCAGATCGTCGCCGCACTGCAACAGCAGAACGTCCCCTACAAGTTTTCCGAGGGCGGCGGTGCGATCCTCGTGCCGGTCAGCAAGGTACATGACGCCCGCCTCAAACTCGCGTCGCAGGGATTGCCCAAGGGCGGGCTGGTCGGCTTCGAACTGATGGAAAACCAGAAGCTCGGCACCAGCCAGTTCGCCGAACAGGTGAATTACCAGCGCGGCCTCGAAGGCGAACTTGCGCGCTCGATCCAGACGCTCGGCGCGGTACGCGCCGCGCGCGTGCATCTGGCCATCCCCAAGCAGACCGCCTTCCTGCGCGACGAACTGAAGCCTTCGGCATCGGTATTGGTGAGCCTGCAGCCGGGCCGCACGCTCGATCCCGCGCAGGTCGCCGGCATCGTCCACTTGGTATCGTCTTCAGTCCCGCAACTCGCACCTGGCAACGTCAGCGTGATCGACCAGGACGGCAAGCTGGTCTCCCAGCAACAGGACGGCCTCAGGAGCGACAACCTCAACCCGAGCCAGCTCGGCTACATAAAGGAAGTCGAGGCGCAATACGTCAAGCGCGTCGAGACGATTCTCGAACCGCTGCTCGGCAAGGGCAATTTCCGCACCCAGGTCACGGCCGAGGTCGATTTCAACCAGGTCGATCAGGTCGAGGAAAGCTACCTCCCAAACCCGGCCCCCGATACCGCCATCCGCAGCCAGCAGACCGCCGAAACCGGCGCGGGCTCCCCGCCGGCTCTGGGCGTGCCCGGCGCGCTGACGAATCAGGCGCCCGTCCCGGCCACCGCCCCGCTCACCAACCCGCAGGTCGGTGGCGTCGCGGGTGCAGGGGGTGGCGTGGGCCAGACCGGCAACTTTACACGCAACGCCACGATCAACTACGAGCTCGACAAGACCGTGCGCCACACGCGCGGCACGCCGGGCGGCGTCAAGCGCCTGTCGGTGGCCGTCGCCGTCAATCACAAGCGTCCGCCCGGCAACGATGGCAAGCCCGGCAAGGCGGTGCCGCCGACCGCCGAGGAACTGAGGCGCGTCAATGACCTCGTGCGCGAATCGGTCGGCTTCAGCGCAAAGCGCGGCGACACGATCAATGTCGCAGCCGCCAGCTTCGTGCAGAGCGAGGCCGAAGCCATCCCCGCTACGCCGCTCTGGAAAGACGCCTCGGTCATCGCTTTCGCCAAGGAAGCCGCGCAATACCTGATCTTCGCGCTCATCGCCTGGCTGGTCTGGAGCAAGCTGCTCAAACCCGTGTTCGAAATGTTCGCCGCTGCCGCCCAGCGCGCCGAAGCCGCGCGGAAAGCAGCTGCCGAAGCCGCCGGTGTCAGCGAAATCGCCCACCCCGGCGGCATCCATAACGGCCGCAACTTCGACGACAGGCTCAAGGGAGCGCGCGACACCGCGCACCAGGAACCCAAGCTCGTCGCCGAACTGATCAAGGAGTGGATGGGTGGCAGCGGGACCTGAGGAAGGCCTCGAAAAGAGCGCGATGCTGCTGCTCTCGCTCGGCGAGGATGCGGCGGCGGAAGTGCTCAAGCACCTCGGCCCCAAGGAGGTGCAGAAACTCGGTCATGCCATGGCGCGCATCAAGTCGGTGCCGCGCGACAAGATCGAGCAGCTGGTCGAGGAGGTCGAAGCGTATTCCATCAAAGGCGCCGGGCTCACGGCCGACGAAAACATGATCCGCGCCATGCTGACGAAGGCGCTCGGCGACGACAAGGCGGCCAACCTGATCGGCCGCATCCTGCAGGGCGGCGACACGGCCGGCATCGAGAGCCTGAAGTGGATGGATGCCGCGACGGTGGCCGACCTGATCAAGAACGAGCATCCGCAGATCATCGCCACGATCCTCGTGCACCTCGAGTTCGACCATGCCGGGGAGATCCTCAAGCTGTTCACGGAACGGCTGCGCAACGACGTGCTGCTACGCATCGCCACGCTCGACGGCGTGCAGCCGGTCGCCCTACGCGAACTCAACGAAGCGATGATGCGCATGATGGCCGGCGCTTCCGCCAGCGTGAAGAAGGCCGCGATGGGCGGCATCCGCCACGCGGCGGAGATCCTCAACTTCGTCGGCCAGGCTGCCGAAACCTCGATCGTCGACAACGTGCGCGAATACGATCCCGATCTCGCGCAGAAGATCCTCGACGAGATGTTCGTCTTCGAGAACCTGATGGATGTCGATGATCGCGGCATCCAGCTGCTGTTGCGCGAAATCCAGTCCGATTCGCTGATCCTCGCGCTCAAGGGATCCTCGCCCGAACTGCGCGAGAAGATCTTCAAGAACATGTCGCAGCGCGCCGCCGAGATGCTCAAGGAAGACCTCGAATCGAAAGGGCCGGTGCGGCTTTCCGAGGTCGAGGCCGAGCAGAAGGAGATCATCAAGATCGCGCGCCGCCTCGCCGACGAAGGCCAGATACAGCTCGGCGGCAAGGGTGCCGAAGACCAGATGATATGAGCAAGCTTACCGCCTGGGAACGCTGGGAACTCGCCAGCTTCGACAACGGCACGGCGGTCGCAGCCAACGGCGCGGCCATGCACGCCGCCGCTGCCGAAAAGACGAACGTACCGCTGGACCGCGCCGAGATCGAGCGCATCTGCGCGCAAGCGCGCGAAGACGGTTATCAGGCGGGTTACCAGGCCGGCCTGCAGATGGGCAAGCGCGATGGCTATGCTGCCGGACAGACTGCGGCAAAGGAAGAGGCAGCCCGCATCGGGAAGGCGGCGAACGAGCTCGACCAGGCCCTGCAGGAATTCGATCAGCAGGTCGCCGACGAACTGCTCGCCCTGGCCGTGGAAATCGCCCGCCAGGTCGTGCGCAAGGAAATTGCCGCGCGTCCGGAGACGATCCTCGGGATCGTCAACGAGGCGCTCACCTACCTGCCGCACCAGCATGCGGCGATCCACCTCAACCCCGAAGACGCCTCCCTCGTGCGTTCCTATCTGGGGGATGTCCTCACCCATGCCGGTCACCGGATTCTCGAAGAACCCACGCTCAAACGCGGCGACTGCCTGCTGGAAGCCGGCGGCAGCCAGATCGATGCCAGCACCGCCACGCGCTGGCGCCGCGTGGTGGAGAGTCTCGGCAGCAACGCGCCCTGGGACAAGTAATGGCCCCCCACGCTCATAAATTCAATTCACTGCCCCCCACCGGGGGGCGCCGCCTCTCTTGGGAGCGGCCCGTCGAGAGGCGGTAATGGCTCCGTCGCCGCACTGCCAGGCATGGCGCGACCTGCTCGCCAACACCCGCACCCAACTGGCCGAGGTCGTGCCCTTCCAGACCAGCGGGCGGCTGACCCGCATCAGCGGCCTGGTGATGGAAGCCTCGGGCCTCAAGCTGCCGCTGGGTTCGAGCTGCCGCGTCCACGTACCGGGCGACGGCATGATTGAGGCCGAGGTGGTCGGTTTCGCCGGCGAGCGTCTCTACATGATGCCGACCGAGGATGTGTACGGCCTCGCGCCGGGTTCGCATGTCACGCCGCTGGAGATTCCCCCGCCGCCACCGAAGATCGGCCAGGGTCCGCAACCTTTTCGCCGGGCCTTCGACCGGGCCAAGCACCTGCCCGTCGGCGAGCAATTGCTGGGACGTGTCGTGGATGGCAACGGCCGGCCGCTCGACAAACTCGGTCCGCTCGACAGCAAGCCGGCCCGCTCGCTCATCAGCCGGCCGTTCAACCCCCTGCAGCGCGCCCCGATCGCCCAGACGCTCGATGTCGGCATCCGCAGCATCAATACGCTGCTGACGATCGGCCGCGGGCAGCGGATGGGTCTGTTCGCCGGTTCCGGCGTCGGCAAGAGCGTGCTGCTGGGCATGATGGCGCGCTATACCGCCGCGGACATCATCGTGGTCGGGCTGATCGGCGAGCGCGGCCGCGAAGTCAAGGAATTCATCGAGCATAACCTCGGCGACGCGGGACTCAAGCGCTCGGTCGTCGTCGCCGCGCCGGCAGACGTCAGTCCGCTGATGCGCCTGCAGGGCGCGTCCTACGCCACCTCGATCGCCGAATACTTCCGCGATCAGGGCAAGCATGTGCTGCTGATCATGGACTCGCTGACCCGCTACGCGATGGCCCAGCGCGAGATCTCCCTCGCCGTCGGCGAGCCTCCGGTCACGCGCGGCTACCCGCCGAGCGTGTTCGCGCGCCTGCCGCAACTGGTCGAACGCGCCGGCAACGGACTGACGGGCGGCGGCTCGATCACCGCCTTCTATACCGTGCTGACCGAGGGCGACGACCAGCAGGATCCGATCGCCGATGCCGCGCGGGCGATCCTCGATGGCCATATCGTGCTGAATCGCGCCCTGGCAGATGCCGGCCACTATCCGGCCATCGACATCGAGCAATCGATCTCGCGCGCGATGACCAGCCTGATCACGCCCGTCCATCTCGACCGGGTGCGCCGCTTCAAGCAGCTGTATTCGCGTTATCAGCGCGCCCGCGACCTGTTGTCGGTCGGCGCCTACGTGCCGGGTTCCGATCCGGTCCTCGATCGCGCCATCGAGGTCCATGCGCCGATGGAAGCATTCTTGCAGCAAGGCATCGAGGAGCACGCCGATGTCAGACAAAGCCTGATCGACCTCAACACCCTGCTGCCGGAGGCTGCGTAAGCGCCGCCTGGCTGGCTATACTTGGCCAATGAACAAGCGCTTCAATCTGCAATCCCTGCAGGATCTTTCCAGCCTGCGCCTCGATCAGGCCACGCGTCAGCTGGGGCAGTTGATCGCCGGAGAAAAGCAAGATGAAGCGCGCCTCCAACTGCTCGTCCAGTATCGCCAGGAATATCAAGCACTGTTTCTGGAAGCCGCCGGCAAAGGACTGGCTCCCGGCAGCTGGCGCAACTATCAGACCTTTCTCGCCAAGCTCGACGAGGCGGTCGAGCAGGCGCGCACGATGGCAAACTCGGCAAAACAACGCACCGCAGTCGGCCAGAAAAACTGGCTCGACAAGCGTGGCAAGCTCAAGGCCTACGATACGCTGGCACAACGTTTCCGTGCGCGCGTCGCCTATGAGGAATCGCGCCACGAGCAGAAGCAGGCGGATGAACACGCGGCCAGGTTTCTCGACAGGAGCACAAAGGAAGAATAGATGCTTTGGCACGGTCCTTGCGTTGATCGCCAGCAAACCATCACAACGCAAGGAATACCCCGATGCCAGCCATGCCCCCCTCTGCCAGTGCGATTCCAGGTTTGGCCGCGCTTGCGGCCAAAGCCAACATCGGTGGAAAAGAGACCGGCCCTGCCGCTGTCGATCACGACAGCAATGATCGTTTTTCGGCCCATTTCCAGCGCCTGCTCGGCAAGCAGGCGGGCGGGCAGCCCCCGGCGGAAGCGCAGACCAGCCAGCCAAACCCGGGCACGCCTGGGGAGACGGTCGCCCCCGAACTCGCTGCGCTGCTACCTTTCATCGAGGCCCTGGGGCTGAACCCGGCAAGCGTTGCTGCACCGGCGACCGACATGCCGACGGCCATCCCGGAAACGTCTACGCACCTTGCTGTCATCGCCGCGGAAAACAGCCTGCATGGCGCTCCGGCAATATCTGCCGCCAACCCGGGACCGCAAGGGGAGACGCGCGGACTCCCGTTCAACCTGGCGGTCCAGACAACCGGCGCCGCTGCGCCAAACGAGGCCCAGACCGTCCCCGGCAGCATCCTTCCCGTCCAGGGCGCCCCGGAGGATGATTTGTCTGCCGGTCGCGAGTTTTCCGCGCAACTGGTTGCCGCCATCGGCGCCAGCAAGGAGCAGGCGCTTACCCCGGGCAACATGGCTGCCGCGGTACAACAGGTGATCTCAAACCACTCCCCGGCGGCCAGCACAGCCGCGTCCCATGCCGACCCGGTGGTCGCCAGGCCGGTCGGGTCGTCCGGCTGGGCCGAAGAAATCGGCAATCATGTCGTGTGGCTCGCCAACCGTTCGGAAAGCCGCGCCGAACTGGTGCTGACCCCGCCGCAGATGGGCCGCGTCGAAATCAGCCTCACCGTCAAGGGCGATCAGGCCGTGGCCAGTTTCGTGTCGAGCAACCCGGTAGTCCGCGAAGCACTGGAAGCGGCCCTGCCCAGGCTGCGCGAAGTCCTCGCCGATGCCGGCATCCAGCTGGGGCAAGCCCAGGTCGGCGCCGAAAACGCCCGACAATGGGCGCAGCAGGACAAACACGGGGATAATTCGGCTTCTGACCCTGCCCGCGCTGACCTTGGGGATACGGCAATATCTCCGGTTAGCTCAGGCAGCTTGTCAACATCACCGGGCCTCAAGGGAGGACGCGGACTTGTCGATGTATTTGCCTGAACCCGAATAATGCGGACAGGAGCGACCGATGGCTGACGCCAAGAAGACCGAAGCACCCGCCGAAGGCGAAGTGCCGAAGAAAAAGAGCAAGCTGCTGCTGATCATCATCATTGCCGCGCTGGTGGTGGTGCTCGGCGGCGGCGCGACGGCCTTCCTGCTGATGAAGAAGAGTCCCGCCGACGAGGAGGCCGACGAGGGCGACGAACCGCCAGCCAAGACCGCCAAGGCGAAGAAGAAGAAAAAGGACGAGAAGGCGACGCCCCCGGTATTCACCAAGCTCGAGCCCTTCGTCGTCAAGCTGCAGGCCGACCAGCAGGAGGCCTATGTGCAGGCGGTGCCCGAACTCAAGCTGATCGAAGCACCGGTTGCCGACCAGGTCAAGAACTACATGCCCGAGATCCGCCACAAGGTGCTGCTGATCCTCGCCAGCAAGAAGCCTTCCGACCTGGGCAACCCGCAGGGCATGCAGGTGCTGGCCAACCAAATTCGCGAGTCGATCAATGCGACGCTGACCGGGACCGATCCCGATCCGGCCAATGAAAAGCACGATGCCAACGAAGAAGGCCCCGTGGTTTCGGTATTCTTCTCCTCGCTGATCGTGCAGTAATCCAGCATGAGCCAGGACTTTCTCTCCCAGGAAGAGGTCGATGCCCTGCTCAAGGGCGTCACGGGAGAGGTCGACGAAGCGCCGCCCGAAGAAGAGGCCGGCGGTGTCAAGTCATACGATCTGGGCCGGCAGGAGCGCATTGTGCGCGGCCGCATGCCGACGATGGAGCTCATCAACGAGCGCTTCGCCCGCTACCTGCGCATCGGCCTGTTCAACTACATGCACCGCAACACCGAGATCTCGGTCGGTCCGGTGCGCGTGCAGAAATACAGCGACTTCATCCGCAACCTGGTCGTGCCGACCAACCTCAACCTCGTACAGGTCAAGCCGCTGCGCGGCACCGGCCTCGTCGTGTTCGACCCGAACCTGGTGTTTCTCGTCGTCGACAACATGTTTGGCAGCGACGGGCGCTTCCATACGCGCGTCGAGGGGCGCGACTTCACGCCGACCGAGCAGCGCATCATCATGGGCATGCTCGACGTCGTGTTCACCGAATACGAGAAAGCCTGGAAGCCGGTGTTCGAAATCGATTTCGAATACGTACGCTCGGAAATGAACACCCAGTTCGCAAATATCGCCACGCCGTCGGAAATCGTCGTCGCCTTCACCTTCACCATCGAACTCTCGGGCAACTCCGCCGAGATGCACCTCTGCCTGCCCTACTCGATGATCGAACCGATCCGCGACGTGCTCTACAGCACGATGCACAGCGAACAGGCCGGCAACGACCAGCGCTGGACCAGCATGCTGCGCAAGCAGTTGCTGACGGCGGAAGTGGAGCTGGTCGCTCCGCTCGGCAGCACCGAACTGGCGCTCGGGGAGGTGGCGAAGCTCAAGGTCGGCGACATCGTGCCGATCGACATCGGCGCAGTCGTCAGCGTCAAGGTCGATGACGTCCCGCTGATGAGTTGCCGCTACGGCATCAACCACGGACAGTACGCCCTCAAGGTGGAAAAATTTCTGACGCCGGAAACGGCCACGGAGTAAAGCATCATGGCAGAGACAGACAACCCGACCGACAATCAGGTGAACGACGACGACTGGGCCGCGGCGATGTCCGAACAGGCGACGGTCGAAGGTGGCGGCGCAAGCACGGCCGAGGATGACTGGGCGGCCGCGATGAGCGAACAGGCCGCGCAGGACAAGGCCGCGGCCGCGGCGGCAACCGCCAAGCTCTTCGAACCGCTGGGCGCCGGCGCAGCCGCCAATGCCAATCAGGGCCTCGAACTGATCCTCGACATTCCGGTGCATTTGACGGTGGAACTGGGCCGCACGAAGATTTCGATCCGCAACCTGCTCCAGCTCGCGCACGGTTCGGTGGTCGAACTCGACGGCCTCGCCGGCGAACCGATGGACGTGCTGGTGAATGGCACGCTGATCGCGCAGGGCGAGGTGGTCGTGGTCAACGACAAGTTCGGCATCCGCCTGACCGACATCATCACGCCGCAGGAACGCATGCGCAAGCTGAACAAGTAAAGCGCCACTTTTCCCGCTTAATTCGGCCATCGTCGCGGCGCACGAGGCATAAGCTTCGTGGCCATGCCGTCACGTCTCCTCTTTTGTGTTTCCATGCTCGTCGCGCCGTTCGCCGGCGCGGCCGATGCCGTCCCGTCAGCGCCGACTTTGCCGGCTGCCGCGCCCGATCTCGGCAGCAGCGCACTGCAGATGGTGTTCGGGCTGATCGTCGTGCTGGGTTTGCTGCTCGGCGCCCTGTGGCTGCTCAAGCGCCTGAGCCAGCCGCGCGGCGCGGTCGCCGGACTGATGCGCGTGGTGGCCGGCGTGGCCATCGGTCCGCGCGAGCGCGTGGTCATCCTCGAACTCGGCAACAGCTGGCTGGTGCTCGGCGTCGCGCCGGGCCAGGTCACCACGCTGGCCGAGATTCCGCGCCAGGAATTGCCGCCGAGCGCAAAGCTGCCGGCGGCTGGCGAGTTACCCGCCTGGCTCAAGCACATCGTCGAAGCCCGTGCGAAGAACCGTGCAAAAAAGTAAGCGCATTCTCGTTCCGCTGCTGGCAGGCCTGGCGGGCACGCTGCCCGAACTGGCCCTCGCGCAAGCCATGCCGGCCATCACCAGCACGCCGTCCGCCGGGGGCGCCACGCAGTGGTCGCTGTCGATCCAGACGCTGCTGCTGATCACCAGCCTCACCTTCCTGCCCGCCATGATTCTGATGATGACGAGCTTCACGCGCATCATCATCGTCTTCTCGCTGCTGCGCCACGCGCTGGGCACGCAGACCTCGCCGCCCAACCAGGTGCTGGTCGGCCTCGCCCTGTTCCTCACCTTCTTCATCATGGCGCCGGTGGGCGAAAAGATCTACACCGACGCCTACCTGCCGCTCTCAGAGAACAAGATCAGCTTCCAGCAGGCGCTCGAACGCGGCGCCGTGCCGCTGCGCAGCTTCATGCTCAAGCAGACGCGCGATGCCGATCTCGCGCTGTTCACGAAAATCGCACAGGCGCCGAAGCCGGAGAAAGTCGAGGACGTGCCGATGCGCGTGCTGATTCCCGCCTTCGTCACCTCCGAGCTCAAGACCGCCTTCCAGATCGGCTTCATCGTCTTCATTCCCTTCCTGATCATCGACATGGTGGTCGCCTCGGTGCTGATGGCGATGGGCATGATGATGATGTCGCCAGTGATCGTCGCCCTGCCGTTCAAGATCATGCTGTTCGTTCTGGTCGATGGCTGGCAGTTGCTGATCGGCTCGCTGGTGACCAGCTTCGGATAAAGGGAACCGTTCATGACCCCGTCCACCGTCATCGATATCGGCCGTCAGGCCGTCGAAGTCATGCTGCTGGTTTCCGCGCCGCTGTTCATCGCCGCGCTGGCCACCGGCCTGCTGATTTCCATCTTTCAGGCCGCGACGCAGATCAACGAGGCGACGCTGTCCTTCGTGCCGAAGCTGATCGTCGTCTTCGTCACCCTGATCGTCGCCGGCCCGTGGATGCTTACAGTGCTGACCGACTTCATGCAGCGCCTCTACGGATCGATCCCGGGCATCATCGGATAGCCGGATGCTTTCCTTCACCAGCGCCCAGCTCGACGCCTGGATCACCGCTTTCCTGTTTCCGCTGGCGCGCATCTTCGGCCTGCTGGCGAGCGCACCGATCTTCAACAATGCCGCGCAACCGCAGCGCATCCGGCTGGGCGTCGGACTCGTCATCACCCTTGCCATCGTGCCGGTGCTGCCGCCCATGCCGGCGGTACCGCCCGGCTCCTGGCTCGGCTTCGTCATCCTCGCCCAGCAGATCCTCATCGGCGTGCTGCTCGGCTTCACGCTGCGCATCGCCTTCGCCGCGATCGACGTCGCCGGCGACCTGATCGGCATGCAGATGAGCCTGTCCTTCGCGGTGTTCTACGATCCGCAGAACGCCGGCCAGACTCCGGTCCTCTCCGAATTTCTCGGCCTGCTGGCGATGCTGATCTTTCTGGCCATGAACGGCCACCTGTTGACGCTGCAGGTGCTGGTGGAAAGCTTCCGGCTGCTGCCGATCACCGCGACGCCCTTCAGCGCCGGCAGCTTCGCCAGCATGCTCGCCTGGTCCTCGGTGCTGTTTTCCGCCGGCCTGCTGCTGGCGCTGCCGCTGATCACCGCCTTGTTGATCGCCAACCTCGCGATGGGCGTGCTGGCCCGCGTCGCCCCGCAACTGAACATCTTCGCGGTCGGGTTTCCGGTCACGCTGACCGCCGGCTTCATCGTGCTGATGTTTTCGATCCCTTACTTCGGCACGGCCATGGAACGCTTGTTCGACAGCGCCTTTCGCGCCATGGATGCCGTGCTGCGCGCAGCTGCGGTCTGATCAGCCAGCCGACTTGGTCAGGCGAATCACGCCCTCGGCAGTACGCTTCGAGCCGAGCACCGACGAATCGAGCGCCTCCGAATACTCGACGATCTCGTAGCCGCTATAGCCGCCCTCGCGCATCAGCGTCCTGGCGCGCCGGTTGAACACGACCCGCGCCTCGCCGGCGCCACCCGTGTAATAGCGCTTCATCGACATCTGGAAATGCACATGATTCTCCGGCAGGCGCGCCTCTTCGATGTCCCAGTTCGGCGCGAGCGGGTCGAGGATCAAATACGCAGCCCCCACCCAGATGCCCCAGTAGACGAGCTTTTCGAGCGGGTAGGAAACCGAGGGTCCCAAGTGCACGGTGGTGTCCGGGATCAGCGGACCGCCAATGACCTTGGTCGTGACCTTGGCAAGCGCCTCGCTGGTCTTGCCGCCCACCCCCTTGGCGTCGACCGCCGTCGGGTTCTGGGCGCAACCGGACAACAGAACGCCGATCATTGCGGCTTGCAACAGCCGGCGCTGACAGGACGGCACGCTGATCGCCATTACAGGTAGTTGAACAGGGAGAGTTGGGAGATCCGCGCGAAGGACTGCTGCGCGGCCTGCAGGTCGGTCTGCTTACGCGTCAGGTCGGAAATCGCTTTCGCATAGTCGAGATCCTGCAGGTTCGACAAGGTTTGCTGATACTGGAGCTGCAGGTCCTGATTCACGTTGCCGAGGGATTCCAGCTCGTTCATGCGGCTGCCGATCATCGAGCGCACGCGCAGGAAGTTGTCGTTGGCCTGATCGAGGTTGATGAGGGCGCTGCCGATCTCCATCTGGTAGCGCGCCTGATCCGCGGGCGTGGCGAGATCGTCCTCCATGGCGAGAATCAGGTTGCCCAGCGAAGCAAATACGGATTGACTGGAGCTCGGGGTGATCGTGAAACCGTCGCCATCCGCTGGCGCGCCGGTGATCACCACCTGGCTGCCGTAATCGGCAGCGGGCGCGGTGGTCTTCTCCAGCCGGATCGTCTGGCCGCTCGTGTAGTTGGCCGGCGCGGCCAGCAGGGCGGTTGCGCCATCGTAGATTTGATAGGTCGTGACACCTGCCGTCACGGAGAAGCGGATCGTGTAAGCCCCGCTCGTCGGTGCGACCCAAGCCGCAGGGTTCGTGACGGTACCCGCATCGATGACGCCGCTGCCAAGGTTGGGACCGACGACAACGTTGTTGGTGCCATAGGTCGCGGCAAACGTGCCGTTGCCGCTGCGGATGCGCTGGAAAATATCGCGCCCGGAGTCGCTGACCTCGAGCATGCGCGTGGCCGACACTTGCAATTTGCGCTGGCCGTCGTCTCCGGCATACGTGACGCCGCCTTCGACCGTGCCGGCGAAGGGCTTGGTCGCGCCCATGAAGCCGGAGAACAGGTATTGCCCCTGTCCGTCGGCGGCATTGGCGATGCTGAGCAGTTCGTCGAAGCGCGCACGCAGTTCGAAGGCGATCGACTTGCGGTCCTTCTCGGTCAGTGTCGCGTTGCCGGCCTGCACGGTCAGCTCCTTGAGGCGCGCAAACATGCCGTTGAGGCTGCTCATCTGGGATTCCGCAAGCCCGAGCGCGGAATTGGCATTCTGCTGGTTGGTGGCGTACTGGGTCAGGATGTCCCGCGATTGCGTCACTTCGAGTGCGCGCGCGGCTGCGACCGGATCATCCGATGGCGCGAGGAGACGTCGGCCGGAAGCGACCTGTTGCTGCAAATGCTGCAACTGGGACCATTGCCTGTTGATGCTGGCGACGCCCGCATCAAAGATCATGCTGGTGGCGATTCTCATGGCTTACCTTCCCAAGGCGAGGATTTCGTCGAACAGGGTGCCGGCGATGCCGATCACCTTGGCGGCCGCCTGATAGGCCTGCTGAAAGCGCAGCAGGTTGGCGGCCTCTTCGTCGAGATTCACGCCCGACAATTGAGCGCGTGTGGATTGGGCCTGCTCGAGCAGGCTTTGCTGGGCCTGGCCGGTAATCTCGACCTCGCGCGCCTTGTTGCCGATCCGCGAGACGATGCTCGAATAGGCGGACAGATAGGTGGCCGTGCCACCCTCCATCGTATTTTTCGTCTGCAGCGCTCCCAGCTGGACTGCGTTGCGATTGTCCGAAACGCCAGAGGAATTGCGTTCGATGGTGAATGAATCGCCCACTGCCGGTGTACCGGATACTACAACCCGCCAGCCGTTGAGGTCGATGTTCGCACCCGGCGTATAGGGGATAACAGGGCCAGCTCCGTTGATCTGATAGCCGCCGGCAACGAAGTTGAGTGTCGTCGTGGTCCACAAATTGGGATTGGTTGTGTCCAAAGCGATGCCCGCGCTGATACTGCCCGTACCCGTATTAGCCAGCGGCGTTTCCGTACGGATCGGCGCCGCTGCCGCGATGTCCCGGGCATTGCCGATGGCGAGCTGCAGCTCCGACGCGCCACCGCGTGTCGGCTGGATCAGGATGTTGTCGCCGGAAACGGGGCTCCAGCCCGAGATATCGATGGACAAGCCGTCGACGACCTGCGGCACCGCAGTGATCGGCGTCGCCACATTGTCGGACAGGCGCAGCAAGGTATAGCTGCCGTTCGCATAGGTCAGACGATAATCGCTGGACTCAAGTTGATCGAACGTTGCCGCATCGAATGCAACCGCAATGGTGCCGCTGCCCGCGTTATTGGTATTCACCCCCACCATCGGCATCATCTGGCTCATGTCGAAATAGTCGCCCCCCAGATCTCCGTCCAGATCCTGGCCGAGCCGATGTTGCGCATTGAAGTTCTGCGCCAGCGTCAATGCGATACGGCCGAGTGCGTTCTGGGCTTCGTCGAGCGACTGGCTGCGGAAGGCGATCAGGCCGCCGAGCGATCCGCCGGACAGCATCGATTCCGGCATATAGATGGTGCCGCCGTTGGGCGATGACAACGCCACCACGATGCGTTCGATATCGTCAGGGGCTGCCACCGCCTTCAGGGAATAAGGCAGGTTGCCAATCACCAGCGGCTGGCCGTTGCCGATGAACACGCTGTAGGTGCCGTCGTTCTGGATGATCGTCGTGGCGCGGATCTTCGTATTCAGGTCGGCCACGAGTTGGTCGCGCTGATCGAGCAGATCGTTCGGGGGCTGGTTCGGTCCGGCCGCCTGGGCCATGATGATGCGCTGGTTGATCGCGGCGATCTGTTGGGCATAGGAATTGATCGCCGCGACTTCGCTGGTCACCATCGCGTTCACGCCGCTGCGGATCTCGTTCATGCGCTGGTCGAGGGACTGGAAACGCGCGACCAGCGCCTGGCTGGCCGACAACATGCCTTGCCGTGCCGGTATGGATGAAGGATTCGCCGCCATCTCCTGGACGCCCTTGAAAAATGCCGACAGCGCGGGCGTCAGGCCGGCGCTCGGATCGGCGAGCAGGTTGTCGATCTGGCCGATCTGGGCGAGGTAACTGTCCATCTCGGCGGCGCCGGTACTGGCCGCCAGGACCTGCTCGTTCAGTTGCTGGTCATAAATGCGCCGCACCGTCAGGACGTTGGTTCCCTGGCCGAGATAGCCGGCGCCGGTAAACATCGGCGTGTTCGTTGTCTGGATGATCCGCTGGCGGTTGTAGCCCTCGGTCGACGCATTGGCGATGTTGTGGCTGGTGGTCAGGACGCCCACCTGCGCTGCGTTCAAACCCGTGACTGCGACGTTTAATAGGCCCATGTTCTGGCTCCGGAAGATGGATCATTAACGGCAAAAACTGCCGTTGATTGAGCGTTTGCCAGAGAAGTACAGCAACCGCCATGCCAGGGGCGGCCGGAGGGCTAAAAATCAGGATCTCGGCGCGCCAGCCAAGGTCAGGGCAAGGCTGCCGATCACGCGTTCGAGCTTGCTGGCATAGGCCGGGTCGGTGGCGTAGCCGGCGCGCTGGAGCCCTTGCGCGAAGCTGGCGGCATCGCGGCTGCCGACGACCGCGGCATAGCGCGGCGACTGGGCGAGGAGTTGCGCGTAGTCCTGGAACGCTTCGGCATGGGAGCCGTAGGCCCGGAAGCGCTCGATGCGTTTTTCGGGAATGCCATTCACGTATTCGGTGGTACTCGCTTCGACGACCGCGCCGGTCCAGCTGGCGCCGGCCTTGATGCCGAACAGGTTGTGGCTCGGCCGGCCGTCGGCAAAGCGGGGTTCGAACTTGCCCCAGCCGCTTTCGAGCGCGGCATGCCCAACCAGGAACTGCGCCGGGATGCCGGTCGTGCGACTGGCTGCGACCGCATGTGGCCAGACGCCAGCCAGAAAAGTCGGCGCTGGCGGGACGGCACTTGCGGCACCCTCGATCAGGCTGGGGCGGACAGGGCTACCTTCGAGCGGAATTGCGGGCGGCGGTTTACCGCCATCCGGCAACGGGTAAGCACGCGGAACATTAAACGGCATCGAGCGCAGGGGCGGCGCCAGCGGAAAGCCTTCTTCCCCACTCAGTGACTGCGGCGCAGCAGCACGCGACAACTGCCTTTCGATCACCGCGGCCAGGCCGGTACCTCCCTTGGCCGCCATCGCCTGGGCCAGTTGGGAATCGAGTAATTCCTGGTAGAAGCGGGTCTGGTCGCTGTCGAATGGTCCGGTCTGGGGCGTCGCGGCGCGCATCGACTTGAGCACCATCTGCAGGAACACCGCCTCGAACTGCCGGGCGGTAGCCTTCAGGGCTTCCGGATCGTCCTTGCGCAGATCGGTCTTGATCTTCGCGAGTGCCTGGACATCGAAAACGGAGGGGGTCGGCGTGCCGGATATCATGACCCGATAGACTGCCTTGTCAGTGCCACGCAGGTCGGCGGAACATGCCGGCAATTCATGCCGTAATCAGATGATCTCCAGTTCGGCGCGCAGCGAACCGGACATCTTCATCGCCTGCAGGATGGCAATCAGGTCCTGCGGATTGGCGCCGATGGCATTCAGCGCCTTGACCACGTCGGCCAGGTTGGCACCGGCCTGCAGCGCCACCAGGGCGCGTTCTTCCTGCCTGATGTCGATCGTTGCGTTCGTCACGCCTGCGGTCTGGCCGCCCGAGAAGGGGCCGGGCTGACTCACCCGGTTGTCGGCACTCACCGAAACGGACAGATTGCCATGAGCGACGGCGCAGGCATCAATGGTCACAGCCTGGTTCATCACGATCGATCCGGTACGCGCATTGACGATCACTTTCGCGGGCATCTGCATCGGCGTCACGGTGAGATTTTCGACCGCGCCGAGGAAAGCGACGCGGGCGTCGGGGGAGGCAGGCAAGCGCACATGCACCTGACGGCCGTCGACCGCGCTGGCCGTGCCGGCACCCATCGCATTATTGATGGCCATCACCAGGCGCTGCGCCGTGCCGAAATCGCTGCGATGCAATTCGAAGCTGGCGATATCGCCCTGTCCAACCGTCATCGGTACTTCGCGCTCGACCGTGGCGCCATTGACGATGCGTCCGGCCGACAGGTGATTGACCGTGGTCTTCGAACCAGCGCCGGCAGCGCCGGCGCCCACCACCACGACGTTGCCTTGCGCCAGCGCATAGACGTTGCCGTCGGCGCCTTTCAGGGGCGTCATCACCAGCGTGCCGCCGCGCAGCGACTTGGCGTTGCCGATCGAGGAAACGGTCACGTCGAGCGGCTGGCCGGTACGGGCGAAGGGCGGCAGGTCGGCCGTCACCATCACCGCAGCGACGTTCTTGAGCTGCAGCGACTGGCCAGGCGGGAGCGTCACGCCGAGGCGCGACAGCATGTTGATCATGCTCTGCACCGTGAAGGGTGTCTGCGTCGTCTGGTCGCCCGTGCCGTCGAGGCCGACCACCACCCCGTAGCCGACCAGCTGGTTGCTGCGCACGCCGGCGATCGATGCGATCTCCTTGATGCGCTGCTCGGCGCGCGCGGCGTCCGAGACCAGCAGGGCTGCGAACAGCCACATCATGCCGATCAGGATTTTGTGTACGGTGCTCATGTCAATGCTTTTTCAGAATGGCAGGAAACTGAGGAAGAATCGCCCAAGCCAGCCCATGACCTGGGCCGAATCAAGAAAGCCATTGGCCTTGTATTCGATGCGCGCATCCGCCACTTGCGTGGACGCCACCGTGTTCGCAGCCGTGATCGTCATTGGATTCACCACGCCGGAGAAGCGGATGAATTCCTCGCCCTCCTTCAGGCCGATCTGCTTCTCGCCCGAGACCAGCAGGTTGCCGTTGGGATAAACCTCGATCACCGTCACCGTCAGCGTGCCGATGAAATTGTTCGAAGAAGTGTTTTCCCCCTTGCCCTCGAAGGCCGTACTGCTGTTGGCCGCGAGCGTCGTGCCCTGGAAGCTCTTCAGCGGCAGGCCGGCAATGGTCGGGACGCCGAGCGACATGTCGCTGCTGCGATCCGCCTTGGTGTCCGACTTTTTCGCCGCCGCGGTCTTTTCCGTGATGTTGATGGTGATCGTGTCACCGACGAGGCGCGCGCGCCGGTCCTCGAACAGCGGCCGCGCGGTGGCGACGTTGTAGATGCTGCCGTTGGCCGGGGCTGCAGCCTGGCGGGCTTCCGGCCGGACGGTCATGGGTTGGTGTACCGCGGTCGCGGGCGTCGTCGTGACGCACCCGGAGAGCAGGGACACGGACGACAGCAGCAGCAGGAAGGTCTTCATGGCCAGTCTCACCATTGCATTAGAGTTGCGTCAGACGGCCGAGCATGGCATCGGAGGTCTGCACCGCCTTCGAATTCATCTCGTAGGCGCGTTGGGTCTGGATCATGGTCACCAGCTCTTCCGCGACATTGACGTTGGAGGTTTCGACCATGCCCTGGTTGATCAGTCCGGCGCCGTTGCTGCCCGGCGTGTTCGGCGTCGGCGTGCCGCTCGATGCCGTTTCGACATACAGATTTTCGCCGACGCTTTGCAGGCCGCCGTTGTTGATGAAGGTCGCGAGCTGGACATTGCCGATCGTGGTGGGCGCGGGCTGGCCGGCCAGGGTGATCGACACGATGCCGTCGCGGCTGACGGTCACGCTGACCGCATCGGACGGGATCGTGATCGCCGGCGAGAGCGGATACCCGCTGGAGGTGACGATCTGGCCGGTGCTGTCGCGCTGGAAGGCGCCGTCCCGCGTATAGGCGAGCGTGCCGTCCGGCATCTGGATCTGGAAGAAGCCCTGGCCGTTGATCGCCATGTCGAGCGGATTCTCGGTGCGCTGCAGGCTGCCCTGGGTATGGATGTGCTCGGTGGCGACGGTGCGCACGCCCACGCCCAGCAACAGCCCCGAGGGAATCTGCGTCTGCTGCGTCGACTGCGCGCCGGGCTGGCGCATGTTCTGGTAGAGCAGATCCTCGAACACCGCGCGCTGGCGCTTGTAGCCGTTGGTGCTGACGTTGGCCAGGTTGTGAGAAATGACATCGAGGTTGGTCTGCTGGGCGTCGAGGCCGGTCTTGGCAATCCAGAGGGAGCGGATCATTTTTCTGTCCTTTTATCGCGGCGCGAGCACCTGGGTGGCGGCGCGGTCGTTGGCTTCGGCGGTGGTGATCATGCGCATCTGCATCTCGAACTGGCGGGCCAGCGCGATCATCGCCACCATCTGCTCGACCGGGTTGACGTTGCTGTTTTCGAGATAGCCGGCGGCGATCTTCACGTTGTCGTCCTGCGCGGCCGGGTCGCCGGTATTCAGGCGGAACAGGCCGTCCGGCCCGCGCACGAGATCGGCTTCCGGCGGATTCACCAGCTTGATGCGGCCGACCGCATTGACGGTGTTCTGCGCGCCGGTCTCCGGCACCACCGAAACCGTGCCGTCGCGCTCGATGGTCACGCGCGAGTCGGGCGGAATCGTGATCGGGCCGCCGTCACCCTGCACCGGGATGCCATTCTTGGTCTGCAGGATGCCATTTTCGGAGGTCTCGAAACTACCCGCCCGCGTGTAGGCTTCGCTGCCATCGGGGAGCGCCAGCGCGACCCAGCCCTTGCCCTTGACCGCCACATCGAACTGCCCGCCGGTGTACATCAGCGCGCCTTCGCTGAAATCCGAGTGCGTGCTGGCATCGACGGCGAAGGCGCGTGTCGGCAGGGCCGTCTGCGGCGCGTTGTGGGTCAGCACCTGCGCGGCACGCAGCCGATGCTCCTCGGCGCGATAGCCCTGCGTCGTGACATTGGCAAGGTTGTGCGCCACGGCGGCCTGGCGCGAGAGCGTGCCGCTGGCGCCGGTCATCGCGGTGTAGATCAGTCGATCCATTTATCTGCCGCTCATCTAGCCGTGTTATCAGCGCCGACTATCAGCGCAGGTTGACCAGCGTCTGCAGGATCGAATCCTGCGTCTTGATGGTCTGGGCGTTGGCCTGGTACTGGCGCTGGTAGGTGATCATGTCCACCAGCTCCTTGGTCAGGTCGACGTTCGATTCCTCGACCGCCGCCGACTGGATCACGCCCAGCGAACCCGAACCCGGCACGCCGACCAGCGGCTGGCCCGAATCGGCTGTCTCCCCCCACTGGTTGTTGCCGAGCGAGGTCAGGCCGTTCGGATTGTTGAAATTGCCGAGCACGACCTGCGCGAGGTCGCGTGTCTGGCCATTGCTGTAACGGCCCTGTACGGTTCCGTCGGCGGCAACGCTCAGTCCGGACAGCCGGCCTGATGTATAGCCGTCCTGGGCGATGCTATTGACGCCGAAAATGTTGCCGTACTGTGTCGAGCCCGTCAGGTTCAGGTTGAAAATCAGCGGCGATACGGCCCCCGTGTTGATGACATGGGACTGCGGGATGCTGCCCGCGGCCGGCGCGATCAATGCACCGGTGGTACTGAAGCTCAGCACCGTCGGACCCACTGCGGCCCCGCCATCCATGTTGGTGTAAAGATCCCAGGTGTTGCCGGCGGTCTTGCGGAAATACAGCGAGAGCAGATGCGGGTTGCCCAGTGAATCGAACACCGTCGCGGAAGTCGAACTGGTATACGTGGTTGGGTCTCCGACGTTGAAGGCGGACGCGCCGGCGACAGTGACCGGCGCCGAGCCGAGCAGGTCGGTCGCACCGTTGCCGCCCGTCACCGCCACGGTCGAGGTCGCACCGGTGCTGTTCGAAGTGATCACGAGCGTGCCGGTGGCCGCGCTGACGGTCACGGATCTGCCGGCAGCGCTGATCGTTCCATTGGTATTGATGGCGGTCTGCACTGCCGTGGCGAGTGCTGCGGCACTTCCATAGGGAGCACCTGGTGGAATGGTTACCGCGGCAGCCGTGCCATCGACCACGATATTGATCGTGTCGTTGGTACCGGCGGCGATCGTCAGGTTCGGCGCGGATGACCCGGTCAGGGTGCCGTTCGGCGCAAATACCGGTTTTCGCGAATCCAGGTTCAAACCGATCTCGAGCCCGGTTCCCCCCACACTCCCTCCCGTCGCCTGGGGCTGGAGGTCGGACGTATTGATGAAAATCTCGGCAGGTGTGGAGGGAACGATGACGTTGTTGGCGTTGGCCAGATAGCCGGTCAGCCGGGCGCCGTTCGCATTCACGATGTAGCCATCCTTGTCGACATTGAACTGGCCATTGCGCGTCCAGGTGATCGCCCCGTTGTTGCTGAGCCGATAGAAGCCGGCGCCGTTGATCGCCAGATCCAGCGCATTGTTGGTCACCGTGATGTTGCCCTGGGTGAATTGCTGGTTGATGCCGGCAACCGCGGTGCCGATGCCGATCTGGCTGCCGCTGCCGAGCGACGCGGCAAACACGTCGGCAAAAGCCGCATTGGCGGACTTGAAACCGACCGTGCCGGAGTTGGCGATGTTGTTGCCGACCGAGTCGAGCGCCTTCGATGATGCGCTCAGTCCGCTCAAGCCCTGTTGAAAACTCATTGCGTCACTCCTGTCAAAGAATTTGTTTGACGTCGGCCATGGTGAATGCACCAAGCGTGCCAACGTCGAGAGTCAATCCATTCGTATTGCGGGTTACCGACTGGACAAGGCCATAAGCCAACGCATTCGCTGACGATGTATTCGCTCCGCTCTTGGCGCTGATGCTATAGCTGTAGTTGCCGGTGGCCGCCTGGGCGCCGCTGTCGGCCTTGCCGTCCCAGACGAAAGGATGGATGCCGGCGGCCAGCGCGCCGAGATTCAGCGTACGCACGACCAGACCGCTGCCGTCCTTGATCGTGACCGTCGCCTCGTCCGCCGCCGTGGCCAGCTCGAAACCACCGATGCCGCCCTGCTCGCCGAGCGTCATGCTGGAGCCCGGCACCAGCACACCGCGGTTGACGAGTGCCGCCGCTTCCATCGCCTGCGAGTCGTCCATTCCGGAGAGCAGCTTCTGCAGCGTGGCGTTGAGCTTTTCGATGCCATTGACGGTGCTGATCTGCGCGAGCTGCGAGGTCAGTTGCGCGTTGTCGAGCGGGTTGAGCGGATCCTGGTTCTTCAGTTGCGTCGTCAGCAGGGTCAGGAAGCGGTTCTCCGCCTCGTTCATGACGGAGGTGCTCTTCTTGTCCGTCCGGGTGCCCAGGGCGGCGTAGATCGATTCGGCGGGATTGGCGGCGACTGTCGTCATGGTGGGTTACCTCTCTTATTGTCCGATCGCCAGCGTTTTCATCATCAGTTGCTTGGCGGTATTCATCACTTCGGCGTTGGTCTGGTAGGCACGCGAGGCGGAAATCATGTTGACCATTTCCTCGACCACATTCACGTTGGGCAACGATACATAGCCCTTCTCGTCGGCGGCCGGGTTCGCCGGGTCGTACTGCATGCGCAAGGGCGCGGCGCTTTCGACCACCTGCGTGACGCGCACGCCGACACCGCCGCCTTCCACCGGCATCGCCTTGAACACGACCTGCTTGGCGCGATAGGGCTGGCCATCCGACCCGACGACACTGTCGGCGTTGGCCAGGTTGCTCGCCACCGCATTGAGGCGGGCGGATTGCGCGGTCAGCGCGGAACCGGCGATGGCAAAGATTCTGAAGTCGCTCATATTTTTTACTGACCCTGGATGGCGCGTTGCAAGCCTTCGAAGCGCTTGTTGACGAACAAGATCAGCGCTTCGAGCTGGAGGGCATTTTCGGCGAAGGCAGCACGCTCGACATCCATGTTCACCGTGTTGCCATCGACGGCGCCCTGATATTCGGTCCGGTGCTTCACCGCGCCACTGTGCGCCGGCTCGCCATTGCCGCCGAAATGTCCGGCCTGCGTGCGCGCCAGCGTGACCGGCTGGACCGTCGGAACACCGCGCCCGCCCATGGCGGCTTGCAGCGCCCCCTTGAAATCGACGTCGCGGGCCTTGTAGTGCGGCGTGTCCGCGTTGGCGATGTTCGAGGCCAGCAGCTCCTGCCGGTAGCCACGGATATTCATGGCATTGCGGAGAGCGCTCAGGTCCTGGTCAAGTCGGTCGATCATGTCGGTTGGCGAAAAGAAGGTTCGGCAGCATGTTTATGCAGCATCCGTGCCATGCCCGTTTTTCCTCGATTTGCCTTGCGACACGGCAGTCTGACGACACTCTTGCCGGCAGAAGCGGCAATTCTTGCCACGGGTGGAAATGAACCGATAAAGCGCCGATACATGGTCGAACCAGAGCAGGGAATCGTGCTCCAATGCCTTCATGCGTACTTTGCTATTTCTGTTGACTGGCATCCTTCTGATCCTCCCTGTACATGCCCGGCAGGATCCCGCCCCGGTAAAGAAAGCGATCGAGAACTGGCTGAAGGTCCAGACCAAGGGTCTGCCCGGTCAGGTCAGCTGGGAGGTCGGCGGACTCGATCCCGGCAACCAGCTCGGTCCCTGCGGCAGCTTCGACATCTCACGGCCGGCCGGCGCGCGGCCCTGGGGGCGTACCAACGTCGTCGTGCGCTGCCTCGGCGAAGCCGGCTGGCGCGTCCATGTACCGGTGCATGTCCGCGTCAAGGCCGACTACCTGATCAGCGCCCGACCGATCCCGCAGGGACAGGTGGTATCCGCCGACGATCTCGCCACCGAGCTGGGAGACCTTTCCGAACTCCCCGGCAGCATCCTGACCGATGCCGTCCTAGCCGTCGGCAAGGTCGCGGCCTCATCGATACCGGCGGGACGACCGCTGCGCGCCGACATGCTCAAATCCCAGACCGTGATCCGGCAGGGGCAGACCGTCAAGGTTGTTTCGCGCGGACCGGGTTTCGCCGTCGCCAACGAAGGTCGGGCGCTCGCCAATGCTCAGGAAGGCCAGGTCGCCCAGGTCAGGCTGGGTAGCGGCCAAGTCGCCAGCGGCGTGGCAAAGCCGGATGGGACCGTTGAGGTCTCTTACTGATTTATGCCTATAATCATGCATCTATGAATTCACGGCCGACATGTTCCAATTTGCGATGTCTGCCTCAGGTTTTTGCCCGGACTGCCGTAAATGATGCAAAGAAAGCCGCCAAAGGATCATTAACGTGAAAATTACCAGCACCCTCCCCGCCGTCGGCTCTGCCGGCGGCAACGGTTCCGTCCGGGGACCCAATTCCGCCGCGGCAAGCGAGAAAGCCGCAGGTACCGCTTCAGGCGAACGTGTCGACATCTCCTCCCTGTCGGCCCGGCTGCAGGAAGTCGGTGCCGGCGAAGCCCCCGTCGATGCCCAGAAAGTCGCTGAAATCAAGCAGGCCATCGCCGCAGGTCGCTTCCAGATCAATCCGGAACGCATTGCCGACGGTTTGCTGAACAGCGTGCGGGAAATGCTGACCGCCAAGCGCTAGTGTCCGCCAAAGAATCGCTGCAAGTCTTTGTCGATATCCTGCGCCGCGAGCAGGACGCGCTCGCCAGGGGCGATATCGATGCCCTGCCGCCCCTGATCGCCGAAAAAACCGCGCTTGCCGAGCGACTGAACCAGATTTCTGCTACCGAAGCCGCTCAGTACCGCGATCTAGTCAGCGAAGCCAGCGCCCTGAACGAGGCCAATGGCAAGCTCATCGCCTTGCGCCTCCAGCATAACCAGCAGGCGCTGAATGTCCTGCTGGCCGCGGCGAACACCGTCGCAACCTACGGTCCCGACGGCCAGCAGCAGTCCGGCGTCGGCAGCCGGATCCTGGGCAAAGCCTAAACCCGCTTTGACGCTCATTCCGGAATAGCCACTTCCACCGGCGTGTCCGGCGTCCGCGATTCCATGGTGATCGCAACACGCCGGTTGCGCTGGCGCCCTTCGAGCGTGGCATTGTCGGCGACCGGGCGCTGCTCGGCATAGCCGGTTGCCGTCAGGCGCCGCGGGTCGACACCGGTTTCGATGAAGAGCCGCACCACGCTGGCCGCCCGCGCGCCGGAAAGCTCCCAGTTCGAGGGGAACAGCAGCGTGCTGATCGGTGCATTGTCGGTATGGCCCTCGACGGTGATCGGAAAATCGGTGGTCGCCAGGATCTGCCCGACCGCGGTCAGCGCGCGCACCGCCGGCAATTGCAGCCGCGCCTCGCCGGAATCGAACAGCACGCTGGCATTGATCTCGACCGTGATGCCCAGCGCCCCTTCGGTGATGCGCACCTGGCCCGACTGGACCAGCGGCGCGAGCGCTTCGGTGATTTCCTTGGCCTTGCTGCGCAGCAGTTCCTTGTTCCTCTCGCGGTTGCTGTCGGTTTTGATGTTGGTAACCTGCGCCTTCTTTAGCGGGATCGTTACCGGCATCGGCGCATTCGGATTGACCTCCACCATCGCGCCGACGCTGCTGCCGGGAATGTTCCGGAAGGCGGACGAAATCGAATCCGACAGCACGCGGTACTTGCCTTCATTCACCGAGGAAACGGCATACATCACGACGAAGAAGGCAAACAGCAGCGTGATGAAGTCAGCGTAGGAGACGAGCCAGCGTTCGTGGTTCTCGTGCTCCTCTTCCTTGCGCTTTCTGGCCATGTTCAGGCGAAGTAGCCCTGCAGGCGGGACTCGATGATGCGCGGGTTGTCGCCGTTGGCGATGCCGACCAGCCCATCGACGAACATCTCGCGCAGGGTGACCAGACGCGCGATGTTGGCGAGCAGCTTCTTCGCGACCGGCAGGAAGATCAGGTTGGCCGCGCCGACGCCGTAGATCGTCGCGACGAAGGCCACGGCGATGCCGGCGCCGAGCTTGGACGGATCGCTGAGGTTTTCCATCACGTGGATCAGGCCCATCACCGCGCCGAGAATGCCGATGGTCGGCGAGTAGCCGCCGGCGGCTTCCCAGATCTTCGCCGCCTGTTTCATCTGCTCCTCGTAGGCGCCGATCTCGACCTCAAGCACTTCGCGCAGGCGCTCCGGCTCGACGCCGTCGACGAGATGCTGCAAGCCCTTGCGCATGAAGGGATCCGGCACCTGCGGGATCTGCGCTTCGAGCGCGAGCAGTCCTTCCTTGCGTGCGACGTGACTCCACCTGGCCACTTGCTCGATCAGTTTCCCGGGATCGGTATCCGGCGGCAGGAACACCCACCTGCTTATCCTGACGCCGGTCATGAAAATTGGCAACGGGCTTTGCAGCATCACGGCGCCGAGCGTCCCGCCGATGACGATGAGGAAGGCGGTCGGCTGGATCAGGGAGGCGATGTGTCCGCCCTCGAGCACCTGTCCGACGAGGATGGCGGCGATGCCCAGTGCGAGGCCGACGATGCTGATCTTGTCCATGGTGGTCAGGCGGATGGGTTTGCGGCGTTCTTCGGCTTGCGGCCGCGCCGTTTCGCCGCTGGCTTGATGGCACCCTGCTCGCCGAGCATCGCGGCGCGCAGGCGCGCCACGGCCTGGGAATGCAACTGGCACACCCGCGACTCGGTCACGCCCATCACCGCGCCGATCTCGCGGAGGTTGAGGTCCTGCTCGTAATAAAGCGCCATCATCATCTTCTCGCGCTCGGGAAGCCTGGCGATCGCGGCGACCAGCGCGGTGCGGGTATCGCTTTCCTCGAGCAGGGCGAGCGGGTCGGGCGCGGCTCCGGCGGCGTGGTGTTCGAGATAATCCTCGTTGTCGCCGGCCAGGTCCTCGATGTAGACGAGCTGGTGGCCGCGCGCTTCCTGCAGCAGGTGCTGGTAATCGGCGAGCGGCATACCCAGCGCTGCCGCGAGTTCGCCCTCGGCGGGCGGGCGGCCGTGCTCGTGCTCGAGCTTCTGCAGCACCGCCTCGACGCGCCGCATTTCCTTGCGGATGCCGCGCGGCATCCAGTCGTTCTCGCGCAGGCCGTCGAGCATGGCGCCGCGCACCCGCTGCACTGCATAGGTTTCGAACTGGGCACCCATGCCTTCCTCGAAGCGTCCCAGCGCATCGAGCAGGCCGATCATGCCGTTCTGGATGAGGTCATCGACCTGGACGCTGGCCGGCAGCTTCGCCATCAGATGATAGGCGATGCGCTTGACCAGCGGAGCATATTGATCGACGAGCCGCTCTTTCTCGAGCGTACCCTGGGCGGTGTACATGGATGGCGCGGGCTCAAGGCAGCGGGATGTCTGCATATTCTAGCCGGACCCCCAGATACTCGCGCGCCACGCGTTGCAGGTTGTCGAACACGGTACGCGCCTCTTCCTCCGAGCGGGCATGCGTCACGGCAATGCGGAAACAGCCGCAGTTCTGTTCGCGCGCGATGCGTTTGATGCGCGCATAGGCGTCGATCAGGTCGGTCTCGCGCGCCGCCACGGTCAGCGTCACGGCCTGCGTGCCGAACAGGCGGCGCAGGCCGTCGGCCTGGTCCCCCATGGCGGGCGCGGCATGCCGTTCAGACAAGCGCGGCTCCCTGCGCCGCGGCCTGCGCCGGCACCACCAGGCCGACTTCCTCGTCGCGCAGGCGATGCACCGAACCGGCCGCCGGCTGCTTGAAGGCCCGATGCAGCAGGTAGTTGCGGTTCGGCAGGTGCAAGTCTTCCGGCACGCGCTGGCCGTTGGCGACATAGGCCAGCAGCAGGCCGTGGCGCACCACGGCGTCGAGGGCCGGCGCCAGCGCCGCCGTCTCGTCCACCTTCGAGAGGATGCAGCCGGCGATGTCCTCGCCGGCATAGCTGCGGATTACGTCATCGAGCGTGTCGCCGCGGCTGGTGGCATTGAGCAGCAGGAGGCGCTTGACGTCGCCGGCGCGCATCAGCATCGCCGCCTGTTCCGCCACCATGCGATCGCGCTGGCTCATGCCGACGGTGTCGATGAGCACCATGTGCTTGCCGCGCAACTCGGCGAGCGTGCGGCGCAAATCCTCGCTGTCGCGCACCACATGCACCGGCACGCCGAGGATGCGGCCGTAGATGCGCAACTGCTCGTGCGCGCCGATCCGGTAGCCGTCCGTTGTCAGCAAGGCCAGCTTGTCGGCACCGTAGCGCACGACGCAGCGCGCGGCAAGCTTGGCGGTGGTCGTCGTCTTGCCGACGCCGGTCGGCCCGACCAGTGCGAAGACGCCGCCGCGGTCGATCAGGTCGTTCTCGGCGGTCAGTGCGCGCAGGCGCCGATTCACCGCGCCGGCGAGCCATTTGCGGGCCTCGGGTGCCTCCATGCCCTCGGGCAAGTCCTCCACCAGCCGGCGCGCGAGTTGGCCGGAGAAGCCGGACTCGATCATCTCGCCGAGTAGCTGCGCGCGCAGCGGGGAGTGGCGCGTCATGTCGCCCCAGGCGAAGCCGGCCAGCTGGCGCTCGAGCAGGGACTTGATCGAGCGCATTTCCTCCATGAGCTGCTGGACCTGTGCCTCGCCATTCAGCATGCCCTGCGGCAGGGCGGGTTCGGCCGCTGCCCGGGCGAGCGAGGCGGCGACATGTTCCTGGCCGGGAACGCCGTGCGCCGCTGATTCGCGCGGGGGCAGCGGACGCAGCTTCGGCTTCTCCGCGACCGGCGCAGCCGGGGGAGCAGGCGCCTCCTGCCGGGGCGGCTGCCAGGCTTGCCACGGCTGGAACTGCTGCGGAGCCCGGGCCTTGGCGGAGAGCATCACCGCGTAGTCCGCGGTTTCGTCCGCGTCAGCAGTCGGCGCCGGGTCGCCCCAAGCCGCCGCCGCCGCGGGGGGCAGCGAGCCGGTGTTGCGTGCGTGGGGGGCCATCAAAGTCGGCGCTGGCGGGACGGCACGCGCTTGCGGCGCCGGCGCAGGGACGGCAACTGCCGGCTTGTTCTCGCCCTGCAGGGCTTCGAGGCTGTCGGCGGACATGGCCATGATTTCGACGCCGCCCGGCACCGACTTGTTCGAGATCACGATGGCCTCGGAACCCAGGGCCGCCTTGACCTTCCTCAGGGCTTCGCGGGCACTCTCACCGAAGAAGCGTTTCACCGTCATGACTGTTCCTTTTCCTTATCAACTCTTGATGCCGACGACCGAGGTCACCCTGATCGTCTTGGTCTCGGGGATTTCGCTGTTCGACAGCACTTTCAGATTCGGCCAGGCGCGCCGCAGGAAGCGCGACAGCAGCCAGCGCAGGTTGCCGGAGACCAGCAGCACCGGCAGCAGTCCGAGCTTCTCCTGCTTCTTCGCGGCCTCGACGGTTTCGCGCAGCAACGTGTCGGCCAGCCCCGGCTCGATGCCGGAACCATCCGCGCCGCCGCCCTGCAGCGCCTGGCCGAGCACGCGCTCGAGGCCGGGGTCGAGCGCGATGACCTGCAACTCGTCATTGCTGCCGAAGATCTGCTGGACGATTGCGCGACCGAGCGCGACACGCACCAGCGCAGTCAATTCACCAGCATCCTGAACGCGTACGGCGTTGGTCGCCATGACTTCGATGATGGTACGCATGTCGCGGATATTGACGCTCTCCTCGAGCAGGTTCTGCAGCACGCGCTGCACGGTCGCGAGCGGCAGGGTCTTGGGCACCAGATCCTCGATGAGCTTCGGCGCATCCTTGGCCAGATGATCAAGGAGCGCCTGCGTTTCCTGGCGGCCGAGCAGGTCGGCGGCATGGGTGAGAATCAGGTGGTTGAGATGGGTGGCGATCACCGTGCCGGCATCGACCACCGTGTAGCCCATGATGTGCGCCTGGTCGCGCAACCCTTGCTCGATCCAGACGGCCGGCAGGCCGAAGGCCGGATCCTTGGTTTGCGTGCCCGTCAGCGGGCCGCTGACGCGGCCGGGATTGATCGCCAGATACATGCCCGGATAGGCCTCGCCGGCGCCGACCTCGACCCCCTTGAGGGTGATCCGGTAGCCGTTCGGCTTGAGTTCCAGATTGTCGCGGATATGCACCGGCGCCGAGAGGAAGCCGACTTCCTGGGCGAACTTCTTGCGCAGCCCGCGGATGCGTTTCAGCAACTCGCCTTCCTGGCTGCGATCGACCAGCGGGATCAGTCGGTAGCCGACTTCGAGCCCAAGCACATCCACCGGCGCGACATCGGCCCAACTCGCCTCGGCCGCTTCTTCGGCAACCGCCGTCGCCGGGACCGGCTTGGCGGTTTCCTCAGCAAGCTGCTCCTGCTGCTGCCTCATCTTCCACCAGGCCAATGTCCCGAAGGCGCTACCGAGCAGCAGGAACACGAAGTGCGGCATGCCGGGAATGATGCCGAGCACGCCGAGGATGCCCGCAACCAGGGCCAGCACCATCGGGTTGCCGAACATCTGCCCCATGAACGAGGTGGTGATGTCCTTTTCGTCATTGACGCGCGAGACCACGAGGCCCGCCGCGACGGAAACCACCAGCGCCGGAATCTGGGCGACCAGACCATCGCCGATGGTCAAGAGGGTATAGACCTTCGCCGCTTCGCCGGCCGGCATGTCGTGCTGGAGCATGCCGACGATCAGGCCGCCGATGATGTTGATCAGCAGGATCAGTATGCCGGCGATCGCATCGCCGCGCACGAACTTCGAGGCGCCATCCATCGAGCCGTAGAAGTCGGACTCCTGCGAGATTTCCTTACGGCGGCGGCGCGCCTCGTCCTCGCCGATCAGGCCGGCATTGAGGTCGGCGTCGATCGCCATCTGCTTGCCCGGCATCGCATCGAGCGTGAAGCGCGCCGAGACTTCGGCGATGCGCCCCGCGCCCTTGGTGATGACCACGAAGTTGATCACCGTGAGAATCACGAACACGATGATGCCGACCGCGTAGTTGCCGCCGACCAGGAAGTGGCCGAAGGCCTCGATCACCTTGCCGGCCGCGTCCGGACCGGTATGACCTTCGAGCAGCACGATGCGCGTCGAGGCGACGTTCAGGCTCAGGCGCAGCAGGGTCGTCACCAGCAGCACCGTGGGGAAGACCGAAAAGTCGAGCGGTTTGAGCGTGTACAGCGCGACCAGCATCACCATCACCGACAGCGCGATGTTGAAGGTGAAGAACAGGTCGAGCATGAACGGCGGCAATGGCAGCACCAGCATCGCCAGGATCAGGACGATCAGGATCGGCGCCGCCAGCGCCTTGAGATTTTCGGGCCGGGCGAGCGCCTGCCAGCCGAGGGTTTGCGCAGCCATTATTCAGCGGCTCCCGGGTCAAGGCCTGCGGGCAGCGCCACGGCCACGGGCGGCGTCGGCGGCAGCAGGCCACCCGTCCCTCCCTGCGCGCCGCCTTGCGCCATGAAGGCGTTGATCTGGTAAATGTAGGCCATCACCTCGGCAACCGCCGTGTAGAGCGTCGCCGGAATCGCCGCACCCACTTCGACATGGCGATGCAGCGCGCGCGCCAGCGGCGGCAATTCGAGCACTGGCACCTTGTTTTCGACGGCAAGTTCGCGGATCTTCTGCGCCACGAGGTTCATGCCCTTCGCCACGACCATCGGCGCACCCATCTTCGTGTTGTCGTACTTGAGCGCCACCGCGAAGTGCGTCGGGTTGGTCACCACGACGTCGGCCTTCGGCACCTCGGACATCATGCGTCGCCGCGCGATCTCGCGCTGCTGGCTCTTGATGCGGGCCTTCAGGTAGGGATCTCCCTCCAGTTCCTTCAGTTCCTGCTTGAGTTCTTCCTTGGTCATGCGCAGGCCGACGTAGTAGCGCCAGAGCTGGAAGGGCACGTCGATCAGCGCGATCACGGCCAGGCCGGCGACGAAGCCGATGAAGGCATACAGCAACATGCGTCCGAAGGACGGCAAGGCCGATTCGATCGGCTGACCGAGCAACGCGAAGAGATTGTCGCGCTCGTTCAGAATGACCCAGAACACGATGCCGCCAAGCAGCAGCGTCTTGAGCACGCCCTTGACCATCTCGGCGATGCTCTGCCACGAAAACATCCGCTTCATGCCCTGGAGGGGGTCGATGCGTTCCGGCTTCAGGCTCAGCGCGTTGGGCGAAAATACCCAGCCGCCGGTCAGCAGGATGGGGGCCAGCAGCGCGGCGACGAGCGTGGCGATAAAGAACGGTGCCAGCGTGCCGACCGCCTCCGAACCCATCGTCAGGAGGCTCATCCCGACGGCATTCGGATCGAAGGCATCCTGACGATCGAACCGCAGGCCCATGCGCATGACATCCTCGCCGCGCCGCACGAACCAGCCGGACAGCGCCCACAGCCCGCCGGCGCCCGCCGCCATGACGAGAAACGCCGTCAGCTCGCGCGATTGCGGAACCTGGCCCTCTTCGCGCGCCTTTTCGAGACGGCGCGGTGACGGTGGTTCGGTCTTTTCGAGATCGCTGTCTTCAGCCATGGCGGCAATTATTGCCGGCGGGGTGGCGAAGGAACCCGGGAATAGACGGGGATTGGACGGTTATTCCTCTCGGGAGCCACACCCCGATGTCGTCCTGCCGGCGCCGACCTTCAGAAAATGACTGTCAAGCGGCGCTCGACATAAAGCGCCCCGGGATTCACGGTATTCGGACAGACGCCGACGTCCGGCTGGCTGCAAGCCGTGGCGGTGAGCGTGCGCACGGTCGGCCCGCCCTGGGCATCGGCTACCGCCACGCACGTCACGCTCACCGTGAAGCCCCCCAGGGTGGCTGCCCCGGGAACGAAACTCCCGGCGGGACAGGCGACCCCGCCCTGCATCTGCTGGAAGAGCCCCCATTCGATCCCCGCGCGCGCTGCGTGATAGGCCCGCACGCCCTGCACGTCGAGGGCGGAACCGATTTGCTGACCTGACGAGATGTTGAGGATGAACGCACCCAGCGTCGCCAGCACGACGAGGATGAAGATCGCCGAGAAGATGGCGAAACCGCCGCATTTCCGTGCCAGATTCCTCATGGCGAGTTATCCACATGGATCTGGTTGAACAGCGTCACTGTCTCGCCGCCGCTGGTTAGCGCCAGGCTGATGTAAAGCAGCCCGTTGCGACCGGTGGCATTGCCGCTGTAGTCGACCTCGCAGGTGACGTTGCCCGCCAGCAGGGCGGTGCTGCCCCCCGCCGGCACGGCCTGCGCGGGATTGAAGCCGTAGTTCCAGTGGCGCGTCAGGTTGCCCGGAGGACTCACACCCGTCTGCGGACAGGCATAACTCACGGCACGCTCAACGCCGGGTACCACCTGGAAGCGCGCCCCCGGTGAGGGCAGCGGGGGCGCCTGGGCGGCGAAAGGGTTGGCAGTCAGCGTCACGGTATTGCCGGCGACCGCCTGGATCTGTGCGCGGTTGTTGCCGATATACGCATCCGAGCCCGGCACGCCGAGGTTGTAGATGACGATGAAATCGTTCGCCGCCATCAACGGCAGAGTGCCGAGGACATCGAAGCTCGTGTCCGCGGCGTTCGTGAAGTCAAGGAAATTGCCTCCAGTGGAGCCATCGGTCGGATCGCGGTAGCGCCCCCCGCTTTGCGTGATGATGAACTCGACGTAGTGGATGCCGCCGGCCGTCATCACGCGCAGGCTGTTGGGCAAGGCCAGCCGCACGTCGCGCGCGATGCGGCGCAGGGCGACGTCGGCTGCATCGGTCAGTTCGGCGCGCCGCACCGCGTCGCCATAGCCTTCCACCGGATAGCGGATGAACACCGCGACCGCGGCCGCGATGATCCCGGTGATGGCGATCACCACGATCATCTCGACCAGCGTGAAGCCGAATACTCGTCTCATGGCAGGGTATTAGGTGAATAGCGGGTGCGGTAGCCCTGCAACTGGATCGTCTCGCCCCCTGCGGTGACGGATACCGTGATCAGCAGCGAGGCATCGGCCGCAATGCCGTTCAAGCTGCTTTGCGCGACAGTGACGTTTGCTGCGAAAGTCGCCGCGCCGCCACCGGCGATGTTGGTATTCGTCGTCACACCGTTGTAGTCGTTCACGTTGTCCAGCGGCGTCGCGCTGGCACGCGCCTCGCCGGCCTCGGCGGCGAGGTTGCTCTCGGCCGTCGTGCAGCCGGCGTAGGTGGTAGCCGTCGCCGCGTTCGCGTCGTCGGGATCGCACCAGGTGAAGGGCTGCAGCATCACCTCTTCCAGCAGCGCCTCGGCGATCGTCAGCGCCTGCTTCCTGATCAGCGGGTCGGCGCTGTGGCGCGTCGTGTGATTGAGCACCGTCAGCACGCCCGCCAGCGCCACGCCGACGATGACGATGAAGACGATCAGCTCGATGAGCGTCAGGCCGCGCTGTAAACGGTCAGCGCACATGGCCGGTCTCCGCTTCGACAGTGATGGTCCCGACCCCACCGGACACTGTGAACACCCTGCCGGCATCGGGCCGCCCCAGCGCGGAAAACGTCACGACATCATCAGCCGGTGCAAGACTCACTCCGCCGGGTGCAGCAAAGGCATTGTTGTTGCCGCCCGGCAGGTTGAGCGGCGCCCAGGCGGACCCGCCTTCCCCTTCCGGCGTCTGCCGCTGCACTTCGACCGTCAGCCCGCTGCCGACGATCGTCACGCGCACCGTGCGCCGTTGCGCGACCGCCGCCTTGCGGGCGTATTCCAGGGTCGCCCTGACGCGGTCGCGGTAGCCGATCTCGTCCCAGCCGCGCAGCAGGTCCAGGCGCGGCAGCGCGACGATAGCCAGAATGCCGATGATCATCAGCGTCATGACCAGTTCGACGAGGGTGAAGCCGCGCTGGGCCATGCGCTCAATACCGCTCGCGCAGGAAGATGTAGGGCGCGCGGGGCGAGCCGAGCCGGATGCGGGCGCCCGGATCCTGCGCCCAGGCCGCCACACCGCCGCAGTTGGCGGGCGCCGACCAGTGACCCTGCAGCCAGGGCTTGTTCGCCCCTGTGCCGCCATGTGACGCATTGCAGGAAGTGTCGCTGCCGGCCGAGTTCAAATTCAGCGCGATGTCGTAGCTCCCTGCCGCAGCGGAGTTGAAGGTGATGAAACCGCTGCCGTTCGTCAGCGCGGTTAGGCCATTCACCGTCAAGCCCCCCGTGGCGATATTGCCCGCGACGATCGGATTCGATGAATCGAGCGTGTTCCTCGCCCAGCGGCTGCCGTCCCAATACTCGGAACGGTATTCGACGCGCGGCTTCACGAGTTCGGAACCGTGGTAATTGAGCAGTCGCAGGCGTCCGGCGTGGATCGGCGTGGTGCCTTCCGCGTGGCCGTTCGAGGTCACGCCATCGGTATCCGTCGCCCGCAGCTTGAGGGGGGCGGACGCCACCGCATCGAGCGGCGCGGTGATCTTCGTGGTGAACGTGTAGGTCGGCGTCGCCACCGTGGCCACGCCGTTGCCGTAACTCGCCGCGGCGATGGTGGCGTTGGCGAAGCTGCCCAGCGCGCCGCTGTTGTTGGTGGCGCTGTTGGCGTCGGTCAGGGTCGTCGCCTTGGCATAGGCGCCCTTGTAGTTCTGCGTCGTCGTCCCGGCGGAATTCTTCGCCGTCACCGTCACGCCGAATGGCTGGCCGGAATAGGTCGTGCCCCCCGCCCCGGGCGTCACGGCGGTCTCGAAATAGGCCGGCTTGAACGGACCCGCGGCACCCGAGCCGGTCGCCGTCAGGCCGGTGCCGAGATAGTCGCCGCTGGCGAGCGTGACGGTGACGGCGATGTCGCCGACCTCGCCCCAGGACACGGCATTGGTCGCTGCCACGCCGTTGCCAGCCTGGAATGCCGCATCGGCAAGGTTCGTCGTGCCGCCCAGCAGGGGATTGTTGCCGCCTGCCGGCCCGGTCAGCGTGCGGCCGAGCGTTACGTTCTCGGTGGAGCTTTCCTTGCCGAAGCTCCGCGCGATACCGCCGAGTGCATTCGTCGCGCTGACGGTGACCGTGAACGGGTCGCCGGCCACGAAGGGGCCGGTCGTCGTCACGGCGAAGCCGGCCGGCGCGACGATGAAGCTGCTGCTGCCGGTGAATGCAATCGGCGTCGCGCCGCTGAACGGCGTGAAGGTCTTGCTGAGATTCATCGTGATCTGTCCGACATCGTCATAGCGCACGGTGAAGGGTGCCGAGCCGTTGGCGTCGAAGTTCAGGTTGGCGCTGCCGCCGGCGGCTGGCACGGCGGACCCGTTGACCGTCATCAGGTTGCCGGCCTGACAGGTCGCCGGATCTGTGCAGGCATAGCCGAACGTCACCGGGACGTTCGTCGCGTTGATGACGGCCGGCGTGCACACCGCCGGATTCGTGGTCGCCGCCTGCAGGGCACGCAGGTAGGCCGTTCCCGAGGGAACACCGGAAACCTGGTTGGGCAGCGTGTAAGTGGTCGTGCCGGTGCTCGAATTCGTGAGCAGGAAGCCGGCTGTACTTGCGTTAAAGGTACACAACGGACTGCCGAAATTACAGGTGGTCGGGTTCGTCACCGGCGGATCGACGCCCGTGATGCCGATCACCACGCTGCCTGCCGCGGACAACTGGATGTTCTTGGTTGTCGAACTCGCGCCCGTGCCGATGGCGAAACCGCTGCCGGGGAACCCGCCGGAGCCGCCATCCCAGTTCGCCGTCGTTGTTCCGGTCGCCGTCATTGTGCCGCTGATGCCGCCGGTATAGAGCGCCGAACAGGTGGCGTCTAGGCAGGCGCGGATGGAGATTGGGCTGGCGGCGCAGGTCAATCCGCTGCCGCTGCTCTGGATTTCGAGGTGGTGGATATTGTAGTTCGGGCAGGCGTGCGTGCTGACCATGTCGGCGCTGACCTGCGCCGTGCTGAGCACCGAATTGTAGATCTTCGCTTCGTCGATCACGCCGTTGGCGGAATTGACCGTGCCGTTGGCATCCGCGATGCCCAACGGGTTGTCGCCGAAATGGAGGAAGCCCGTCTGCGTGGACACCGTACCGTTGCTGGTAAAGGAAGACGTGGTCGGCGCCGCGCCATTGACATGGATTTTCAACTGGTCGGAATTGGCGGCCGCCAGTGCGTTGAAGTTCCAGCTCACGGCCACATGCACCCAGGTATTGGCAGCGAAAGTCTGCACCGGGCTTTCCAGCGAGCGGAACGTGCCTGTGCTGTCCATCACCCCGAAGTAGAGGGCGCCATTCGCCTTCTTCGCAAGGTAGAACCATTGCCCATTGACGTTGGTCGCGTCGAGCAATTGCGCCGCCTGGGCGCCTGCCCCGCTCCATGGCACATTCGACTTGTACCAGAAGGTGACGGTACCCGTGCCGAGCAGATTGAGGGACGGCGCGGCGAGATTCACGGTGCGCACGGCATCCACTTCGCCGCCGGCCGCGTTGGCAGGAATGTTCGCGCCGCGGCAGAGGTAGCCGCCGGCGGTGGTCTGCGCCCGCCCGACCGACATGCCGTGCCGGGCGCCGGCCGTGCTGTCGAGAACCTGTCCGCTGGAACCGGAAGCCCAGGCCCCTTCGTCGAAGCGATAGTTGGCGATGGCCGAAGGCTTGAAAAAGACGATCGAGGTATTCGGTGGCGGTTCGCTCGACGCACCGAAGGTCAACACCGCATAGTCGGTCGTGGTCAGCTGCCAGCCGATCTGCGCCGTTCCGGTCCCGCCATGAACGATGTTGCCGTATTGATAGATGAAGCTGCCATCTTCGTTGAGCACGACCTGCAGGTCGAACGATCCGCTCGTCCTATTGCTGTTGACCCATTCCGGAACCTGAAACCAGGTCACGACGAATTGCCGGTTGGGCGCGGTGCCGATCGATGCCCATTTGATGTAGCAGGTCGCGTGATCGGCGCAATTGGTCCTATTCGCGGCGTTCGGATAGTTGGCCCGGTCCAGAAGGTTGGTCGGATCGAGGTCGACGCCGAACACCTTCATGGTGTTGTTCATGCTGCCATTCGGATAAGTGTACGGATAGGTCTGCGGCGGTCCAATGCTCGCCGTGCCCGCCCCGCAGGTCGGGTTGTTGAACTGGAGGCGGCCATTCGTCATGATCCGCAACTGGGTATGGGTGGTCGTGCCGAACACGAAATTGAAGCCGATCGGGATCAGGTCGCTCAGCGTGTCGTCGAGCACCGGTGGCGTGGTGCCGCAACCGCCGCCGCCGTTGAATTTGTAGGGTGCGGTGTTGTGGCCGATGCGCGTGTGGGTCGAGGTATCGATCCAGTTGAACGGCGTGGATGCGCTGAGGTAGGTCTGCGCATGAACGGAAAAAGCCAGCCAGCCGCCGAGCATGGCCAGCAGCGAAGCAACCCAAACGAGCTTCGATTTCATGGCAGCTTCCAGCGCACCGTACCCGCGACTGGCAACGAACTCGGCGCTGCCAGGACGGCGCCGCTGACCATCGGACTTACGCCGCGGCCTGCTCCGCTGGCAGCAAGGCGGAGCGCGGCACGCCGCGATGTTCCCCGAGGTCGGCGAGCAGCTCCTTCATGTCGAGGATCAACACGATCTGGCCGTTGGACAGCGTCGTGACGCCGGCCACGCCCTTCGGGCGGAAGCCTTCGAGCGACTTGATGACCGCATCCTCGCGGCCCATGAAGCCGTCGATGGCCAGGATGAAGGTCTGGTCGGAAGTTTGCATCAGCACGCCGTATTCGGGCACCTTCTCTGGCGTCCAGCCGAGCAGGTGGGCTATCGGGAAGATCGGCATGACTTCGCCACGCACGACCATCGTCGCGCGACCGCCAACCTCCTGCACCTGATCGACGTCAATCGGCAGGATTTCGCGCACCATCGAGAGCGGCACTGCAAAGGGCTGCGCGCCGAGCTGCACCAGCAGCACGGGCAGGATCGCCAGCGTGAGTGGCAGCGAGATGACGAAGGTGGTGCCCTTGCCCGGCTCGGACTTGATATCGATCGAGCCGTTGAGCTTCTGGATATTGGTCTTGACGACGTCCATGCCGACGCCGCGACCGGACACGTCGGACGCCACGTCCTTGGTCGAGAAACCGGGCAGGAAGACGAGCGCGAGACTCTGGCGCTCGTCCATCGTGTTGGCTTCCTCGTCGCTGATGAGGCCCTTCTGGAGCGCCTTGGCGCGCAGTCGTTCGGCGTTCATGCCCTTGCCGTCGTCGGCGACGAGCAGCACGATATGGTCGCCTTCCTGGCGCGCCTCGAGCCGCACCTGAGATTTTTCCGGCTTGCCGGCGGCGCGCCGTTCCTCCGGGCTTTCGACACCGTGATCGACGGCATTGCGGATCAGGTGGATGATCGGATCGGAGAGATCCTCGATCATCGTCTTGTCGATCTCGGTCTCTTCGCCGACCAGCAGCAGTTCGACATCCTTGCCGAGGTTGCGCGCCAGGTCGCGCGCGATGCGCGGATACTTCTGGAACAGGCGACCGATCGGCTGCATGCGCGTCTTCATCACGGCGTTCTGCAGGTCCGAGACGAGCAGGTCGAGCTGGCTGACCGACTGGTCGAGCGAGTGCAGCGTGTCGGTGTCGGTGCGGCCATTGAGGATGTCGCTGCGCAGCGCGTTCAGGCGGTTCTTGGTCAGGCCGATTTCGCCCGACAGGTTGAGTACCTGGTCGAGGCGGGTGGTATCGACGCGGATGGTGTTGTCGCGCGACTTCTCGTCTGCGCGCCGGCCGGCCGGCACGCTCATCGCACCCGGCTTGTCAGTGGCGCGCCGGCCGATGGCGTGCTGGATGATCTGCTCGGGTGTCTGCTGCGTAACGTCGAGGGTAGCAGCAGCCGGTGCGGAAGTCGGCTCTGGCTGTACGGCAGCTGCAACAGCTGACGCCGCAGCACCGGTGACGGCGCCGAAGAGTTGGTTCCAGTCGGGACTGGCTGCGGGCACCGCTGCGGTTGTGGCGGCTGGCGTGGCCGGCACGGCAACGGGGGCGGCAGCGGCAGGTGCCGGCGCAGCGGCGGGTGCGACCAATTCACCCGCCAGGGCGGCCTTGAGGCTGGCGATCAGGCCGGGTTCTGCGGGCGAGGGCTGCACGCCGCCTTCCAGCTGGCCGAACATGTCGCGCACCGTCGCCGTGGCCGCCATGATGACATCCATGAGTTCCCCGGTCACCGTCATTTCGCCATTGCGCAGCTTGTCGAACAGATTCTCCGTCAGGTGGCAGAGCGTCACGAGTTCGGCGGCGTTGAGGAAGCCGGCCCCGCCTTTGATGGTGTGGAAGCCGCGGAAGATGTCGTTGAGCAGCCCGAGGTCCTGCGGGTTTTTTTCGAGATCGACAAGCTTGTTGTCGACCCCCGAAAGAAGATCGGTGGCCTCGACCAAAAAGTCCTGCAGAAGATCTTCCATTCCGGCAAAGTCGCTCATTGCTTTCTCCTAGAAACCCAGGCTCTCCAGCAGGTCGTCCACCTGCTCCTGACTGGTCACCACGTCGGAACGCCCGGCGGCGTTGATCACCGGGCCGTTCATGAGTCCGCCCGAGGCTGCGGCCTTCTTTTCTTCGGGCATCGCTTCGATCAGCACCTGCAGCAGCTGTGCCTCGAAATTCTGCACCATGTCGACCACGCGCTTGATCACCTGGCCGGTCAGGTCCTGGAAATCCTGCGCCAGCATGATCTCGTTCAGTTGGGCATTGGTAATGGCGATCCGGGCGGGTGCGGCGGCGAAAAAGACGCGCGTATCGGCCGCCAGTTGCTTGAACTCATCCACCGACAGCTGGTTGGCGAACATCCGCTCCCAGCGCGCGCCGAGTACCTTGACGACGGCGTCAAGCTGGTCCTGCGCCGGCTTGGCGATGTCGCAGGCGTTCAAGACCTTGGAGGCCGCCTGCTCAGTCATCTGCGCGATGTAATTGAGGCGCTCGCGCGCATCGGGAATCTGCTGCGCGGTCTCCTGCAGGGACTTGTCGTAACCCAGTTCGCGCAGGCTGTCGTGCAGCTTGCGCGCCAGGTGGCCGATGCTGTTGAAGACGGCCTCCTGTCCCGCGGCTTCGCCGCTTCCGACCGCAGGGGGAACGGACTCGGCGGCGGTCGTCGAATCCGCCACCTGTTCGGAGACACTGTCGAAGAGCGCCTGCAGGTCGCTGGAATCGCCGGAGGGATCGGGTTCGGCTACGGCCGGCGCGGCGGGTTCCGCCCCGACGGCGATGCTGTCGAACAGGGCCTGCAGGTCGGCGGAGTCGCCGGTTTCGTCGAATTTGATCGGTTTGACCATTTACCAGCCCAGTTTCTCGAAGATCTTGGTCAGCTTCTCGTTCAGCGTCGCCGCGGTGAAGGGCTTGACGATGTAGCCGGAGGCGCCCGCCTGGGCCGCCGCGATGATGTTTTCCTTCTTGGCCTCGGCCGTGATCATCAGCACCGGCAACGCCTTGTGGTTCGCGTCACCGCGGATCGTCTGCAGCAGCGTCAGGCCATCCATGTTCGGCATGTTCCAGTCGGTGATGACGAAATCGAAGCCGCCGCCCTGCAGCTTCTGCCAGGCCACCGCGCCATCCTCGGCCTCATCCACGTTGGTGAAGCCAAGTTCCTTGAGCAGGTTGCGGACGATGCGGCGCATCGTCGAGAAATCATCGACGACCAGGAACTTGATTTTGCTGGGATCTGCTGGCATGAAACGGTCTCCGGTGAATCCTTGATGGCTAATCTACGATCAATTGCGCTGCGACTTGAGCAGCAGGGGGCGCAGGGTATCGGCGAGTATCTCGGAATCGAATTTGGCAACGTAGGCATCGACGCCGACACTACGGCCCATCGAGCGGTTCGCCTCGGACGACAGCGATGAATGCATGACCACCGGGATGCCGTCGAAACGCTTGTCGGATTTGATGTTCTTGGTCAGCACATAGCCATCCATCTCGGGCATCTCGGCATCGACGAGAATCACGCTCACTTCGTCACGCAGGTTGCGGCCGATTTGCTGAGCATGCGCCGCCATGCCGGACAGGCGCGTCCAGGCTTCCATGCCGTTCTGCGCGTGCTTGTGCATGATGCCCATCTTGTCGAGCACCTCGGCGATCTTCTTGCGCGCTACGGCGGAGTCGTCGACGAAGAACAGGTTGTATTCCTCGCCATCACCAATCCTGTCGACCTGGCCGATCACCGCCTCGCCGAAGGTATCGGCCATGATCTGCTCGACATCGACGATCGACACCAGCCGGCCGCTGTCAAGCTCGGTGATGGCGGTAATGTAGTTGTGGCCGCCGCCGGTGACCGTCTCGGGGGCGCGCACCCGATCCCACTCGACGCGGATGATGCGGTCGACGCCATGCACGAGGAAGCCGAGCGTGCGCTTGCTGTATTCGGTGACCATCATCGAGCCGCCCAGTCCCGTCGGGGCATCCGCGAGGTGCATGGCCTTGGTCAGCGACACCACCGGAATGACGTTGCCGCGCAGGCTGATCAGCCCTTCGACGCCGGCGGGCATGTTCGGCGACTTGGTGATCGACGGCGTCTGGCAGACCTCGCGCACCTTGAAGACGTTGATGCCGAATGTCTCGTTGGTGCCGAGCGAGAACAGCAGGATCTCCATCCGGTTCGAACCCGCCAGCTTGGTGCGGGCATCGACGCTCTCGATCAGGGAACCCTGGTTCTGGCCGGTCGTCAGCGCAGCGGAATTGTCCATTTGCTCTCCCCTCTCAGTTCGCCGGCGCCGCGCTGCCCTGCAACAGCAGGCGGCTCAAGGTTTCGGCCAGTCGTTGCGCCTCGAATTTCGACACGTATTCGTCGACCCCGACGGACCTGCCCAGCTGCTGGTTCGAGGTCGAGGACAAGGACGAGTGCATGACCACGGGAATGCCGGCGAAACGGGAGTCCGACTTGATGTTCTTGGTGAGGATGTAGCCGTCCATTTCGGGCATCTCGACATCGGTGAGCACCAGTTGCACCAGTTCCTTGACCGGGCGCCCGGTCGCATCCGCGTAGTTGGCGATCTTCAGCAGTTCCTGCCAGGCCTGCAAGCCGTTCATCGCCATCACGCCGCGGATGCCGAGCGCATTCAGCGTCCGCTCGATCTGCCCGCGCGCCACCGACGAGTCGTCGGCATAGACGATCGACAGGTCTTGCCGCTCGAGCGGCCGGATCTGGCTGTAAACCATGTCGTCTTCGTACTTGGCGGTTTCCGAGAGAATCCGCTCGACGTCGAGCAGCATCACCAGCCGGCCATCCGCCAGCTCGGTGACCGCGGTCACCAAGCCACCCATGTTGGCGGTCAGCATCTCGGGGGGCACGCGCATTTTCGCCCAGTCGAGGCGCAGGATGGTATCGACGGATTCCACCAGGAAACCCTGGGTATGCCCGTTGTACTCGGTCACGATCATGATCTCGCGCGGGGTTTCGACCTGCATACCGATGAACTCGGAAAGATCGACGACCGGGACCAGCACGCCGCGCAGCGACACCATGCCCTTGACGGCGGACGGCATGTCGGGCGCCGCCGTGATCTGTGGCGTGCGCATCACCTCGCGCACCTTGAACACGTTGATGCCGAAGGTTTCCGTACGGCCGGTACGCAGGTCGTTCCCCAGCGAAAACAGGAGGATCTCCAGCTTGTTGGTGCCGGCGAGACGGGTGCGGGCATCGATATTCTTCAGCAGTTCGGACATTGCGCAACCTCGCAGCGGGAACAAAACGGATATGTCATCGAGTTTAGCGACCGGCTTTCGACGCCTTGGCTTGGATAACAGGGCCTTTCGGCGGGAATATTACGCGATTCTTCAATGCACGTCGCGGAAGCGCCGCAGGGTGGTCTCGAGCTCGGCAGCCAACTCTTCGAGCTGGCGTACCCGCTCCGCCACCTGGCCGGCGCGCGCATCGCCCGCGGCGGAAAGCGCGGCAATCCGCTCGACGTTGGCAGCGATGTCGGCGCTGGCGCGGTTCTGGTCATCCACAGCGGCATTGATGCGCCCCATGCCAGCGGTCGTCGCGCCGACCGAGCAGTTGGTTTCCCCCAGCGCTTCGGCCACTGTCTCGAGATACTCCTGGGAAGTGGCGAGCGATTCCAGGCCCTTTTCAAGGGTCGTCCTGACCTTGGCGGCCAGCTGTTCGAGGTTGCGCGTCACGCCGTCGATCTCGCTCGCCGTGGTGGCCGACTTTTCAGCGAGCTTGCGCACCTCGTCGGCCACCACCGCAAAGCCGCGGCCCTGCTCGCCGGCGCGCGCCGCCTCGATGGCGGCGTTCAGCGCCAGCAGGTTGGTCTGGTCGGCGATGTCGCGCACTTCGCGCGTCATGCCGGTAATCGAGGAGGCGCTGCTGATGAATTCGCGCGCGGTGTCGGTCATTGCGCTGACCGCGCTCTCGGCCTGGGTCAGTTCGCCGATCATGTGCGACAGGCTCTCGTTGCCCTTCTGGGTGCACTCGAGGCTCGTCGCGGCGAGCCGGTCGACTTCGGCCGTCTGGGCGGCGATATCCCCGATGCCCCCGGTCAGCTGGGAAACCGCGCCGCTGGCCACCTGGGCGGCGGAATTCTGTTCACTCGCCCCCGCCTGCATGCTCCGCGTGATGCCTTGAAATTCTTGCGCCGTGGCATGCAGCCGGGCGGCGGTGGCGGTCAGTTGCCCCGCCAGTTCGCTCAGGTTGGCGCGCATGCCGGCGATGGCCGCCAGCAGACTGTGGTCGTCGCCCGCCTTCAGCTCGATGGGCACGCCCAGATCGCCACCGGCGATGCGCTTGACGACATCCGCCACGTACTGGGGTTCGCCGCCGAGCAGGCCGAGCAGGATGCGCGCCAGCTGAACGAAAGCGGTGAGGCCGATCACCGAGGCAAGGAGGGCCACACCGATCATCCAGTTGCGCCCCTCGCCGGCCTGGACGAGCAGCTTCGGATCGAGCTGCCCGGCCGCATCCGCGAGGCGCAGGTACATCACGAAGGCAAAGCCGTTGGCGACGAGCGTCACCACGGCCAGGATGGCGAGTACCCAGTAAATGCGTTGCCGCAGTGTCATGTTGCTCTTCCTCCCTCGATCGAGTTGGCCTGCCGGACGATCCCGGACAAGCGTATTCAGGCCAGCGGAAACAGCTTGCCGAAATTCGCGATGTCGATGACCTGCCTGACAGCGCCGCGCGGGTTCGCGAGCGCGACCGTCTTCCCGGCGCCCTTCGCCTTGTCGCGCAACATCAGCAGCATGCCGAGCGCGGAGCTGTCGAGATACTCGACGCCGGCGAGATCGACCCGGATATCCGGCGCGGCTTCCTGCAGGGCGCGCTCCACGGCATCGCGGAACTCCCGGTGCGTGTTGAAATCGAACCGCCCCTGCAGGACGATGACGGTATTGCCGTCGCGGCTGGTCACGTTGGTTTGCATGCTTCCTTCCCCTTATCCCGAATGGCTCTTTTCTCTTCCAAAAGTATAACTGGATGCCGGCCCGCCAGCGCCGACTTTCATGGTTGGCGCAGGCGCGCCAGTATCCGCGCCGCAACATCGTTCAGGCTGGCCACCTCGGCGACGGCGCCGACCTGCGCCGCCTCGCGCGGCATCCCGTACACCACGCAGCTCTCCTGATCCTGGCCGATGTTCCAAGCCCCGGCTTGGCGCATCGCCAGCATGCCCTGCGCGCCGTCCTTGCCCATGCCGGTCAGGATGACGCCGATGGCATGGCGGCCGGCTTCCCGCGCGACCGCATGGAACAGCACGTCGACCGACGGCCGATGGCGGTTCACCGGCTCGCTCCGCGCCAGTTCGGTCAGCCAGCCTGCCCCGCTCTTCCTGACCAGCAGGTGGGAATGCCCCGGCGCGAGATAGGCATGGCCCGGCTGGATGCGCTCGCCGCCTTTCGACTCGACGACGCGGATCGAGCCCAGGCTGTCGAGGCGCTTGGCGAAGGAAGGCGTGAAGGCTTCCGGCATGTGCTGCACGATCACGATGCCCGGCACTTCCGCCGGCAGGCGCGCGATCACTTCCTTGATCGCTTCGGTGCCGCCCGTCGATGCCCCGATGGCGATCAGCTTCTCGGCGAGCACCCGGCCCGGCACGCCGGCAGCCGCCTCGGGGCGCGCGGGCGCCGGTGTGGCTGCCACTTGCGGATGACGCAGATGGGCACTCTTGGCCGCGCGGATCTTCTCGCGGATCTCGTCGGCATAGCCTTGCAGCAGCGCGGCACTCTCGGCGCGGGGCTTGGCGATGAAGTCGACGGCACCCAGTTCAAGCGCACGCAGCGTGACTTCCGAGCCGCGCGCAGTCAACGCGGAAATCATCACCACCGGCATCGGCCGGAGCTTCATCAGCCGGCTCAGGAATTCGATGCCGTCCATCTTCGGCATCTCGACGTCGAGCGTCAGCACGTCCGGGTTGAGGGCCTTGATCATCTCGCGCGCGGCGAGCGGATCAGGCGCGCTGCCGACGACTTCGAGATCGGGCGCGCCGCCGATGATCTCGGTGAGCAGGCTGCGCATCAGCGCGGAGTCGTCGATGATCAGAACCTTGATGGCCACGGGTTTCCTCAGAACAGTTCGATTTCGCCGGCAACCGGCGCTTCGGCGAGGCGCGCCGCGTACTCCTTCTCGCGGCGGATCAGGGTGTCGTTATGCATGCGCAACAGCTTCTTCACCAGCACGCGGCCGGTCTCCGGAAAAAAGTACACCTTGCGCGGATAGCTGTCGAGCAGGTCTTCCGCAGCGGTCGGGATCCCCTCGGTCCTGAGAAACGTCCTCACGAAACGGGCGTTGCGTTCGCCCACCTGGGAGCTGGAGAGCGTCGCCATGACGCGCCCCCCGCCGAACACCTTGGCTTCGAGATTGTTGCGGCGCGCGCCCATCTTGAGCAGGTGGTTGATGAGGATTTCCATCGCGTAGGTGCCGTAGCGCGCCGAGGCCGACAGCGCGCTGGCTTCGCCGGCGTCGGCGAGCATGAAGTGGTTCATGCCGCCGATGCCCTTCTCGCGGTCGCGGATGCAGGCCGAGACGCAGGAGCCGAGCACCGTCACCATCAGCACGTTGGTCGCCGTGACGAAATATTCGCCAGGCAACACCTTGACCGCCTCCGCCGCGAACTTGCGGTCGAAATAGCGGTTGCTTGCCAGGTGCTCGACGAAGCCGGCTTCCTGGTTCACGCCCGCCCTCCGCGGCGATCGGCGCGCTCGTACACCGTGCGCCCCAGCGAGCGGAACAGGTCGGCGGCATGGAGGAAGCTTTCCGAATGCCCGGCATACAGCAGTCCGTCGGCATGCAGCAGCGGCACGAATTTCCTGAGTATCTGGTACTGCGTCGGCTTGTCGAAATAGATCATGACGTTGCGGCAGAACAATGCGTCGAGCGGACCCTTCACCGTCGGCCAGCTGGCATCGAGCAGGTTGACGCGGCTGTAGGTGATCAGTTTCTGCAGTTCGGGACGCACGCGCACGTGGCCGGCCTGCGTGCCGGTGCCCTTGAGGAAAAACTTGTGCAGTCGCTCGGGATGCAGCCGCTCGACGCGTTCGAGCGGATAGACGCCGCGCTCGGCCGTCTTCAGTACGTTGGTGTCGATGTCGCTGGCGTGTATCTGGACCGGGGGCGTCAGGCTCTCGAAGGCCTCGCAGGCGGTGATGGCCAGCGTGTAGGGCTCCTCGCCGGTCGAGGCGGCGGAACACCAGATGCGGAGCGGGCGGTGGCTCAGTCCGATCAGCTGTTTTTTCAGCAGGTCGAAATGATGCGCTTCGCGGAAGAACGAGGTGAGGTTGGTCGTCAGCGAGTTGACGAAGGTTTCCCATTCCTGCGCGTCGCCCCGCTCGAGATGTGCCAGGTACTGGTCGAAGCTGTTCATGCCCAGCGCCCGCAGCCGCCGCGCCAGCCGCGAGTAGACCATGTCCTGCTTGATCGGCGCGAGCGTGATGCCGGCATGCTTGTAGATGAGCTGCCGCACGCGCTCGAAATCGGCCTGCGTGAAATGGAACTCGCGCTGCGGCAGCAGGCGGTCGGCTGCGCCAATGGCCTTCACGGTCTGCGCCAGCAGACCGGATGCCGTATTGCCGGCGCCGACTTTGGGGGGCGGGGCGATCAAAACTCCTCCCATTCGTCTTCTTCGTTAACCAGGTGCGGCGGGGCGACCTTCCTGCCGGGGGCGGGCAGTTTGACGCCCGGCCGGCTGGCGGCCAGCCGCCGGGGCGTCGCGTCGCGTAGCGCCGGCCCGGGCAGGTTCGCCGCGCCGGCCTCGAGCTTGAACATGCCGACCGCCTGCACCAGGCCGTGCGCCTGCTCCTCGAGCGATTCGGCCGCCGCCGCGGCCTGCTCGACCAGCGCGGCATTCTGCTGGGTCACCTCGTCCATCTGCGAGACGGCCTGCGTCACCTGCTCGATGCCGCCGCTCTGTTCGCGGCTGGCATTGCTGATATCCACGACCAGCCGCGCGACCTGCTGGAAACTGGTGACGACCTCGTCCATCGTCGTGCCGGCTTCATTGACGAGTTGGGCACCACCTTCGACCTTGTCGACGGATTCGGCGATCAGCGCCTTGATTTCCTTGGCCGCCGTCGCGCTGCG
>JAJZSW010000067.1 GCA_021849505.1 Pseudomonadota bacterium
CAGTTTCAGTCTGGTGCCCATAGCGTCCCGGTACCACCCCTTCCCATCCCGAACAGGACCGTGAAACAGGACCGCGCCAATGATAGTGAGCTTCCGCTCGCGAAAGTAGGTCAGCACCAGACTCCCAAAATAAAACGCCCTGCGATCTATTCATCGCAGGGCGTTTTGCTTTGCAGTCGGCAATTCAGGATAAAACCAGATTGTCCCGATGAATAAGCTCCGATTCATCCATGTAGCCGAGCAGGCTTTCAATTTCCAAGCTTGAACGACCGGCAATCTTCTTTACATCGCCACTAGGATAGTTGGCGAGACCCCGAGCAATCTCGTTGCCGCTATCGTCGATACAAGCAATCACCGCACCGCGATCGAAATCACCGCTAACGGAATGAACCCCAATGGGAAGGAGACTTTTGCCGTTTCTCAAGGCTTCGACCGCACCTCTGTCGACAAGCACGGAACCTGAAACGCGCAGATGGTCGGCAAGCCATTGTTTGCGAGCGGCCAGCGGCGTTTGGCCAGCCCGCAGGCAGGTGCCAATGACATCGCCGTTGGCTGCGCGTATCAATGCACCGGACTCCCTGCCACCTACGATCAATGTGTGAGCCCCGCTACGAGCGGCTCGCTGCGCAGCGCGGATTTTGGTAATCATGCCTCCTTTGCTGATGCCGCTCCCCGCCCCACCGGCGATCAACTCATAATCGCGGTTATCTGCATTGCCCTCGGAAATAAGCGTTGCTTGGGGATCGAGGCGTGGATCTGCAGTGTAGAGGCCCTTCTGGTCGGTAAGGATGATCAGTGCCTCGGCCTCCACCAGGTTGGCAACCAAGGCGCCCAAAGTATCATTGTCACCGAAACGAATTTCGTCGGTGACCACTGTGTCATTCTCATTGATGATGGGAACGACACCCAGATCGAGCAAAGTGCTCAACGTGATTCGGGCATTGAGGTAGCGATTGCGATCTGCAAGGTCGTCATGAGTTAGCAATATCTGGGCTGATTTAAGTCCATGTTGAGCAAACACTGTTTCATAAGCCTGCGTCAAACCCATCTGGCCAACGGCTGCCGCTGCCTGCAACGCGTGCATCGCATGCGGCCTTTTGGACCAACCGAGCCGTTGCATACCCGCAGCTATGGCACCGGATGAAACTAGAAGCACTTGTCGCCCAGCCTGATGGAGAAGCGCAATCTGCCGCGCACATTCAGTGATGAATTCGGTGGACAGGCCCGTTCCATTATTGGTTACGAGCGCACTGCCCACCTTGACGACCAGTCGCTTGCAATTGGCAATATCGTTACGCATTTTCATCAGGGACCGACAAGAACTGCATTATTTTCTGGCAAAGTTGCTGACATCCTTGACCGGTCGCTCCCGAAACTACATATATCGGCAGTGTGTTGCCGAGTGCGTGTGAAATGGCAGAAACTCTGTCACTGCGCTCATCTTCGGGAAGGAGATCGATTTTGTTGAGGACAATCCAGCGCGGCTTTCTATACAAAGCCTCATCAAAGTTGTGCAACTCCTCGACAATGGCGTGAGCGTCAGCAACGGGGTCGGATGAAGGGTCCAGAGGCGCGATGTCGATCAGGTGTAGCAGCAGGCGCGTACGCTGCAAATGTTTCAGGAAACGGTGGCCCAGGCCAGCCCCTTCGGATGCGCCGCGGATCAGTCCAGGGATATCTGCGACCACGAAGCTCTGGTTTGCACCCACTCTGACGACGCCCAAATTTGGCTGCAGAGTGGTGAACGGATAGTCCGCGACTTTTGGTCGTGCCGCCGAGACAGCGCGGATGAAGGTGGATTTTCCGGCATTCGGCATGCCCAGCAACCCGACGTCGGCAAGTACTTTTAGTTCAAGCTTGAGGTCACGCGACTCACCTGGCTCACCAGGAGTAAATTGTCGTGGCGCTCGGTTGGTACTGGATTTGAAATGCAGATTGCCTAGCCCGCCGTTGCCTCCGTGGGCTACGATCGTGCTGGCGCCATCTGCGTTGAGATCGGCGAGCATCTCTCCCGAATTGATGTCCGTAATGACCGTACCGACCGGGACGTGAAGTACAAGATCACTGCCACCCTTGCCATAACAGTCCGCACCACGGCCATTCTCTCCATGTTCGGCACGAAAGTTACGTGTGTAGCGGTAATCGATCAGGGTATTCAGGTTACGGTCGGCGACAATACGAATGCTGCCGCCCCGCCCGCCGTCGCCACCATCGGGCCCGCCGCGCGGTATGTATTTCTCACGGCGGAATGAAACGGCTCCATTGCCGCCATTGCCGGCACTAACCGATATCAGGGCTTCGTCGAAAAATTTCATGATCGAAAAGAAAAAGCCCCATCCGGTCGGACAGGGCTTTATTCATCGTATCCCGTTGTAATCAGGCGGCGGGAACGATATTTACATATTTACGCTGCAGCGGGCCCTTGACGGCGAACTGTACTGTGCCGGTGGTTTTGGCGAACAAAGTATGGTCCTTGCCGATGCCGACATTCTCGCCAGCGTGAAATTGCGTGCCGCGCTGACGCACGATGATGTTGCCAGCAGCGACCAGCTGACCGCCGAAGCGCTTGACACCCAGTCGTTTCGCTTCCGAATCGCGGCCGTTGCGAGAACTGCCGCCTGCCTTTTTATGTGCCATGGTGTGCTCCTAGTCTGGGAAATCAGGCATTGATGCCGCTGATTTCCAACTCCGTATAGTTCTGGCGATGACCCTGGTGTTTCTGGTAGTGCTTGCGCCGCCGCATCTTGAAAATCTGCACCTTAGGATGGCGGCCCTGCGAAACCACCCTGGCGGTAACCGTGGCGCCGGACAACGTGGGAGTACCGATCTTCACGGTTTCTCCTTCGCCGACCATCAGCACCTGATCCAGGGAAATTTCAGCGCCCACATCTGCCGGTATCTGTTCTACCTTGATTTTTTCGCCAGCGACAACACGATACTGCTTGCCGCCGGTTTTTATGACCGCATACATGTTGGACTCCAAAAAACGTTCTAAAGAACCGCGCATTTTAGTAATTATGGACTGTTCGGTCAAGCGCTTGATTGGTTAATTGACGGACCCTGGCCAACAACTTACCATCCGGACACAAAATGGAAACGCCGCCTTGAATTCAACAGCAATCTATTCCCTGATCACGAATGACATGCAGGCCGTCGATGCAGTCATTCGAGCACGTCTCTTTTCGGATGTACCGCTGGTTCGCCAAATCGCGGAATACATCATTGCGGGCGGCGGCAAACGCTTGCGTCCGGCCCTGTTGCTGCTGTCCGCCGGTGCGCTACAGTATTCCGGCAAGCATCATCACGAACTTGCGGCCGTGGTCGAGTTCATTCACACGGCGACACTGCTCCATGATGATGTCGTCGATGAGTCCGCGCTGCGAAGGGGGCGGGATACCGCCAACGCCCAGTTCGGCAATGCGGCCAGCGTCCTGGTGGGAGATTTCCTTTATTCCCGGGCATTCCAGATGATGGTGGGCGTAGGCAGCATGCGTGTCATGCAGGTTCTCGCCGATGCGACCAACGTCATTGCCGAAGGTGAGGTCCTGCAGTTGATGAATTGCCACAATCCCGATCTTGCGGTGGAAGACTATCTGCAAGTCGTACGCTACAAGACGGCCAAGCTGTTCGAGGCATCGGCGCGTCTCGGGGCCATACTTGGCGCCGCCAATCCGGCAATGGAAGAGGGATTCGCCGCCTACGGCATGCATCTGGGGACGGCATTCCAGATCGCCGACGACGTTCTGGACTATTCCGGCCAGGAGGGTGAACTCGGGAAGAGCCTGGGTGACGACCTGGCAGAGGGGAAGCCCACGCTGCCCTTGATCCATGTGATGAAGGCCGGCAACCCCGAGCAAGCCGAAGTCGTGCGATCCGCTCTGGAGCAAGGAGGCCGGGAGGCTTTCCCCGAGGTGATCCGGGCGGTCAAGGAGACTGGTGGACTGGATGCAGCACTTGAGGTGGCGACCGGAGAAGCGGATCGGGCAAAGCAAGCCTTGGCAAGCTTGCCCGATAGCCAATATCGGGATGCTTTGCTACAATTGGCGTCTTTCGCGGTTGCCAGACGTTTCTGAAGTTTGATCGAGTCTGGTTTGGCAACGGGCATCGGGGTGTAGCTCAGCCTGGTAGAGTACTGCGTTCGGGACGCAGGAGTCGGAGGTTCGAATCCTCTCACCCCGACCAATTCCCTTGAATTTGCTTATCATGCATGACACTTGACCCACTGGTCCGGTGTAGTGACGGATCAGGCGAATCCCGGGATTGGCAAGCCATCACATATCATGAAATATCTTTTGCTGTTAGCTGCCCTGGCCATCGTTATCTGGTATTGGCTGGGCCGTCGCAAAACCCCGACCGGTAGCGCTGACACCCCCACGCCACCTGGGGCCGCGGAAAATGTCGTCGTGTGCGCTCATTGCCATCTGCATGTGCCGGAAAGCGAATCAATCTTGGCCGAGGGCCGGTATTACTGCTGCGAAGAGCATCGCAAGCTTGGTGCATCCTGATCAGCCATGACCGGCATACCAGTTGCGTCGCCAGAGCCTGGAAGCCGGTCCCTTTGGCGATTGCTCAGATATTTCTCATACTATCGGCTTGTTGTCGCCGGCTTCTTCCTGGGGGCTGTCGCATTGTCGAGCAAACCGCTGAACATCGGTTCGCAGGATCCGCGCCTGTTTCTTTGGGTAAGCGCCATTTATCTCTCCTTCTCGATCGCGATCCTGATCGTGCAAATCAGGTGGCGGCATGCTTTCAACGCGCAATTGAGCATCCAGGTTCTGATCGACATCGCCTGCCTGATCCTGCTCTTTTATGCCAGCGGGGGTGCCAAGAGCGGGATGTCGATGATGCTGCTGGTGGTGCTTGTCGGCGCCGCGCTCGTCGGGCAAGGACGCCTGGTCCTTTTCTATGCCGCTACGGCAACTTTGCTGCTGCTTACGGAACAGGCCTACCGCGTGGCATTCCTCAAAGGCGACCCCGGGGATTTCTTCTTCACCGGCCTGACCTGCATTGGCCTGTTCGGCGCCGCGATCGGAGCGCGGCTACTGGCCAACCGCATGACCGCCAACGAGGAACTGGCGCGCCAGCGGGGAATCGAGCTGGCCGACCAGATGCTGATCAACGAACGGGTGATTCGCGACATGCAGGACGGCGTCCTGGTGATCGATGCCGCCGGACAAGTGCGCCAGTGCAATCCACGTGCCCGGGCCCTGCTGGGATGCACCGACGCCTTTGCCAGGACGCTCGATGACTATTCGCCAACGCTGGCAGAGGAGTTCGGGATCCGCCAGTCACGTGGGGTTGAATCCGAGCTGGTCATGCAGGTGCCCTGGACCGGCCGCCTGTTGCGTGCCCGTTTCCTGCCGCCGGGCGAAGGCGGCAATGCGCTGATTTTTGTCGAGGATGTCGGCCGCTTGCAGCAGGAAGCACGCCAGGTAAAACTCGCCGCGCTCGGCAGGCTGACAGCGAACATGGCGCACGAGATCCGCAACCCGCTCTCCGCCATCAGCCATGCCGCCGAACTGCTGGCCGACGAGCCGCCCGGCAAGGGGGTCGAGCGGCTGACGCGCATCATCGTCGACAACTCTCAACGCTTGAACCATCTTGTGTCGGAAGTGGTCGAGTTGGGGCGCCGGGATCGCGTGAATCCGGAAACGATCGACTTGCGGGAATATTTCCTGCGGCTGATCGACGAGCGTTCGTTGCAGGACGCCGGCAGCGCGCAAAGAATCGCCGTTGACATTCCCGCAGGGGTGGCAATCCGGTTTGATCGCGGCCACATGCACCGGGTTGCCTCCAACCTGATTGACAATGCATTGCGCTATGCCAGCCAGTCACCCGGCGCGGTGCGGATTGGCATCGAGCAGAATTCCGGACAGCAGCGTCTGAGCCTGCATATCATCGACGACGGCAAGGGGATCGACGAAACCGAACGCGATCGAGTATTCGAACCGTTCTTCACGACACGGCCCTCCGGCACGGGACTCGGTCTGTATATCGCCCGCGAGCTCTGCGAAGCGAACGGCGCGCGTCTATTTCTGCTCGAAAATGCTCCGGGTGCGCATTTCTGCATATCATTTGCGCCGCCCAATCCCGAACAACCCAAGGACAACGGAGAAACATGAGCGGCAACACCCGGGTTCTGATCGTCGATGACGAAACGGACATTCGCGAACTGCTGGACATGACGCTGGCGCGCATGGGCCTGGAATGCGATTGCGCCGCCAGCGTCGCCGCCGCGAAGCAACTGCTGCAGGAAAAGCCGTATCAACTCTGCCTGACCGACATGCGCATGCCGGACGGCGATGGCCTGGAACTGGTACGGCATATCGAGTCCAATCATCCGACCTTGCCGGTTGCGGTGATCACCGCCCACGGCAGTACCGAGAATGCCGTCGCGGCATTGAAGTCCGGGGCATTCGACTACCTGTCCAAGCCGGTTTCGCTGGCTCAGTTGCGCACGCTGGTGAAGTCGGCCCTGACCGTGCCTGAGAACAGAAATGCAGCCGGGCAGCGCACGCACGAACTGCTCGGCCAGTCCGCGCCGATTGTCCAGGTCCGCGAGCTGATTGCCAAGGTGGCGCGCAGCGAAGCGCCCGTTTACATCTCTGGCGAGTCGGGCAGCGGGAAGGAGCTTGCAGCCCGGCTGATCCATCGCGAAAGTCTGCGTTGCGACAAGCCCTTCGTCGCAGTGAACTGTGGCGCCATTCCGGAAAACCTGATGGAGAGCGAATTCTTTGGCTATCGCAAGGGTGCCTTCACCGGGGCGGAAAGCGAGCGCGAGGGATTTTTCCAGGCGGCGGACGGCGGCACGCTCTTTCTGGACGAGGTGGCAGATCTGCCCCTACCGATGCAGGTGAAACTGCTGCGTGCGATCCAGGAAAAGCATGTGCGCCGCGTTGGCGCGACGGCCGAGGAGCCGGTCAATGCCCGCATCATTTGTGCGACGCACCAGAATCTGCGCCAGTTGATGGACGAAGGGCGTTTCCGCCAGGACCTGTTCTTCCGCATCAATGTCATCGAGATCCGCATGCCCGCCTTGCGCGAATGCAGCGACGACGTGCCCGAGTTTGCGCAGCGCATCCTTGATCGGCTCGCCGCTGCAAACGGCGTGACTGCTCCAGCCATTACACCGTCGGCCATGAATGCGCTGCGGGCCTACGCCTTCCCCGGCAATGTGCGCGAACTGGAAAACATCCTCGAGCGTGCGCTGGCACTTCATGGCGAGGGCATCGTCGATGTCGATGACCTGCAGTTGCAACCATCGAAAGTCGGCGCTGGCGAGACGGCATGCAGCGGTGCGAAGCCCTTGCAGGACTACCTCGATGACCTGGAGCGCCAGGTCATCCTCGACGCCTTGCAGAAGACCCGGTTCAACCGGACCGCCGCCGCGCGCATTCTCGGCGTGACCTTCCGGTCGTTGCGTTACCGGATGGAACGTCTGGGGCTCAATGAATCCGAAGCCTGAGGCCCTCGGGCCGATCGATCAGGCGGGCTGGCTGCGCGGCGCGGAGCGGATTCCCAGCCCGAATCACGATGCGCGCCCGCCAGGGACGGCCGTGAGCCTCCTCGTCATCCACGCCATCAGTCTGCCGCCGGGCGAGTTCGGCGGCGATGCCGTGAACGACTTCTTCACCAACCGCCTCGACCCGGCGGCGCATCCCTATTTCGCCACCATTGCCGACCGGCGCGTGTCCGCGCACTTCTTCATCCGGCGCGATGGCCGGCTCATCCAGTTCGTCTCCTGCGCAGCGCGCGCCTGGCATGCCGGGGTGTCGTGCTGGCGCGGGCGCGAACGCTGCAATGATTTTTCGCTCGGCGTCGAACTCGAGGGAGACGACTGCAGCGCCTACACCACAGCACAGTACACGACGCTGAACGCGCTGATTGCCGCACTGCGAGAGCGTTACCCGCTCGCAGCCTGCGCCGGCCATGGCGATATCGCGCCCGGGCGGAAGACCGATCCAGGTCCGTATTTCGACTGGACACGCCTAGTCCCCCTCGCCGTCGATTGAAGCGGTGCGCGTGGCTTGATCGCAACGTTTGCAGGCATCCGCAAACGCACGGCACACAATTTATCTTGCATTGATTTTTTCGGGCTACTACTATTAGTGCCCAATGGTCATTGACCTACTATATATAGTAGGTTGAAGCTGGCAGTTCAGATCCGCAGTATTTTCCGCAGTAGCCAACGAAAGGCAGGGCATGCAGGAAGACGCAAGGCGCATGATGATCGATCGAACCGAATCCGTGGCCGGATTTGATGTCGCCTCTTCCGTAGTCCTGATCAGCGTTTCCACCGCAAACCAGCGGGCGCTCCCAAGCCCCCCACTCCTGGCGAATCCCCGTTTGACGCGTTCCCCCATCCTGCCCCAAATCAAGGGATGGCCGGGGAAAGCGCTTGAATTCATCAATTCCGGTCCGCCGGCATTGTTGAATAATCCGTGCTGTAGTAAGCGGGTTGTTTATTTTCCCTTTCTCAAACATGCAATGGAGGTTCACTATGGCTGAAGAGAAGAAAGCCAAGAAGCCGGCGGCTGCGAAGAAGACGACTGCTGCGAAACCGGCGGCAAAGAAAGCTGCACCGAAGAAAGCTGCCGCGAAGAAGCCGGCTGCGAAGAAAGCTGCACCGAAGAAAGCTGCTGCGAAGAAGCCGGCCGTGAAGAAGGCTGCGCCGAAGAAGCCCGCTGCGAAGAAGCCTGCCGTAAAGAAGGCTGCTGCGAAGAAGCCAGCCGCCAAGAAGGCTGCGCCGAAGAAGGCCGCCGCGAAGAAGCCAGCTGCCAAGAAGCCCGCTGCGAAGAAGCCTGCCGTAAAGAAGGCCGCTGCGAAGAAGCCGGCCGCCAAGAAGGCTGCGCCGAAGAAGGCCGCTGCGAAGCCGGCCGCCAAGAAGGCTGCCCCGAAGAAGGCCGCTGCGAAGAAGCCTGCTGCCAAGAAGCCCGCTGCGAAGAAGCCCGCTGCGAAAAAGGCAGCCGCGAAGCCTGCCCCGGCAGCGGCTCCTTCGACCGCTGCGGCGCCCGGCATCAAGTCCTCGCTGAATCCGGCGGCGGCTTGGCCCTTCCCGACGGGTTCGCGTCCGTCCTGATTGGCAGTTCGAGAAAATCAAGGGAGGCTGATTCAGCCTCCCTTTTTTATTGTCTGCCGAACAGGCTGGTCATGCGCTCGAGGCCGCGGGCAAGCTGTGCGGCGCCCGTCGTGTAAGCGAAGCGCATGTGGCGGCTGGGCGCGTTGTTGCCGAAATCGAGCCCCGGTGTGGCTGCCACGCCGGCTTCGTTGAGCAGGCGGCCGGCGAGCCGATAGCTATCCGTGTCGAGGCCGGCGATCTCTGCATAGATGTAAAACGCGCCTTTCGGTTCAGTGGCGATGTCGAAGCCGAGCCGGCGCAGGCCGGGCAGCAGCAGGTCACGCCGGGCCTGGAATTCCGCGCGTCGCGCCTCGCAGAGTGCCAGCGTTGCGGGTGTGAAGGCCGCCAGCGCCGCGTGCTGGGCCACTGTCGAGGGAGCGATGTAGAGGTTCTGCGCCAGCTTCTCGACGTTCCGTACCAGGTTCGGCGGTACCACCAGCCAGCCCAGCCGCCAGCCGGTCATGCCGAAGTACTTCGAGAAGCTGTTGATGACGATGATGTCGTCGGAAAGCTCCAGTGCGGTGCGGGCATCGAAACCATAGGTGAGGCCGTGGTAGATCTCGTCGACGATCAGCGTGCCGCCGCGCTCCTGTACGGTCTGCCAAAGCGCGGCGAGTTGGGCGGGCTCGATCAGGGTACCGGTCGGATTGGCCGGCGAGGCGACGAGCAGGCCTCTGGTGCGTGCCGTCCAGCCGGCGCCGACTTGCGCCGCGGTCGGCTGGAAGTTCGTCGTCGCATCGACTGCCAGCGCGCGTGGCACCCCCTCGCAGAAGCGCATGAAGTGCCGGTTGCACGGATAGCCCGGATCGGTGAGCAGCCATTCGTCACCGGGCGTGATCAGCGCGCCGAGCGCCAGCAGCAGGGCGCCCGAAGCGCCGGCGGTGACGACGATGCGGGCCGGGTTCACGGCGATGCCATAGCGCGTCGCATAAAAACCGGCAATGGCTTCGCGCAGCGGCGCGATGCCGAGCGCGTTGGTGTAATGGACATGGCCGCCGGCGAGGAAGCGCTGGGCCGCTTCGATCACCGGCTGCGGCGTCGGGAAATCCGGCTCCCCGACTTCCATATGGACGATCTCGCGCCCCTGCGCTTCGAGCGCCTGGGCCTGCGCCATCAGTTCCATGACATGGAAGGGCTCGATGCCCGCCATGCGCGCCGCACTGTTCATCGCCATGCCGTTCTGCCAGCGCCGACTTTCAGTCGATCAGCGCAAGCTCGAACAGGTCGCGCTTGAGAGCGAACTGTTTCGGCAATTTCTCGCCCATCTTCTCGAACCACTCCTTGTGGCCATCCAGTTCCTGTTTCCAGGCCTCGGCATCGATCTGCGTCAGCGCTTCGAACTCGCCCTTGCCGATGTCGAGGCCGGTCCAGTCGATGTCCTCGAAGCGGGGCATCCAGCCGAGCACCGTCTCGCGCGCGGCGACACGGCCCTTGACGCGATCGACGATCCACTTCAGCACGCGCATGTTCTCGCCGAAGCCCGGCCACATGAATTCGCCCTTCTCGTTCATGCGGAACCAGTTGACGCAGAAAATCTTCGGCGTGTGCTCGACCGCACGGCCCATGCGCAGCCAGTGGTTGAAGTAATCGCCCATGTGGTAGCCGCAGAAGGGCAGCATCGCGAAAGGATCGCGCCGCACCACGCCTTGCGCCCCGAAGGCGGCAGCGGTGGTTTCCGAACCGAGGGTCGCGGCCATGTACACGCCGTAGCTCCAGTTGAAGGCCTGGTAGACCAGCGGCACCGTGGTGGCACGCCGGCCGCCGAAGATGAAGGCGGAGATCGGCACGCCCGCCGGATTCTCCCAGTCCGGGTCGATCGACGGGCACTGCGCGGCGGGCGCGGTGAAGCGGGCGTTCGGATGCGCCGCCTTGCGGCCGGTTTCCTTGGCGATTCCGGGCGTCCAGTCCTTGCCCTGCCAGTCGATGCAGTGCGCCGGCGCCGGACCCATGCCTTCCCACCAGACATCGCCGTCGTCGGTCAGCGCGACGTTGGTGTAGATGATGTTTTCCTTGAGCGTCGCCATCGCGTTGTAGTTGGTCTTTTCCGACGTGCCGGGGGCGACGCCGAAGTAGCCGGCCTCGGGGTTGATCGCGTAGAAGCGGCCGTCGGGGCCGGGCTTGATCCAGGCGATGTCGTCGCCGACTGTGGTGATCTTCCAGCCGTTGAAGGACTGCGGCGGGATCAGCATGGCGAAGTTGGTCTTGCCGCAGGCCGAGGGGAAGGCGGCGGCGACGTAGGTCTTCTCGCCCTGCGGGGATTCGACGCCGAGGATCAGCATGTGCTCGGCCAGCCAGCCTTCGTCGCGCGCCATCGTCGAGGCGATGCGCAGCGCCAGGCACTTCTTGCCGAGCAGCGCGTTGCCGCCGTAGCCGGAGCCGTAGGACCAGATCTCGCGCGTTTCGGGAAAGTGGACGATGTACTTGGTAACGGGATTGCAGGGCCACTTGACGTCCTTCTCGCCCTGACCGAGCGGCGCGCCGACGGTATGCAGGCAGGGCACGAAGAAGCCGTCGGCGCCGAGCACGTCATAGACCGCCTTGCCCATGCGTGTCATGGTGCGCATGTTGACCACGACGTAGGGACTGTCGGAGATCTCGACGCCGATCTGGGCGATCGGCGAGCCGAGCGGGCCCATGCTGAAGGGAATTACGTACATCGTGCGGCCGTGCATGCTGCCCTTGAAGAGGCCGCGCAGCGTCTGTTTCATCTTGGCCGGGTTTTCCCAGTTGTTGGTCGGGCCGGCGTCTTCCTGTTTTTCGGAGCAGATGTAGGTGCGGTCCTCGACGCGGGCGACATCGGAGGGGTCAGAGCAGGCGAGGTAGGAATTCGGCCGCTTGGCGGGATTGAGCTTGACCAGGGTGCCGGCGGCGACCATCTCGGCGCACAGGCGGTCGTATTCCTCCTGCGAGCCGTCGCACCAGACGATGCGGGCCGGTTCGGTCAGGGCGGCAACCTCGGCGACCCAAGCTTTGAGTTTTGCGTGGCGGACATAGTCCGGTGCTGCAATTGCGGCGCTTGCATTCATGAGTTTCTCCACTCGAAAAGTCGGCGCTGGTGGGACGGCAAGCGCTGGCTCGCCTTCCTCCGCGTCCTTATTAGATAGCCGGCATTCTGCCATAGGTCGATTCGATGTCCGCATAACCGCGCTGCGTTTGCGCCTAGAATTGCAAGGTTTTTACCCTCGGGAATTCGCACCATGGACGAAACCCTGCGCCGCGCCGCACTCGACTATCACCTGTACCCCCGCCCGGGCAAGATCGCCGTCACGCCGACCAAGGCGCTGACCAACCAGTCGGATCTGTCGCTCGCCTACTCCCCCGGCGTCGCCGCCGCCTGCGAAGAGATCGAGCGCGATCCGGCCACGGCTGCCTTGTATACCTCGCGCGCGAATCTGGTGGCTGTCGTCAGCAACGGCACCGCGGTACTGGGACTCGGCGACATCGGCCCGCTCGCCGGAAAACCCGTGATGGAAGGCAAGGGCGTCCTGTTCAAGAAGTTTGCCGGCATCGACGTTTTCGACATCGAGATCGCCGAACACGACCCCGACAAGCTGGTCGACATCATCGCCGCGCTGGAACCGACCTTCGGCGGCATCAATCTGGAGGACATCAAGGCACCCGAGTGTTTCCTTGTCGAGCGCAAGCTGCGCGAGCGGCTGCGTATCCCGGTCTTTCACGACGACCAGCACGGCACGGCGATCATTTCGGCGGCGGCGGTATTGAACGGTCTGAAGATCGTCGGCAAGGACATCGACAAGGTGAAGCTGGTCTGTTCCGGCGCGGGCGCCGCGGCGATCGCCTGCCTCGACCTGATCGTCAGCCTCGGCGCGCGCCGCGAGAACATCTTCGTGTGCGATTCCAAGGGCGTCATCCATACCGGCCGACAGAATCTCGACGCGTCGAAACAGCGCTATGCCCAGGACACCGCAGCGCGCACGCTGGGCGATGTCATGCCCGGCGCCGACATCTTCTTCGGCTTGTCGACCGGGGGCGTGCTCAAGCCCG
>JAJZSW010000006.1 GCA_021849505.1 Pseudomonadota bacterium
ATAACGCGGCTGATCGCCAGCAGGCGACTCGGGATGGAACAGCGTATAGCGGCTCAAGCCTGCGAAACCCGCCAGTCCGACGGGAAATTCGATCACGCGCTCGGGGGCGACGTCGAGAACCGCGGAAGTGGGTGAATCGATGTTCATGTTCATAAAGGCTTATCTCCGGACCAGCAGGCCATCGTCGATGCCCATGCTCTTGAGTTTGGCGCGGGCGGCATCGGCTTCGGCACGCGTCGCGAAGGGACCCACCTGTACCCGCGATTCTATCTGCACGGGGATGCCGGCAGCCTGCAATTTGCTCGCCAGTTCCTCGGCATTGGCGTGATTGCTGAATACACCGACCTGCACGAGAAAACGCTTGGCGCCTTCGACCACCTGCGCCAGCGGCTTTGAGGACGGCGCGGCTGCCGGGACTTGCGCGGCGATGGGCGCGCTGCGCTCGGGGATCACCTTGGCAATTTCCTGACGCGCGTCCGGCTTGGTGTGCGCCGCGGCGGGGGGCGGGGGCTTGATCGAGGCGGCGCGCGGGGTGGCCGGCACCGTCAGCGGCTTGCCGGCCGGCAAGGGCGCAATCGCATCTTCGCTGCGCTCGGGCACGGCTTCGGCGACAGTCTCTTCCTTCTTTTCCTCGACGGCCGGCTGCTCTTCCGGTTTGGCCGATTCAGCCGTTGCAGGCGGTTCGATCGGCACGGCGGCCATCTTCGGCATGGCCGGCGCCTGCGGCTTGTTGAGCACGTCAAATACCGCCAGCCCCCCGAGCAGGCCGAGGATCACCACGCCGGCGACGGCGATCCGCGACAGCAGCCGTTTTCTGAGAACGCTGTCGTCCGCCGGGTCGTCAGCCGCTGCGCCGGGGCTCGAAGCCGATCCCGGGTTCATATCGCCCGATTCCGGAATCTCCGGCATTGCGGCTTTCTCCGTCATCTCGGTCTGTACCATCCTGATCTCCTTCTTCAAATAGGCTTTCGCCGCGGCTGAGGGCATGCACCAGCTCGGCTTCGGCCAGCGAGATGCCCATGCGGTCGGCGACGTCCTGCGCGGTCAGGCCGCGTTGTGCCAGGGCCAGAGCCTCGGCATAGTGCGGGGAAATGTTGCGCACGGCGCGCAGGTCGTCGAGTGCGGTACGCAGTTGCTCGACCTCCTTGCGCAACTGCCGCACTTCGCGCTCAAGGTCGGAACGCGCCAGATGCTCGGCCAGTTGCTCGCCGAAACCGGACACGGGGGCGGGCGCTTGCGCCGCGGACCTCGCAACGGATGCCGGGCGGGCAAGTATTTCCAGGTCAACCACGTCGTTCCATTCAGTGCTCCGGCTGACAGGCAATGGCGCCACGGCCTCAGTCAGCTCGGGCGGTGGTACCGACTCCTGCGTTGCCGTCTCTGCCAGGGGTGGTTCCTGTTTGCCGGATGCGGCGGGCCGTTTGCCAACCCTCAGCAGCCTGATCACGGTGACCAGCAAATAGATGGCCGCTACCCCCACCAGGAGCAGGATTGCCTCTCGCCAGCCGAACATCTCCGCTTCCATCCGCACCCGACCTCATCCCTTGCCCATTCCCGGGCCTCGCACCGATCATAAACGGGGGCCCCCCCCCTTAAATGGCAAGCAGGCCTTTGTTTTTGCCGTGTTTTCCCCAAGTCTCTTGAAACCGGCGGCCGGACCCTCATATCTCGTTACAAATTTAGCTTTCGTGGCAGGGAACCGGCCGGATTCCACCGGGTCGCATTGTTTTCCCTTCCGTTCAATGAAAGGATTAGCAGCATGAACCGCACACGGCTGACCCTGATCGACGTACTGCAACCCCGCAGGTTTCAGGGCACTCCGGAGCGCTCCCGGGTCACGCGCACCATCGTCCAACCTGAAATCGATGCCTTCGAGGAGCAGGAAGCACGCAGCATGGCGCAAAAGTCGGCGCTGGCAGGACGGCATGCCACCGAGACGGCGCTCCAACTCTAAGGGTTATTCGACTGGCGGCACCGGTCGTTTGCTGCCATCGGCGTTGAGGCAGACGTAGGTCAGTGTCGCCTCGGTCACCTTGACCACGATCGGGTGAGCCGGATTGCGTTCAGCGAAGACTTGCACATCGACGGTGATCGATGTACGGCCGGTACTCACGATTTTCGCGTAGAAACTCACCACGTCGCCGACCGAGATCGGCTGCTTGAACAGGAATGAATTGACCGCCACCGTCGCGATGCGTCCCCGTGCCCGGCGCATCGCCGGAATGGCTCCGGCGATGTCGACCTGGGCCATCACCCAGCCGCCGAAAACATCGCCCGAGGCATTCACGTCAGCGGGCATCGGCATCACCCGCAACACCGGCTCTTCCCCTTTGATCACCACGCCTGAATGCTGGATGTTCATGGCGCCGATCATACCCCACCCCCGCCACTGCTAGAATTTGATCATGCGCCGCGATATCGCCCTGCCGGCCCCGCCGCCTGCGGAACGCCACGACTGGCATACCATAAAGAGACTTTTCCCTTACCTCTGGCAGTGGCGCGGGCGGGTACTGTTCGCATTGGCCTGCCTGATCGGCGCGAAACTCGCCAATGTCTCGGTGCCGCTGGTGTTCAAGGACATCGTCGATGGCTTCGCCCCGGCCGATCCAGCCAAAGCCATCCTGATCGCGCCGCTGGCGCTGATCGCTGCTTACGGGGCATTGCGCTTCGGCGTCTCGCTGTTCACCGAACTGCGCGAACTGCTGTTCACGCGCGTCACCCAGCGCGCGGTGCGCACCATCGCGCTGCAGGTTTTCGAACACCTGCACGCCCTGTCGCTGCGTTTCCATCTCGAACGCCAGACCGGCGGCCTGACGCGCGACATCGAGCGCGGCACGCGCGCCATCGGCACGCTGATCAGCTACACGATCTTTTCGGTGCTGCCGACGATCGTCGAGGTCGCGCTGGTGCTCGGCATCCTGGCGGCGCGCTACGAGCCGAGTTTCGTCCTCATCGCCAGCGGCACCCTGGCCGTCTATATCACCTACACGATCCTGCTCTCGAACTGGCGCGTGCATCTGCGCCGCGAGGTGAACGAGCTCGACTCGGCCGCCAACACCCGCGCCATCGACAGCCTGCTCAACTACGAGACGGTCAAGTACTTCAACAACGAGGGCTGGGAAAAGGCGCGCTACGACCAGCAGATGCAGAAATGGGAGAACGCGCAGATCCGCAGCCAGTATTCCCTGTCCTGGCTCAACCTCGGCCAGGCGGGCATCATCGCGGTCGGCGTGTCCCTCATGATGTGGCGCGCGGCCGTGGGTGTGGCAAACGGCACGATGACCGTGGGCGACATCGTGCTGGTGAATGCCTTCCTGATCCAGCTCTATATCCCGCTCAACTTCCTGGGCGTGCTGTATCGCGAAATCCGCCAGTCGCTCACCGACATCGAGCGCATGTTCGCCTTGCTCGGCCAGAACAAGGAAATCCAGGATGCGCCGGATGCCCGTCCGCTCGAGGCCGGTCCGTGCGCGGTGCGCTTCGAGAACGTCAGCTTTGCCTACGAGGCACGCCGGCCGATCCTGCATGACGTCAGCTTTGAAATTCCTGCCGGACGGACGCTGGCAGTGGTCGGCCACAGCGGCTCGGGCAAGAGCACGCTGGCACGGCTGCTGTTCCGCTTCTACGACGTCAATGGCGGAGCGATCCGCATCAATGGCCAGGACATCCGCCAGCTGACGCAAGCCAGCCTGCGCGCCCGCATCGGCATCGTGCCGCAGGACACCGTACTGTTCAACGACACGCTCAAATACAACATCCGCTACGGGCGACCCGATGCCAGCTTCGAAGAAGTGCAGGAAGCGGCCCGGGCCGCTCACCTCGCGGAGTTCATCGAACGGCTGCCCGACGGCTACGACACGCGAGTCGGCGAGCGTGGCCTCAAGCTCTCTGGCGGCGAGAAGCAGCGCGTCGCGATTGCCCGCACCCTGCTGAAAAACCCCCCGATCCTGATTTTCGACGAAGCCACCTCCGCACTCGACTCGAAGACCGAAAAGGCGATCCAGGCGGAGCTGGAGCAAGCCGCCATCGGCCGGACCGCGTTGATCATCGCCCATCGCCTGTCCACAGTCATGAGTGCTGACGAGATTCTGGTACTGGATGGGGGTAAAGTCGTCGAGCGCGGCACGCATCGCGCCCTGCTGGAGCGGGATGGTGCCTACGCCCACATGTGGGCATTGCAGCAGCAAGAGAACGATCCGCCCCCGGGGTACGTGCAATAAAAAAGCCGGCATAAAGCCGGCTTTTTTATATTCGGTGAATACCGCTTACTCGACGGTTGGCGCTTCGCCCGCTGGCTCCTCAGGGCGATCGAGCAGTTCGACATAGGCCATCGGCGCATTGTCGCCCACCCGGAAACCCATTTTCAGGATACGCAGATAGCCACCGTTGCGTGCCGCATAGCGCGGTCCGAGCACATCGAACACCTTGACGACAATCTCGCGATCGCGCAAACGATCGAACGCGAGGCGGCGATTGGCGAGCGAGGGTTTCTTCCCCAAGGTGATGATCGGTTCTACCACACGGCGCAATTCCTTGGCCTTGGGGAGGGTTGTCTTGATGGCTTCATGGCGTAACAAAGAAACCGCCATGTTGCGCAGCATCGCTTGGCGATGGGAGGAGGTACGATTGAGTTTGCGCAGTCCGTTACCGTGACGCATCTTCTTTTCTTCCTTTCACTTTTCTGTGGCCGCCGCTTGGTGGAATCATTGCAAGCGACCGGTTAATTGTTGTTGTGAGTTATTGATTTCAGCCCATCTTCTCGAGCCCGACCGGCGGCCAGTTCTCGAGTTTCATACCCAGTGTCAAGCCACGCGAAGCCAGGACTTCCTTGATTTCATTCAGGGACTTGCGACCCAGGTTCGGGGTCTTGAGCAATTCGGTTTCCGTCCGCTGGATCAGGTCGCCGATGTAATAGATATTCTCGGCCTTCAGGCAGTTCGCCGAGCGCACGGTCAACTCAAGATCGTCGACCGGATGCAGCAGGATCGGATCAACCGTGGTCTGCTTCGGTGTTTCGATGGAGATCGGCGTCCCTTCGAGATCGGAAAAGACGGACAACTGGTCCATCAGGATCCCGGCCGCATAGCGAATCGACTCCTCGGGGTCGATGGCGCCGTTAGTCTCGATATCGATGACCAGCTTGTCGAGATCGGTACGCTGCTCGACGCGCGCAGCTTCAACCTGGTAACTGACGCGCCGCACCGGGCTGAACGATGCATCCATCAGGATACGGCCGATCGTCTTGTTTTCCTTCGCCGCGGCACGGACGTTGGCGGGCACGTAGCCCCGGCCGGCCTCAACCTTGATCTGCATGTCGATCTTCCCGCCCGGCGCCAGATGTGCAATCACATGGTCAGGGTTGATGATCTCGATGTCATGGTTCGCCTCGATGTCGGCAGCGGTGACCCTGGCTTCCTCACCCTCGCATTTCTTCGAAAGGGTGAGAGTCGTCTCGCCACGGTGATGCAGACGCATGACCACGCCCTTCAGATTGAGCATGATATCGACCACGTCCTCGCGTACGCCTTCCAGCGTCGAATATTCGTGCAGAACGCCCTCGATGGTGATCTCGGTCGGCGCTGCTCCAGGCATGGAAGACAGCAGAATGCGGCGCAACGCATTACCCAGCGTATGGCCAAAACCTCTTTCGAAGGGTTCCATGACAACTCGGGCATGCACGGGCGACAATGCCTGAACGTCGATGATGCGGGGTTTCAGAAGCGCATGACTTTGCATCTTCGTACCTCAAATAAACAGATGCGCCCAAGGCAAATGCCTCGGGCGCAAAGGAATGGAATTAACGCGAATACAGTTCGACCACGAGGCCTTCCTTGATGGAAGGCGGCAGTTCTTCGCGTGCCGGATAGGCCTTGAATAACCCCTTGCCCGCCTTGACATCGACCTCGACCCACTCGGGAAAACCACGCGACTCCGCTGCTTCCATAGCCGCTTTGATGCGCAAATGGGCGCGGGCCGCATCAGTCAGCTGGATCGTGTCGCCGGGATTGACGTTGAAGGAGGGAATGTTCACACGCTTGCCATTGACCAGTACGCCATTGTGGCGGACGATCTGGCGTGCTTCCGCGCGGGACGCACCGAAACCCATCCGGTAAGCGACTGAATCAAGACGTCCTTCGAGAATCTGCAGCAGATTCTCGCCGGTCTGCCCCTTGCGGCGATCGGCTTCGGCGAACGTTTTGCGGAACTGGCGCTCGAGAACGCCATATAGGCGACGAATCTTCTGTTTTTCGCGCAGTTGCTGGCCATAGCCGGACAGACGCTGGCCAGATTTCTGGCCATGCTGGCCAGGCGCATAGGAACGGCGTTCGATGGAGCACTTGTCGGTAAAACACTTTTCGCCCTTGAGGAAGAGTTTCTCTCCCTCGCGACGGCATTGACGGCATTTCGGATCGAGATTGCGGGCCACTTGGCTTATTCTCCTTTGCTGCGCTTAGATGCGGCGCCGCTTGGGCGGCCGGCAACCATTGTGCGGAATCGGGGTGATATCGGTAATGCTGCTGATCTTGATACCGAGCGCATTCAAGGCACGCACTGCGGATTCGCGGCCCGGTCCGGGCCCCTTGATGCGGACCTCGAGATTCTTGATGCCACATTCCTGAGCCGCTTTCCCGGCTGCTTCAGCCGCAACCTGTGCGGCAAACGGGGTGGACTTGCGCGAACCTTTGAAGCCTGCACCACCCGAAGTCGCCCATGACAGGGCATTGCCCTGGCGATCGGTAATGGTAATGATGGTGTTGTTGAAAGAAGCGTGAACGTGCGCGATACCCTCAGCAACGTTCTTCTTAACCTTCTTCCGAACCTTGGTCGTCGTTTTGGCCATGTTTATCTATCCTGCTGATTATTTCTTGCTGCCGGCAACAGACTTGCGCGGACCCTTGCGTGTGCGAGCATTGGTACGGGTTCGCTGGCCGCGTACAGGCAATCCACGACGATGACGCACCCCTCGATAACAACCCAAGTCCATGAGGCGCTTGATGCTCATGGTCACCTCACGGCGCAAATCGCCTTCAACTGCGAATTTACCCACCTCTTCGCGCAGGCGGTCCATATCTGCTTCGGTGAGATCCTTGATCTTCGTTGTGCGGATCACGCCAGCCGCGTCACAGATCTTCTGCGCACGGGAACGGCCAACACCGAAGATTGCCGTCAGGGCAATCTCGGCATGTTGATGATTCGGAATATTTACGCCTGCAATACGGGCCATACGCTTACCTTGTCCCTAATTTCTGATTACGTTCAATAAAGCCGGTGAAATCGAGAACCGGCGATTATAAGAAAGTTCCGCCTGCTTTTCAACCTTGGCGTTGCTTGTGGCGCGGATCGGCACAGATTACGCGTACCACGCCATTCCGGCGAATAATCTTGCACTTGCGACAAATGCGCTTGACTGAAGCCTGTACTCTCATGTTTTTTCTCCGCAAAATCCTTTGAATTACTATTTGGCTCGAAATACGATGCGCGCCTTGTTGAGATCATAAGGCGTCAATTGAACCGTAACCTTGTCACCTGGCAAGATGCGGATGTAATGCATCCGCATCTTGCCGGAAATGTGGCCCAACACAACATGTCCGTTTTCCAACTTGACCCGAAATGTGGCGTTCGGCAGGTTTTCCAGCACCTCGCCTTGCATTTCAATTACATCTTCTTTCGCCATGAAATCTCGCAACTTCCCATTCAGCGAACCGGCAAGCCAGTGCCCTTGAAGTTTGCCTTCTTCAGCAGACTTTCATATTGGTGAGACATCATGTAAGCCTGAACTTGAGCCATGAAATCCATCGTCACAACCACGATGATCAACAGGGAAGTTCCACCGAAGTAGAAAGGCACATTCCACTTCAGGATCAGAAACTCCGGCAGCAGGCAGACCAGCGTGATGTAGATTGCGCCAACCAGCGTCAACCGCATCAGAATCTTGTCGATATAACGGGCTGTCTGGTCGCCCGGGCGATACCCCGGTACGAAGGCACCGCTCTTCTTCAAATTTTCAGCGGTTTCTTTCGAATTGAATACGAGCGCAGTATAGAAGAAACAGAAGAAGATGATCGCAGCAGCGTAAAGCAAGACATAAACTGGCTGGCCCGGAGAAAGCGTTGCGGCAATATCCTTTAGCCATGTCATTCCTTCGCTGGCGCCGAACCAGCCTGCGGCTGTGGCCGGGAAAAGGATGATTGATGAAGCGAAGATCGGTGGAATCACACCAGACATATTCAACTTGAGCGGCAGATGTGAGCTTTGCCCGCCGTAAACCTTGTTGCCAACCTGACGCTTGGCATAATTCACAAGTATTTTGCGCTGGCCGCGTTCAACGAAAACGACAAAACCGGTCACTACCACGACCAGGATACAGATAACGATCGACGTTAGCGGATGCATCGCTCCCGTACGCACCAGTTCGAAAAGTCCGCCCAAGGCACTTGGCAACCCCGCTACGATACCGGCAAAAATGATGATGGAGATGCCGTTGCCGAGGCCTCGCTCGGTGATCTGCTCACCAAGCCACATCAAAAACATAGTTCCGGTAACCAGGGTCATCACCGATGTCACCCGGAATAGCAGGCCCGGATCGAGAACCAGACCAGCCTGGCTTTCCAAAGCGATCGTCATGCCGATCGCCTGAAAAAGGGCAAGCAGCACTGTTCCATAACGGGTGTACTGGGTAATCTTTCTGCGTCCGGCTTCACCTTCCTTCTTCAGTTGCTCAAGCGCCGGAACCGCATGCGACATCAACTGCATGATGATCGAAGCTGAAATGTACGGCATGATGCCGAGAGCAAAGATCGTGAAGCGAGAAAGTGCCCCGCCCGAAAAAAGGTTGAAGACGCCAAGAATTCCACCTTGCTGGGAGTTGAAGAGCTCGGCAAGTTGTTCCGGGTCAATGCCAGGAACAGGAATATGCGCGCCTATGCGAAATACAATGAGCGCCCCCAGCAGAAACCCTAGCCTTCGCCACAAGTCACCGAACTTGCCAGACTTGCCAAGGGCGAGTGCTTCAGAACTGGGGTTTGCCACCGTTTACTCCTGTACCATGCCGTTGTCAGGCAACAGCCGCAATATCGGCCACGCTGCCACCCGCAGCTTCGATGGCCGAACGCGCTCCCTTGGTGGAACCAACGCCCTTCAAATTGACCTTGCGCGTCAGCTTGCCGGAAAGAATCACCTTTGCCGAGAGGCTTCCTGCGGGAACAATGCCAGCCTGCATCAGAGTCAAAAGATCAACATCCTCGACGGGGAGTTTTTCAAGATCGGACAAGCGGACTTCAACACTTTGTCCGGCCGTCATTGAAACGAACCCGCGCTTTGGCAAGCGCCGCTGCAGAGGCATTTGCCCGCCTTCGAAGCCAACCTTATGGAAGCCACCTGCGCGGGACTTCTGGCCCTTATGACCGCGGCCTGCCGTCTTCCCAAGTCCACTGCCGATTCCACGACCAACTCGCTTGGAAGCGTGCTTGGCGCCATCGGCCGGTTTCAGGTTGTTGAGTCGCATTGCTTATCCCTCGCACTTCACTAAGTAGGCAACTTTCTTGATCATTCCGCGCACAGCAGGCGTATCCTGAACCTCAGTGCTATGGTTGATACGGCGGAGTCCCAGACCACGTACGGTTGCACGGTGATCCTGCTTCGTTCCGATGATGCTCTTGACGAGAGTCACTTTGATTTTCTTGTCTGACACGATCAGGTCTCCAGGATTTCCTGCACCGACTTGCCGCGTTTCGCAGCGATTTCGGCAGGTGTGCTCATGGCCAGCAGGCCTTTTATGGTCGCGCGTACCAGATTGTAGGGGTTCGTCGAACCTATAGCCTTGGCCACGACGTCAGTCACACCCATCACTTCAAAAACGGCGCGCATTGGACCACCGGCAATCACGCCCGTACCGGCAGCCGCGGGGGACATGAGAACCGTCGTTGCACCATGCTTGCCCACCACCGGGTGATGGAGGGAACCATCTTTAAGGTTAACTTTTGATAACTTGCGGCGGGCTTCATCCATGGCCTTCTGAACGGCAACCGGCACTTCGCGCGCTTTGCCCTTACCCATGCCAATGCCACCGTCGCCATCGCCAACCACCGTCAAAGCTGCGAAGCCGAGAATGCGGCCGCCCTTGACAACCTTGGTAACGCGATTGATAGCCACCATTTTTTCGCGCAATCCATCATCGCGCTCCTCGGTAGCCCGTTGCTGCTTCTTTGTTTGCGGTTTCGCCATTTTTTACTCGCTCTTTCAGCCGGCGTTAAAACTTCAACCCATTTTCACGGGCAGCCTCGGCGAGAGCCTTGACACGCCCATGGTATTTGAATCCGGAACGGTCAAACGCCACCTCGGTTACACCCTTGGCTTTGGCACGCTCGGCAATCAGTTTGCCGACAGCCTTCGCGGCCTCAACATTCCCCCCGTTCGGCAATTGCTTGCGCAAATCAGCTTCCGCAGTCGATGCTGCCGCGAGCACTTGCGTTCCGCAATCGGAAAAGACTTGCGCATAGATATGGCAGTTCGAACGATTGATGCAAAGGCGGACAATCTTGAGCTCCGCAATTTTGGCGCGGGTTTTGCGCGCCCTGCGCAGACGAGATTCTTTCTTGTTCATGAATAGACCCTTAGTGTCGTTGCCGCGAAGAGTTATTTCTTCTTGGTTTCCTTGATGACCACAACTTCATCCGCATAACGGATGCCTTTGCCCTTGTAGGGTTCGGGCGAGCGATATGCACGCACTTCAGCAGCAACCTGTCCCACGAGCTGGCGATCAATACCCTTGATCAGGATCTCTGTCTGGGTGGGGGTTTCGACCTTGATGCCACCAGGCATTTCATGGACGATTGGATGGGAATAACCCAAGGACAGATTCAACTTGCTGCCTTGTGCTTGCGCCTTGTAACCCACACCAACCAGCGTGAGCTTTTTCTCAAAGCCTTTCGTGACACCTGTAACCATGTTGTTAACGAGCGCACGCATCGTTCCCGACATTGCAGAGCCGTTCGGCTGATTCTCTTGAGCGCGGCACAACAGCGCTTCCCCTTCCTTTTCAATCCTTACGGAAGGCAGAATGAATTGCGACAAGGATCCCAAAGGACCCTTGACGGTAACTTGGTTTGCGGTCAACGCCACATCAACACCTTTCGGCAGAGTGACCGGATTCTTGGCGATACGAGACATACGCTACTCCTTACGCCACAATGCAAAGCACTTCGCCACCCACATTGGCGCTACGCGCCTTGCGGTCCGTCATCACCCCTTTCGGCGTGGAAACGATTGCGATGCCTAGCCCATTCATGACTTTGGGCAAATCCTGCTGACCCCGGTAGACACGCAAGCCCGGACGCGAAACCCGCTCAAGCCTTTCAATGACCGGACAGCCAGCATAGTACTTTAGTTCAATGTCAAGCTCGGACTTTGCGCCATCCTTCCGGACAGCAAAGTTCTCGATATAGCCTTCATCCAGAAGCACCTTGGCAATTGCCTCCTTGAGCTTGGACGACGGCATCGAGACACCCAGTTTTTCAGCCATTTGTCCATTGCGGATACGGGTCAGCATATCGGCGATCGGATCAGTCATACTCATTCTTCAGCCCTCACCAGCTTGCCTTGGACATGCCGGGAACTTCCCCGCGCATGGCAATATCCCGCAGCTTGTTACGACACAAGCCAAACTTCTTGAACACACCACGCGGACGCCCCGTCAAGGCACAACGATTGCGCTGGCGAACTGGGCTTGAATTGCGCGGCAGCAACTGCATTTTCAGCCGCGCTGCCATGCGCTCATCATCGCTCAGCTTGACATTTTCGATTATGGCCGTCAGTTCAGCCCGCTTTGCGGCGTACTTTGCTACCAACTTGGCCCGCTTTGCCTCACGATTTTTCAGAGAAAGTTTTGCCATGAGTCCCTCAGTTTTTGAAGGGGAATTTAAATGCAGCCAAGAGCGCCTTGGCTTCTGCATCGGTTTTTGCGGTCGTGGTAATGCTGATGTTCATCCCCCGCAATGCATCGATCTTGTCGTACTCGATTTCGGGAAATATGATCTGCTCCTTCACCCCGATGTTGTAGTTGCCACGACCATCGAAGCCCTTGTTGCCCGGTATGCCACGAAAATCACGGATGCGGGGAATGGCGACACTGACCAGGCGATCAAGGAATTCATACATCCGCGTGCCGCGCAAAGTAACCATGCAGCCAATTGGATAGCCTTCCCGAATTTTGAATCCGGCGATTGCCTTGCGTGCCTTGGTAACGACCGGCTTTTGTCCGGCGATCTTGGTCATGTCACCTACGGCATTTTCAAGAACCTTTTTATCTGCAACGGCCTCGCCTACGCCCATGTTCAGCGTAATCTTGGTAATCCGCGGCACTTCCATCACGGAAGAATATTTGAACTGCTCCCGCAATTGCGGCAGCACGTCCTTTCTATAAAACTCTTGCAAGCGTGCCATGACTATCCCTTACGCCTTAACCAGTTCGCCATTTGATTTGAACACCCGCACCTTGGTGCCATCCTCAAGAATCTTGAACCCGACACGATCTGCTTTCTGGGTTGCCGGGTTAAACACGGCAACATTGGACAGATGTATTGGCATTTCTTTTTCAATGATTCCGCCAGCCTGACCTTTCATCGGATTTGGCCGCGTATGCTTCTTGACGCGATTCACGCCCTGAACCAGCAGATACCCTTCATCCAGGCAGGTCAGTACCGTGCCGCGGCGCCCTTTGTCACGTCCGGTGGTGACCACCACATCATCACCTTTACGAATCTTTTCCATTTCCGCTCCTATCCGTCCGCTTACAACACTTCCGGCGCGAGCGAGACAATCTTCATGAAGCGCTCGCTGCGCAGCTCCCGCGTGACTGGACCAAAGATGCGCGTGCCGATGGGCTCCAGCTTGTTGTTCAGCAGAACTGCCGCATTATTGTCGAATCTGATCAACGATCCGTCCGAACGACGCACACCCTTCGCAGTGCGCACGACGACAGCGCTGTAAACCTCACCCTTCTTGACGCGACCGCGCGGCGCAGCATCCTTGATGCTTACTTTGATAATGTCGCCAATGCCGGCATACCGACGCTTTGAACCGCCCATTACCTTGATGCACATGACCGAACGCGCACCCGTGTTATCGGCCACGTCTAGCCGCGATTGCATTTGAATCATCTTGCTCTCCAACTTAACCCGTGCACGCGCTGTGCTGCACAGTCAGTTTTGGACCCCGTTCGCTAATGCGTGGGACTCATTGCCGGCATATATGACTCCGGCTTGATAAAAAGAGGCGGAATTATATCGATTCTGCCTCGTCTGTCAAATAATATTTTAAACGACGCGTGCTTTTTCAATCACCTTGCAAACGCGCCATGCCTTGGTTTTGGCAATCGGCGCACATTCTTCGATCTGGACAAGGTCTCCGTTTACGGCGCTCAAGTCCTCGATATGAGCATGATACTTCTTCGAACGGGTTATTACTTTGCCGATCACGGGGTGCTTGACACGACGCTCGATCAAAACAGTCACGGTTTTTTGCATCTTGTCGCTAATGATTCGGCCCTCAAGAGTACGGCGCATGGGTTGGCTTGCCTGGTTCATTTAGCAATAGCCCTTTCACACTGGATGGTCTTGATCCGCGCAATATCCTTGCGCAAATTTCCGAGCTGGCTGCTGTTGCTCAACTGCTGGGTCGCCAGCTGCATGCGCAAGGAAAACTGGGCCTTGCGCAAATCGAGCAACTCCTTGTTGAGCTCTGCATCGGTCTTGTTTCTGAATTCGATGGCTTTCATTACTTACCCCAAATGACGCGTAACAAATGTCGTGGCAATCGGCAGCTTTGCAGCTGCAAGGTCAAATGCCTCGCGTGCCAATGCCTCATCGACTCCGTCCATTTCATACAACACCTTACCAGGTTGGATTTCGGCTACCCAATATTCCGGATTACCTTTGCCATTGCCCATCCGGACCTCAGCTGGCTTTTTCGAAATCGGCTTGTCCGGGAAAATTCGGATCCAGATTCGGCCGCCACGTTTGATGTGACGAGTCATTGCACGCCGCGCCGCCTCGATCTGGCGGGCTGTCAGGCGACCACGCGCGATCGCCTTTAGCCCGTATTCGCCAAAGCTGACCTTTGCACCGCGCGTCGCCAAACCGGTGTTGCGGCCCTTGTGTTCCTTACGATACTTTCGCCGTGCTGGCTGTAGCATTTTTCTTTACTCCTTCACATCCTGACCAGCAGAATTGGTCTTTGCGCCCGCCGTTTTACGTACGCGCTTAGCAGCAGGTTTTGCCACATCGCCCGTAGCAACTTCCGCCTTGGGCTCTTGTCCTGCTGCTTCCGCTTTCCTTGGAGCCTTCCGGGTCGCTGGTTGGGCTTCAGCTTCAGTTGCGGCAGCACCGGTTTTACCGGGGCGCCTAGCGCGCTTCGCTGGCTCTTCATTTGTCCGTTCTGGTACGGTGGCCGCAGCTGTTTCACCGCGCGTCATCGACTCGCCCTTGAAGACCCAAACCTTGATGCCAATAACACCATAGGTTGTCTTTGCCTCGGATGTGCCATAGTCAATTTCGGCACGCAGGGTGTGGAGAGGGACCCGGCCTTCGCGATACCACTCGGTGCGGGCAATTTCAGCGCCGTTCAAGCGGCCCGAACTCATGATCTTGATGCCCTGAGCTCCGAGCCGCATTGCATTCTGCATCGCACGCTTCATGGCACGACGGAACATGATGCGCTTTTCCAATTGCTGGGCAATGGAGTCGGCTATCAGTTGAGCGTCGATCTCCGGCTTGCGGATTTCCTCTATGCTCACATGCACAGGCACACCCATGCGCCTTTGCAGGTCCTGCTTGAGTAGCTCGATATCCTCACCTTTTTTCCCGATCACCACACCGGGGCGAGCGCTGAACACGGTAACTCGCGCATTCTTTGCCGGTCGCTCGATCACCACTCGGCCAACAGATGCGTGTGCAAGCTTCTTCTTGAGGTATTCACGAACCGCAATATCCTCGCGCAACATTCCAGGAAACGCCTTTGAGTTGGCAAACCAGCGCGAAGACCAGTCACGTGTAACTGACAAGCGAAAGCCTATCGGATGAATTTTCTGTCCCATACCTCTTCCTTATTCGCCAACCGTGACGTAGATGTGGCAGGTTTGCTTGCTGATGCGATTGCCACGCCCCTTTGCCCGTGCCGTGAAGCGCTTCAGTACCGTACCTTGTTCGACATGGATGCGTGTCACCTTGAGTGAATCGATATCAGCACCATTGTTATGCTCAGCATTGGCAATAGCCGATTCCAGAACCTTCTTGACGATGACCGCACCTTTTTTTGGCGAGAAGGCAAGAATGTTGAGAGCCTGATCCACCGACTTGCCCCGCACGAGGTCGGCGACCAGTCGCCCCTTTTGCGCCGATAGGCGGACACCCTTCAAAATCGCGTTAGTTTCCATTGAATTTGTCCCTTACTTCTTCGCCGCCTTCTTGCCGGCCGCATGCCCCTTGAATGTACGCGTCAACGCAAACTCGCCGAGTTTATGGCCGACCATGTTCTCAGAAACATAGACCGGTATGTGTTGTTTGCCGTTATGCACGGCAATCGTCAAGCCAATGAAATCAGGCAGAATGGTGGAGCGCCTTGACCAAGTCTTGATCGGACGCTTGTCGCTCGAAGCGCGCGCGGCATCGACTTTCTTCAGCAGATGATCATCTACGAAAGGACCTTTTTTGATTGAACGTGCCATGCCCTACTCCTTAACGCTTGTGACGGCGCTGAACAATCATGCTGTCAGTCCGCTTGTTACTGCGAGTACGATAACCCTTGGCCGGTTGTCCCCACGGACTCACCGGCACGCGGCCTTCTCCGGTACGGCCTTCGCCACCACCATGCGGGTGATCCACAGGATTCATTGCTGTACCACGAACGGTTGGACGAATGCCACGCCAGCGGTTTGCTCCAGCCTTGCCAATCTTGCGCAGATTGTTTTCTTCGTTTCCGACCTCACCAATCGTGGCACGACAATCAACATGGACACGGCGAATCTCGCCTGACCGCAAACGAACTTGCGCGTAGCTACCCTCTCTGGCCAGCAACTGGACAGAAGTTCCGGCCGCACGCGCCATCTGCGCGCCCTTGCCCGGCATCAACTCGATGCAGTGAATGGTGCTACCCACAGGAATATTTCGGATAGGCAATGCGTTGCCCGACTTGATCGGCGCTTCCGGCCCACTCAACACTTCCTGGCCAACGATCATGCCCTTCGGCGCGATGATATAGCGACGCTCGCCATCGGCATAACAGAGCAGCGCAATGTTGGCGGTACGGTTCGGGTCATACTCGAGACGCTCGACCTTTGCCACGATGCCATCCTTGTTCCGCTTGAAATCCACAATGCGGTAGTGCTGCTTGTGACCACCGCCCTGATGTCGAGTAGTAATGTGGCCGTGATTGTTGCGCCCCGCCTTATTCGACTTTTTCTCAGTCAGCGCATCATGGGAACGCCCTTTATGCAGATTCGGATTGACAATCTTGACGAGCGCCCGCCGACCGGCAGATGTAGGTTTGACTTTGACAATGGCCATTACGCAGCCCCTTCTGCGAAGTTAATTTCCTGCCCAGGCATCAAACTGACGAATGCCTTACGGACATTGCTACGTCGCCCCATGGTTCTGCCAAAACGCTTGGCCTTGCCCTTCGCATTCGCTACCTGGACTGCACTTACCTGAACCTTGAAGAGCAACTCAACGGCGGCCTTGATTTCAGGCTTTGTTGCATCGGGAGTAACAACAAATACAACCTGATTGGCCTTTTCAGCCAGCATAGTTGCCTTTTCCGAAATTTGCGGCGCCAAAAGAACCTGCATCAGGCGTTCCTGATTGAATTGTTTAGCATTCATGCCAACATCTCCTCCAGTTTCGTTACCGCCCCTTTGGTCAGCAACACACGCGGGAAACGAACCAGCGTAAAGGGATCAGCATGCTTGGGTTCGAGCACTAGCACATTTGGCAGATTTCTTGAAGCCAACATCAGGTTGTCGCTCAGGTCATCAGTCACTAGAAGAGCCGATTCGACACCCATAGTTTTGAGTTTTTGCACAACAAGGCGTGTCTTCGGCGCCTCTACCGTAAAGTCTTCAACGACCGCCAAACGGTCTTCACGTGCAAGCTGCGACAGAATCGCAGCAATACCGGCACGGTACATCTTGCGATTGACCTTGTGCGAAAAGTTCTCATCCGGGGAATTCGGGAAGGTACGACCACCACCACGCCATAGCGGACTGGAAGTCATGCCGATGCGCGCACGACCAGTACCCTTTTGCCTCCAAGGCTTCTTTGTGCTATGGCGAACCTCGGCACGCGTCAGTTGCGCTCGGTTGCCGGAGCGGGCATTCGCCTGATAGGCAACGACCAATTGGTGGACAAGGGCCTCGTTATAGTCGCGCCCGAACAAGCCATCGGAAACGCTGACAGTAGCGCCAGTCTGCCCCTCAGCATTAATCAGTTTTAGTTCCATGGGCACCCCTTTCACTTAGCGGCCGCAGCGGTCTTCACTGCCGGACGAATAATCACCTGACCGCCACGCGAACCCGGTACAGCGCCCTTGATCATCAGCAACTGACGGTTTTCGTCGATACGCACAACCTCAAGATTCTGGGTAGTGCGCTTGACATCGCCAAGATGACCTGCCATCCGCTTGCCAGGGAACACACGGCCAGGATCCTGCGCCATGGAAATGGAGCCCGGGGAATTATGCGAAACGGAGTTACCATGCGAAGCACGGTTAGAGCTGAAATGGTGGCGCTTGATCGAGCCAGAAAAGCCTTTACCGATGGAGATACCCGTCACATCGACCTTCTGGCCAATCGAAAATATCGAGACATCTACCGCATCCCCTAGACTGGCTTCTGCAGCGCGCGCCTCGTCAACCTGGAATTCCGTCAGAGATTCGGCAGCCTGGATACCAGCCTTTGCGAAATGTCCCACTGCAGACTTAACTACACGCGAGACTCGACGCGCACCAAACGCCACCTGTACAGCTGAATAGCCGTCACTTCCCGGCGTCTTGATCTGCGCAATGCGGTTATTCGACACATCGAGCACTGTCACCGGGATGGTATTGCCATCTTCGGTAAAAATGCGCGTCATGCCGACCTTGCGTCCCACAAGGCCTAGACTCATTTTGTTCTCCTAAATCCGGCTACGATTGGCCGGGTTGGTGTTTCGGGCACTGTTATTACCTTAGCACCCGCTGATAACTGCCCTGAAAATTACTGCAACTTGATTTCCACATCGACACCCGCCGGAAGATCGAGCTTCATCAGCGCATCAACCGTCTTGTCTGTAGGATCGATGATGTCCATCAGGCGCAAATGCGTCCTGATTTCGAACTGATCACGCGATGTCTTATTAACATGGGGCGAGCGCAATATGTTGTAGCGCTCAATCCGGGTCGGGAGCGGCACCGGCCCGCGTACCACAGCACCAGTGCGTTTCGCCGTATCGACGATTTCCAAGGCTGATTGATCGATCAGACGATAGTCAAACGCCTTCAGTCGGATACGGATTTTCTGATTTTGCATATCACATCCTTAAAGAACAAGGCGCCCGCAGGGGCCAAAAGCGAAAGGGCAGGATTATCCTGCCCTTTCTGAAAAAAGGCAATACCTTACTCGATGATTTTTGCGACGACGCCGGCGCCGACGGTGCGACCGCCTTCGCGGATGGCGAAGCGCAGGCCGTCTTCCATCGCGATCGGCGCAATCAGCTTGACCGTCATCTGCACGTTGTCACCCGGCATCACCATCTCGACGCCCGCCGGCAGTTCGCACGCGCCGGTCACGTCCGTCGTCCGGAAGTAGAACTGCGGACGATAGCCGTTGAAGAACGGGGTGTGACGGCCGCCTTCGTCCTTCGACAGGACATACACCTCGGCCACGAAGTGGGTGTGCGGGGTGATCGAGCCCGGCTTGGCCAGCACCTGGCCGCGCTCGACTTCTTCACGCTTGGTGCCGCGCAGCAGCACGCCGACGTTGTCGCCCGCCTGGCCCTGGTCGAGCAGCTTGCGGAACATCTCGACGCCGGTACAGGTGGTCTTGACGGTGGGACGGATACCGACGATTTCGATTTCTTCGCCAACCTTGACGACGCCGCGCTCGACGCGACCGGTAACGACGGTGCCCCGCCCGGAGATGGAGAAGACGTCTTCGATGGGCATCAGGAAGGGCTTGTCGATGGCGCGCTCGGGGGTCGGGATGTAGCTGTCGAGGGCATCGGCCAGCTTGAGGATGGCGCCTTCGCCCAACTCACCCTTGTCGCCTTCCATGGCCTTCAGGGCCGAACCCTTGACGATCGGGATGTCGTCGCCCGGGAAGTCGTACTTGCTGAGCAGCTCACGCACTTCCATTTCGACGAGCTCGAGCAGCTCGGCGTCATCGACCATGTCGCACTTGTTCATGAAGACGATGATGTAGGGCACGCCGACCTGACGGGCCAGCAGGATGTGCTCGCGGGTCTGCGGCATCGGGCCGTCAGCGGCAGAAACGACCAGGATGGCACCGTCCATCTGGGCAGCACCGGTGATCATGTTCTTGACGTAGTCGGCGTGACCCGGGCAGTCAACGTGCGCGTAGTGACGCTTGGCCGTCTCGTATTCGACGTGCGCCGTGTTGATGGTGATGCCCCGCGCCTTCTCTTCCGGCGCCGCATCAATCTCGTCGTACTTCTTCGCCTCGCCACCAAACTTCGCCGACAGGATCGTCGTGATCGCCGCCGTCAACGTGGTCTTGCCATGGTCCACGTGCCCAATCGTCCCCACATTCACGTGCGGCTTCGTCCGCTCAAATTTGCCTTTTGCCATGATCGATTCCTTTAAAGAACTGGTTTATTTCTTGTTAATGACCGCTTCGGCGACATTCTTCGGCGCCTCGCTGTAATGCTTGAATTCCATCGAATAGGTAGCGCGACCCTGCGACAAGGAGCGCAACTGGGTTGAATAGCCGAACATCTCTGCAAGCGGTACTTCAGCCTTGACCAGCTTGATGCCACCGGCCGAATCTTCCATGCCATGAACGATGCCACGACGCCCCGACAGATCGCCCATGACGTTACCCATGTAATCTTCGGGGGTCTCAACCTCCACGGCCATCATTGGCTCGAGCAGCACAGGGCTGGCCTTGCGCATCGCATCCTTGAAGGCCATCGAGGCAGCCATCTTGAAGGCGTTTTCGTTCGAATCCACGTCGTGATAGGAACCATCAAATAGCGTGACCTTGACGTCAACCACAGGGAAACCAGCCAATACACCATTGGGGAGGGTTTCCTGAAGCCCCTTGTCGACCGCAGGGATGTATTCGCGCGGCACAGTGCCGCCTTTGATGGCATCGACGAATTCGTAGCCCTTGCCCTGCTCATTCGGCTCAAGCTTGATCCAAACGTGACCATATTGACCACGACCCCCAGACTGCTTGACGAATTTGCCCTCCTGCTCGACCGCCTTGCGAATCGCTTCGCGATAGGCCACCTGCGGAGCGCCGACATTGGCTTCGACGTTGAATTCACGCTTCATGCGGTCGACGAGAATTTCGAGGTGCAGTTCACCCATCCCAGAAATGATAGTCTGACCGGATTCCTCGTCGGTACGCACACGAAACGACGGGTCTTCTTGCGCCAGACGGTTAAGCGCGATGCCCATCTTCTCCTGGTCGGCCTTAGTCTTCGGTTCGACCGCAACGTGAATTACCGGCTCCGGGAATTCCATGCGCATCAGGGTTATAACCTTGTCAAGAGCACAGAGCGTCTCACCGGTAGTTGCCTCCTTGAGACCAACTGCTGCAGCGATATCACCCGCGCGCACTTCCTTGATTTCCTCGCGCTGGTTCGCATGCATCTGCAGAATGCGGCCGATGCGCTCCTTGCGACCCTTGACCGGGTTGTAGATGGTGTCACCGGAATTGATAACGCCAGAATATACGCGGAAGAAAGTCAGTTGCCCGACGAAAGGATCCGTCATGATCTTGAATGCCAAGGCAGCAAACGGCTCATCATCGGAAGCCTTGCGTTCGCCTTCGGATTCATTCTCAAGAACACCCTTGACCGGAGGAATATCGGTCGGCGCTGGCATGTACTCGACAACCGCATCGAGCATCGCCTGCACCCCCTTGTTCTTGAAGGCTGAGCCACAGAGCATCGGGACGATTTCGCCGGCGATGGTACGTTGGCGCAGAGCCTTTTTAATATCCTCCTCAGAAAGATCACCTTCCTCAAGGTACTTGTTCATCAGCTCTTCCGATGCCTCGGCGGCCGCTTCAAGCATTTTTTCACGCCACTCCTTGCAGGTTTCAGCAAGTTCGGCAGGAATTTCACCATAGGTAAATTTTGTACCTTGCGAAGCGTCGTCCCAGACGATGGCCTTCATCTTCACCAAGTCAACCACACCCTCAAACTTGTCCTCTGCGCCGATCGGCACCTGCAGCGGAATCGGGTTCGCCTTAAGGCGCTCACGCATCTGATCGTGCACCTTGAAGAAGTTGGCTCCGGTACGATCCATCTTGTTTACGAAGGCCAGTCGCGGCACACCATACTTGTTGGCTTGGCGCCAGACGGTTTCCGACTGCGGCTGAACGCCACCAACGGCACAATAGACCATGCAGGCACCATCCAGTACGCGCATCGAGCGTTCGACCTCGATAGTGAAATCGACGTGACCCGGAGTATCGATGATATTGATTCGATGCTCCGGAAAATTGGCGCCCATCCCCTTCCAGAAGCAAGTGGTGGCAGCCGAGGTAATGGTGATCCCGCGCTCCTGCTCCTGCTCCATCCAGTCCATGGTGGCAGCGCCATCATGGACTTCACCGATCTTGTGATTGACTCCGGTATAGAAAAGGATGCGCTCTGTCGTTGTCGTCTTTCCGGCGTCAATGTGCGCCGAAATGCCGATGTTGCGATAACGCTCGATGGGTGTCTTACGGGCCACTTGGATTACCTGTCTTTCTAAACCTGCCGCTGGAGAAAGGGTTGACGAACCAATTGCTGCCAGCGGAAAAGTAAAAAATAAGCCGCCAGATGAAACTGGCGGCGTATGACTTCACAATTAAAAACGGAAATGCGAGAAGGCCTTGTTCGCTTCAGCCATGCGGTGAACTTCTTCACGCTTTTTCATCGCCGCACCGCGGCCCTCCGCCGCTTCAAGCAACTCGGTGGCCAAACGCTGATCCATTGACTTTTCGCTGCGCTTGCGCGCCGCCTCGCGAATCCAGCGCATTGATAGAGCCAAACGACGTGAAGGACGAACCTCCACCGGCACCTGATAGTTGGCACCGCCAACGCGACGGCTCTTTACTTCGACGATAGGCTTGACATTGTTGATGGCCGATGCAAACACCTCGACCGGGTCCTTGCCGCTCTTTTGCGAGATGACACTGAATGCGCCATACACAATACGCTCGGCAACGGACTTCTTGCCGCTGGTCATGATGACATTCACGAACTTGGAAACTTCGACATTGCCGAATTTCGGATCGGGCAGGATGTCGCGTTTCGGTACTTCTCTACGACGTGGCATGTGGAATAACCTTTCTAGCGAATAGCCTGATTAGGCCTTCTTGGGCCGCTTGGCACCATACTTGGAACGGGCCTGTTTACGATCCTTGACACCCTGGGTGTCAAGGCTGCCGCGCACGATGTGATAGCGCACACCGGGAAGATCCTTGACGCGACCGCCACGAATCAGGACAACAGAGTGCTCCTGCAGATTATGTCCCTCGCCACCGATATAGGAAATCACCTCGAACCCATTGGTCAGACGCACTTTGGCAACTTTACGCAAAGCGGAGTTCGGCTTTTTAGGTGTGGTGGTGTAAACGCGGGTACACACGCCACGTTTCGCCGGACAGCTCCCGAGAGCTGGGACTTTGCTTTTTGACTTCTCCGCTTGCCGCGGCTTGCGGACAAGCTGATTAATTGTTGGCATAACTGTTATTCCTGTTTCGTGGATCGGTAGGATCGACTACAAGGGAGGCTGCTTGATTGGTAAGGAAAAAAGAGGCGGAATTGTAGTAGGGACACTGCAAGGCGTCAACTGATCTGCGCATCAGCCTCTTCATTTGTCTGCATTGGCAGGTCTGCATTCATGTTTCCGAATGCGGTGTTTTCTCCGCTGCTTTGCATGCGACGGGTACGGTGGTAAGCCAACCCGGTTCCGGCCGGAATCAGGCGGCCCACAATCACGTTCTCTTTCAGGCCACGCAGTTCGTCACGTTTGCCCATGATCGCCGCTTCCGTCAAGACACGGGTCGTTTCCTGGAATGAGGCGGCGGAAATGAACGAATCAGTAGACAAGCTGGCCTTCGTGATGCCCAACAGCATGTACTGGAATTCGGCAGGTCGCTTGCCAGAAGCCAGGATTTTGTCATTTTCGTCAAGCACTTCCGAACGCTCCACTTGCTCCTCGCGAATGAATCGCGAATCGCCCGGATCGGTGATCACCACGCGCCGCAACATCTGCCGGACAATGACCTCAATATGCTTGTCATTGATCTTGACGCCCTGCAAACGGTAAACATCCTGGACTTCATCGATGATGTACCGTGCAAGTTCCTCGACGCCTTTCAGTCGCAGAATGTCGTGCGGATCAACAGGCCCGTCGACGATGACTTCGCCCTTGTTGACAACCTGTCCATCGTGGGCCATTACATGCTTGTCCTTCGGAATCAGATACTCATGGGCTGTACCATCGAGTTCGGTAATCATCAGTCGCTGTTTGCCCTTGGTGTCCTTGCCGAACGATACGGTACCGGTAACCTCAGCCAGCATGCCGGCATCCTTGGGAGAACGCGCCTCGAACAATTCTGCGACACGTGGCAAACCACCGGTAATGTCGCGGGTCTTGACGGACTCCTGCGGAATCCGCGCCAAAACCTCACCGACACTCACGGTCTGGCCATTCTTGACGGTAATGATCGAACCGACGTGAAACGTGATCGCAACGGAATGATCGGTACCGTGAATTTTTACCTCCTGGCCATTTTCGTCCAGCAACTTCACCTGCGGACGCAAGCCTTTTGCTTGCGCCTTTCCACCACGCTTCGGATCGATCACGACAAGCGTCGATAGGCCGGTCACTTCGTCCATCTGCTCGGCGACCGTAACCCCCTTCTCGACGTTCTCGAACCGTACCGTACCAGCATATTCGGTCACAATCGGACGGGTATGCGGATCCCAGGTAGCCAGTTGGGCGCCTGGTTTGACCTGAATCCCGTCATCGACGAGAAGGGTCGCGCCATATGGGACCTTATGCCGCTCTCGCTCGCGGCCATGATCGTCGGCAATCAGGACCTCTGCCGAGCGGGCAATGATGATCTTCTCGTTCTTCGGATTGGAAACGTAGCGCATCGTTGCCGAGAAACGTATCGTACCAGCGCTCTTAGCCTCGATATGGCTTTGCGCCGCAGCCCGGGAAGCCGCGCCGCCCACGTGAAACGTACGCATGGTCAGCTGAGTACCCGGTTCCCCGATAGACTGGGCAGCAATGACGCCAACTGCTTCGCCGGAGTTGACCAGCATGCCGCGCCCGAGATCCCGGCCATAACACTTGGCACAGAGACCGTACCGCGTCTCACAACTTAGCGGTGTGCGCACGAAAACCTCATCGACACCCAGCTTTTCGATCGTGTCGACTGCATCTTCATCCAGCATGGTGCCGGCGGCATAAAGCACTTCCTGATTGTCCGGATTGATCACATCGGCAGCAACCACGCGCCCGAGAATGCGTTCGCGCAGTGGCTCGACTACTTCGCCGCCCTCGACCAACGCCTTCATGACGAATCCGTTCAGCGTCATGCAATCGTCTTCGGTCACCACGAGATCCTGGGTGACATCGACCAAACGCCTTGTCAAGTAGCCGGAGTTTGCAGTCTTCAGCGCCGTATCGGCAAGGCCTTTGCGAGCGCCATGGGTAGAAATGAAGTATTGCAGAACATTAAGACCTTCTCGGAAGTTGGTCGTGATTGGGGTCTCGATGATCGAACCATCCGGTTTGGCCATCAAGCCCCGCATGCCCGCCAGCTGGCGAATCTGGGCAGCGGAACCACGCGCCCCGGAGTCGGCCATCATGTAAATGGAGTTGAAGGAATCCTGGGTGATCTCCTTGCCGGTCATATCACGGACCTTTTGGTGCTGCAACTGGTCCATCATCGCCTTGGCAACTTGGTCACCAGCACGGCCCCAGATATCGACCACTTTGTTATACCGTTCGCCGACCGTGACGAGGCCAGAGGTGTACTGCTTTTCGATTTCCTTGACTTCTGCTTCGGCGGCTTCAATGATTCCCTGCTTCTGCCCGGGGACCAGCATGTCATCGATGCAGATCGAAATGCCGCCGCGCGTGGCAAGGCGGAAGCCGGCCTGCATCAGCTTGTCGGCGAATACGACCGTTTCCTTGAGTCCGCAGCGCCGGAAGCTTTCGTCGATCAGCTTGGATATTTCCTTCTTCTTGAGCGGCTTGTCGATGACCTTGAAGGGCAAGCCCTTGGGCAGTATCTCGGAAAGCAGGGCGCGGCCAGCGGTCGTCGAATAGCGCGTCAGTTTTTCGCGCCAGCCATCTCCATCGGGTTCATATTCACGAATACGGACGGAAATCCTTGCATGCAGGTCCGTCTGACGCAAATCAACCGCTCGTGCGATTTCGGCTATATCGGCAAACATCATGCCGCTTCCTCGTGCCGCAGCATTCTCGCGTGTCGCGTAGTAGAGGCCCAACACCACGTCCTGGGAGGGAACGATAATGGGAGCGCCGTTCGCGGGAGACAACACGTTATTGGAAGCGAGCATGAGGGTCCGTGCCTCAACCTGCGCCTCGAGTGACAAGGGAACATGAACCGCCATCTGGTCGCCGTCGAAGTCGGCGTTGAAAGCCGTACATACCAAGGGGTGCAGTTGGATGGCCTTGCCTTCGATCAGGACAGGTTCGAATGCCTGAATACCAAGCCGGTGCAGCGTTGGTGCGCGATTAAGCAGCACGGGATGTTCGCGAATGACCTCTTCAAGAATATCCCAGACGACCGGGGTTTCAGCTTCGACCTCCTTCTTCGCAGCCTTGATCGTACTGGCGACCCCCATTTTTTCGAGTCGTTCGAAGATGAAGGGCTTGAACAATTCCAGAGCCATTTTCTTCGGCAGGCCGCATTGATGCAGTTTCAATTGCGGGCCGACAACAATGACCGATCGACCGGAGTAATCAACTCGCTTGCCCAGAAGGTTCTGCCGGAAACGGCCACCCTTGCCCTTGATCATGTCCGCCAAGGACTTGAGCGGGCGTTTGTTGGCTCCCGTCATGGCCTTGCCACGCCGACCATTGTCCAGTAGCGAATCGACCGCTTCCTGCAGCATGCGCTTTTCATTGCGCACGATGATGTCGGGCGCCTTCAGTTCAAGGAGTCGCTTCAGGCGATTGTTGCGGTTGATGACACGGCGATACAGGTCGTTCAGATCGGAGGTCGCAAACCGTCCGCCATCCAGCGGCACGAGGGGGCGCAAGTCCGGCGGCAGCACCGGCAGCACATCGAGGATCATCCATTCCGGCTTGATGCCGGATTGCTGGAAAGCCTCGAGAATCTTCAGGCGCTTGGCGAATTTCTTGATCTTGGCCTCGGAACCCGTCGCATCGAGATCACGCCGCAGGATTTCAATCTCGTGTGCGATATCGAGACTGCGGAGCAGATCGCGCACGCCTTCCGCACCCATCACGGCCGTGAAATCATCCCCATATTCTTCGACCTTGGCGAGATAGTCATCCTCCGTCAGCAGTTGCGCACGATTCAGTGGCGTCATGCCAGGGTCGACAACGACATAAGCTTCAAAATACAGAACACGTTCGATATCGCGCAGCGTCATGTCCAGGACCATGCCCAGCCTACTGGGCAGGCTCTTCAGGAACCAGATATGCGCGGTCGGCGAAGCAAGCTCGATGTGACCCATGCGCTCGCGGCGCACTTTGGCCTGGGTAACCTCGACGCCGCATTTCTCACAAATGACACCCCGATGCTTGAGGCGTTTGTATTTGCCGCAAAGGCACTCGTAGTCCTTGACCGGGCCAAAGATCTTGGCACAGAACAGGCCATCGCGCTCGGGCTTGAAGGTACGATAGTTGATCGTTTCCGGCTTTTTCACTTCGCCGTAAGACCAACTGCGAATCTTTTCGGGGGACGCAAGGCTGATGGTGATTGCGTCGAACTCCTCTTCCTGCGTGACTTGCTTGAACAGATCGAGCAGTGCTTTCATGTATTAACTCCTGTCGCGGGTCGGGAGATGATCAGTAACGTTCGAGGTCGATGTCGATCGCCAGGGAGCGGATTTCCTTCACCAACACGTTGAAGGACTCCGGCATGCCAGCGTCGATTTTGTGCTCGCCCTTGACGATGTTTTCGTAAACCTTGGTACGGCCCGTCACGTCATCCGACTTGACGGTCAGCATTTCCTGCAAAGTGTAGGAAGCGCCGTAAGCTTCGAGTGCCCAGACCTCCATTTCACCGAAGCGCTGGCCGCCGAACTGCGCCTTGCCGCCGAGCGGCTGCTGCGTCACCAGACTGTACGGGCCGGTAGAACGAGCGTGCATCTTGTCATCCACCAGGTGGTGCAACTTCAACACATGCATGTAGCCAACCGTCACAGGGCGCTCGAATGCTTCGCCGGTGCGTCCGTCGTAGAGGATCGTCTGCGTCTTGGTGGTGGTCAGGTTCAGGCGTTTTGCGACCTCTTCCGGATAGGCCAGATCGAGCATCGCGCGAATTTCCTCCTCCTTGCAGCCATCGAACACCGGAGTTGCAAACGGAACACCAGCCCGCAGGTTGTTGGCCAATTCGAGAATCTCTTCATCGCTCAGGCTGCCGATATCACTATCGCGACCGGAAACACTGTAGATTTTGTCGAGGAATTTGCGCAATTCGCCAATGGCAGCCTGCTCCTGCAGCATGCTGCCGATCTTTTCGCCAAGACCCTTAGCCGCCCAGCCTAGGTGCGCCTCCAGGATTTGACCGATGTTCATCCGGGACGGTACCCCCAACGGATTCAGAACAATATCGACAGGCGTACCGTTCTCCATGCAGGGCATGTCTTCGACTGGCACGATGCGGGACACCACACCCTTGTTGCCGTGCCGGCCAGCCATCTTGTCACCTGGCTGCAAGCGCCGTTTGACAGCCAGGTAGACCTTGACCATTTTCTGGACGCCCGGAGGCAACTCATCACCCTGCGTCAGCTTCTTCTTTTTCGCTTCGAAGGCAACATCAAAATCCTTCCGGGTCTGGTCGAGGCTGTCACGCAGGTTTTCAAGCTGCTGCTGTGCATCCTCATCCGCCAGGCTGATATCGAACCAGTGATAATGCTCCAGGCTGGCGAGATAGTCCCTGGTTATCTTCGTACCCTTTGCCAGCTTCTTGGGACCCTTATTGGCAATCTTTCCGGACAACAAACGCTCGATCCGCGCGAACGTATCGCGCTCGACGATGCGCATCTGATCTGCCAAGTCAAGCTTATAGCTCTTCAGCATGTCATCGATGATCGATTGCGCGCGCTTGTCGCGTTCGATCCCTTCGCGGGTAAATACCTGAACGTCGATCACCGTGCCTGACATGCCGGACGGCACGCGCAGACTGGTGTCCTTCACGTCGGAAGCCTTTTCGCCGAAAATCGCGCGCAGCAGCTTCTCCTCAGGTGTCAGCTGGGTTTCACCCTTCGGAGTCACCTTGCCGACCAGCACATCACCCGCCTCGACTTCCGCGCCGATATAGACGATGCCGGAATCATCAAGACGCGAGAGCTGCGCTTCGCCGAGGGTAGCGATATCACGCGTGATTTCCTCGGGACCCAGCTTCGTGTCGCGCGAAACGACGGTCAGTTCCTCGATGTGAATCGAGGTAAAACGATCCTCGGCAACCACGCGTTCGGAAATCAGGATCGAATCCTCGAAGTTGTAACCGTTCCAGGGCATGAATGCGACACGCATGTTCTGGCCCAGCGCTAGCTCGCCCAGATCGGTGGAGGCACCATCGGCAACCACGTCGCCCTTCTCGATCAGATCTCCGACCTTGACGATGGGACGCTGGTTGATATTGGTGTTCTGATTCGAGCGGGTGTACTTCGTCAGATTGTAAATATCGACGCCGACTTCCCCGGGAACCGTTTCGGCGTCATTGACACGCACCACGATGCGGTTCGCGTCGACGTAGTCGACCACGCCGCCACGCAGCGCCTGCACAGCCGTACCGGAGTCGACTGCCACCGTACGCTCGATACCGGTGCCGACCAGAGCCTTTTCCGGACGCAGGCAGGGCACCGCCTGGCGCTGCATGTTGGCACCCATCAGTGCGCGGTTCGCGTCGTCGTGCTCGAGGAAAGGAATCAGCGAGGCCGCCACGGAAACGATCTGGCCCGGCGCCACGTCCATGTACTGGACCTCGGCCGGCTCCTTCAGCTCGAATTCGCCCTTGAAACGGCAGGAGACCAGTTCGTCGCTCAGCTTGCCTTTCTTGTCGAGCTGCGCATTCGCCTGGGCAATGACGTATTTGCCTTCCTCGATCGCGGAAAGGTATTCGATCTCGCTGGTGACATGGCCATCGACCACCTTCCGATATGGCGTTTCCATGAAACCATATTCGTTGGTACGGGCATACAAGGCCAGCGAATTGATCAGGCCGATGTTCGGGCCTTCCGGCGTTTCGATCGGGCAGACACGGCCATAGTGGGTCGGATGCACGTCGCGGACCTCGAAGCCCGCACGTTCGCGAGTCAGACCACCAGGGCCAAGTGCAGACACCCGGCGTTTGTGGGTAATTTCTGACAGCGGGTTGGTCTGGTCCATGAACTGCGACAACTGGCTCGACCCGAAGAACTCCTTGATCGCCGCGCTGATCGGCTTGGCATTGATCAGGTCATGCGGCATCAGGTTGTCGGATTCGGCCTGATTCAGGCGCTCCTTGACCGCGCGCTCGACCCGGACAAGACCGGCGCGGAATTGGTTCTCGGCAAGCTCACCCACCGAGCGCACACGGCGGTTGCCGAGGTGATCGATATCATCGACTTCGCCGCGACCATTGCGCAGTTCAACCAAAATGCGCACGACATCCAGGATATCCTCGTTGGACAGTACGCTCGACCCCGTCACTTCTTCGCGCCCCACGCGACGGTTGAATTTCATGCGGCCGACTGCCGATAGATCGTAACGCTCCTCGGAGTAGAACAAGCCGTGGAAGAGCGATTCCACTGCGTCCTCCGTTGGGGGTTCGCCTGGACGCATCATGCGATAAATGGCAACGCGCGCCGCCCATTGGTCGGCGGTTTCATCGGCGCGCAACGTCGTCGAAATGTAGGGGCCACGATCGAGATCGTTGATGTACAGGGTCTTCAGGTTTTCGACCCCGGCCTCGGAAAGCTTGGCCAGCAGGCTGTCGGTAATTTCGTCGTTGGCATTGGCAAGGATTTCACCGGTGGTTGCATCAATGACGTTCTGGGCAACCACCCGACCGACCAGGAAGTCGTCGGGCACGGCGATCTTCTTGATACCAGCCTCAGCCATATCGCGGATGTGCTTGGCGGTAATCCGCTTGTCCTTGGCAACCAATACCTTGCCGGATTTGTCATGGATATCGAACTTGGCGACTTCGCCGCGCAGTCGCTCGGGCACGACATCGAACTGGATACCCTTTTTGCTCAAATGGAAGGTATCGGCCTCGAAGAACGTTGCGAGAATCTGCTCGGGATTCATCCCGATGGCCTTGAGCAGAATAGTGGCCGGCATCTTGCGACGGCGGTCGACACGGAAATACAGCAGATCTTTCGGATCGAACTCGAAATCGAGCCAGGATCCGCGATATGGAATGATCCGCGCGGAGAACAGCAGTTTCCCTGAACTATGGGTCTTGCCCTTGTCGTGCTCGAAGAACACTCCGGGAGAGCGATGCAACTGGGAGACGATGACGCGCTCGGTGCCGTTGATAACAAACGAACCGGTCGTGGTCATGAGCGGAATTTCACCCATGTACACCTCCTGCTCCTTGACCTCCTTCACCTTCTCGGTACTGCTTTCACGATCAAGGATCACCAGCCGAACCTTGGAGCGCAAGGGGGATGCGAAAGTCAGGCCACGCTGCTGGCACTCCTTGACATCGAAGGGCGGCTCGCCCAAGCGATACTCGACGAATTCCAGCCGTGCCGCGCCGGAGTGCGCAACGATCGGGAAGATCGATTTGAAGGCAGCTTGGAGGCCCTGGTCGTTCCGCTGCGCCGGCGGAACATCCACCTGCAGGAATTGCGTGTAGGACTCCAGTTGGGTTGCCAGCAGGAAGGGAACGTTGAGAACGTTCGCACGCTTGGCGAAGCTCTTGCGGATACGCTTTTTCTCGGTGTACGAGTAGGCCATGTTCGCTCCGTCAGTCAGGATTCAGGGATCGGCAAGCCGGTCCATGACCGAATTGCTGATCGCTAAAACCTGAACTGCTCAAATATGTTTCCAGAAAAACCAATGCAGAAAGGCTGGCCGCCCCCAGATTCAACTGAGCAGGCAGCCAGCCGATGATGCAACAACAATTACTTGACTTCGACCTTCGCGCCCGCGTCTTCCAGCTGCTTCTTGAGCGCCTCGGCATCTGCCTTCGGAATGGCTTCCTTGACGGGCTTGGGAGCACCGTCGACGAGGTCCTTGGCTTCCTTGAGGCCCAGGCCGGTTGCGGCGCGCACAACCTTGATGACCTCGACCTTCTTTTCGCCCGCAGCCATCAGCATGACGGTGAATTCGGTCTTTTCTTCGGCGGCAGGTGCGGCGGCACCGGCAGCGGGGGCAGCCACGGCAACCGCGGCGGCGGCGGCGGAAACGCCGAACTTCTCTTCCATTTCCTTGATCAGCTCGGACAACTCGAGAACGGTCATGCCGGCAATGGCATCAAGGATTTCAGCTTTGTTAACAGCCATGATTACAACTCCTGAATGAATATTTGGATCGATGAAAAACGATTACGCAGTCTCTTTGGCGTCGCGCACGGCGGCGAGACCCCGGACGAACTTCGTCGGGATTTCGTTGAGCGTACGGACGAACTGGGCGATCGGTGCCTGCATCGTGCCGAGCAATTTGGACAGCAACTCTTCGCGGCTGGGCATCGAGGCAAGCGCCTTGACACCCTCCGCATCCATGACATAGTTCGGCATGGCGCCCGCCTTGACGACGAGCTTCTGGTTACTCTTGCCGAAATCATGCAGCAGCTTGGCTGCAGCCACCGGATCCTTGGAAATTCCGTAGATCAGGGGGCCAACCATCTTGTCGGCAAGACCCTCGAACGGCGTGCCATTGACGGCACGACGCACCAGGGTGTTCTTCAACACACGCAGATACACACCCGCCTTACGCGCGTTGGCACGCAGGGCGGTGATATCACCCACCTCGAGACCACGGTACTCGGCGACGATGATCGACTGGGCGCCCGCCACTTCTGCGGACACTTCGGCGACTACCGCCTTCTTGTCGTCAAGATTGAGACCCACGGTCAACTCCTTTTCAAACTCCAACGCCGGAACTCGGCGCTGGCGATACGGCGACCTTCATTCAGGAATCGGGATTCCCGTCTTCGGGTAACGCCATCTGCGCCGGCTGCCGCCAAGAGCGTCGTCACCGACATCCCTTCAGCAACAATTAAGTCCTTGCGGACACCTGCGGTCTTTGATAACCCGCCGCCCCCAGCGCTCCTTTGCAGGCGGGCAGCGGCCCAAAGTTCTTATGCCTGCGCGGCAACCAGGGAAGCCTGATCGACACGCACCCCGGCGCCCATCGTCGAGGACACCGAGACCTTCTTCAAATACTGACCCTTGGCGGCAGCCGGCTTGGCCTTGTTCAGCGCTTCGATCAGGGCAGCCATGTTCTGCTGCAATTGATCAACCGAGAACGAGGCGCGGCCGATGGTGCACATCACGATGCCGGCCTTGTCGGTACGGTACTGGACCTGGCCCGCCCTGGCATTCTTCACGGCGGTCGTCACGTCCATCGTCACGGTACCTACCTTCGGGTTCGGCATCAGGCCGCGCGGACCGAGAATCTGGCCCAACTGGCCCACCACCTTCATGGCATCCGGCGTGGCGATGCAAACGTCGAAATCGATCGTGCCACCCTTGACGGACGCCGCGAGGTCGTCGAAACCGACGATATCCGCACCGGCCGCCTTGGCTTCCTCGGCCTTGGCACCCTGGCAGAACACGGCGACACGCACGGTCTTGCCGGTGCCTGCGGGGAGAACGACCGAGCCACGCACCACCTGGTCGGATTTCTTGGCATCGACACCAAGATTCACGGCCACATCGATGGACTCGTTGAACTTCGCAGTGGCATTTTCCTTGACCAGAGTCAGCGCTTCGGACAAAGGGTAATTCTTGTTGCGATCAACTTTGGCTCGCGCCGCCTCGACTCGCTTGGAATGCTTCGCCATCTCACACGCCCTCCACGGTAATGCCCATGCTGCGAGCCGAACCCGCGATGGTGCGGACCGCTGCGTCCATGTCGGCGGCGGTCAGATCCTTCATCTTGGTCTTGGCGATTTCCTCGGCCTGGGCGCGGGTGATCTTGCCAACCTTGTCGGTATGCGGCTTCGGAGAGCCCTTCTGCACGCCGGCGGCCTTCTTGATCAGGACCGTCGCGGGCGGCGTCTTCATGATGAAGGTGAAGGACTTGTCCGCGTAAGCGGTGATTACGCACGGGATCGGCAGCCCCGGCTCCAAACCTTGGGTCTGGGCATTGAAGGCCTTGCAGAACTCCATGATGTTGAGGCCGCGTTGGCCGAGTGCGGGACCGATCGGGGGCGATGGATTCGCCTTGCCCGCCGGCACTTGCAGCTTGATGTAGCCGACGATTTTCTTCGCCATGTTTGCTAACTCCTGTCAGTGAGTCATAACGCATCCCGTACTGGCGACGCTCCTCTTGCTGCAGAAAAACCGCTGCAGCGCCGGTAATGAATCTATGCCTTCTCGACCTGTGCGAACTCGAGTTCGACCGGGGTCGCCCGGCCGAAAATGGTCACCGAGACGCGCAAGCGACTCTTTTCGTAATTCACTTCCTCGACCATGCCGTTGAAGTCGGTAAACGGGCCCTCCTTCACGCGCACCAGTTCGCCAGTCTCGAACAGCACCTTGGGACGCGGTTTTTCAACCCCCTCCTGCATCTGCTGCATGATCTTGTTAACTTCCTTTTCGGAAATTGGCGTCGGCTTGGTGGCCGTGCCACCAACAAAACCGGTGACCTTCGGCGTGCTCTTGACGAGATGCCAGGATTCATCATCCATATCCATCTCGACCAGCACGTAGCCCGGGAAAAACTTGCGTTCGGAGGTGTGCTTCTGGCCGGACTTCATCTCGACCACCTCCTCGACCGGAACGAGAATCTGGCCAAACTTGTCCTGCATCCCGGCACGCGCGATGCGCTCGACCAGTGCGCGCTGAACCGATTTCTCGAAGCCAGAATAGGCGTGCACTACGTACCAGCGTTTCGTCATGATTTTTTCCAGCCCAGAACCAAATCGTAAAGCACCCACTCCAGGCTCTTGTCGGTAATCCACAGCATGATCGCCATCACCAGCACGAATGCAAACACGATGCCGGTCGTCTGCAGGGTCTCTTTGCGCGAAGGCCACACCACTTTCTTCGCCTCGGCAATCGACTCGCGCCCAAGAGCAACGAAACGCTGCCCCGGCTCGGTGAACCAGGCCACGGCGCCGCCCGCGGCAATGCCGAACAACACCGCCAGCACGCGCACCACAAGCGCCTGTTCGGCAAGCAGGTAAAAGCCCGCAATTCCCGCCACCAGCAACAGCAGCGCCAGAGCGAACTTCAGTTTATCGGCCATATATCCGTGTCTGTCCGTTTCCATCAAGCAAGTGTGGCAGGGGCAGAGGGAATCGAACCCCCAACCTGCGGTTTTGGAGACCGCCGCTCTGCCAATTGAGCTATACCCCTGCAGCTAAAGACCCTAAAGACCACGAAGGGCGACACCCCGAAGGGTGCCGCCCAGCATGGTGAAACGATTTCTTACTCGATGATTTTTGCGACGACGCCGGCGCCGACGGTGCGACCGCCTTCGCGGATGGCGAAGCGCAGGCCGTCTTCCATCGCGATCGGCGCAATCAGCTTGACCGTCATCTGCACGTTGTCACCCGGCATCACCATCTCGACGCCCGCCGGCAGTTCGCACGCGCCGGTCACGTCCGTCGTCCGGAAGTAGAACTGCGGACGATAGCCGTTGAAGAACGGGGTGTGACGGCCGCCTTCGTCCTTCGACAGGACATACACCTCGGCCACGAAGTGGGTGTGCGGGGTGATCGAGCCCGGCTTGGCCAGCACCTGGCCGCGCTCGACTTCTTCACGCTTGGTGCCGCGCAGCAGCACGCCGACGTTGTCGCCCGCCTGGCCCTGGTCGAGCAGCTTGCGGAACATCTCGACGCCGGTACAGGTGGTCTTGACGGTGGGACGGATACCGACGATTTCGATTTCTTCGCCAACCTTGACGACGCCGCGCTCGACGCGACCGGTAACGACGGTGCCCCGCCCGGAGATGGAGAAGACGTCTTCGATGGGCATCAGGAAGGGCTTGTCGATGGCGCGCTCGGGGGTCGGGATGTAGCTGTCGAGGGCATCGGCCAGCTTGAGGATGGCGCCTTCGCCCAACTCACCCTTGTCGCCTTCCATGGCCTTCAGGGCCGAACCCTTGACGATCGGGATGTCGTCGCCCGGGAAGTCGTACTTGCTGAGCAGCTCACGCACTTCCATTTCGACGAGCTCGAGCAGCTCGGCGTCATCGACCATGTCGCACTTGTTCATGAAGACGATGATGTAGGGCACGCCGACCTGACGGGCCAGCAGGATGTGCTCGCGGGTCTGCGGCATCGGGCCGTCAGCGGCAGAAACGACCAGGATGGCACCGTCCATCTGGGCAGCACCGGTGATCATGTTCTTGACGTAGTCGGCGTGACCCGGGCAGTCAACGTGCGCGTAGTGACGCTTGGCCGTCTCGTATTCGACGTGCGCCGTGTTGATGGTGATGCCCCGCGCCTTCTCTTCCGGCGCCGCATCAATCTCGTCGTACTTCTTCGCCTCGCCACCAAACTTCGCCGACAGGATCGTCGTGATCGCCGCCGTCAACGTGGTCTTGCCATGGTCCACGTGCCCAATCGTCCCCACATTCACGTGCGGCTTCGTCCGCTCAAATTTGCCTTTTGCCATGATCGATCACCCCAAAAATCAAAAAAACGAAAAATCAAACTGGTGCCCATGGGCAGGATTGAACTGCCGACCTCTCCCTTACCAAGGGAGTGCTCTACCACTGAGCTACATGGGCCAAAAAACTTAACCGTGCTGCCTGGAGCGGGTAGCGGGAATCGAACCCGCGTCATCAGCTTGGAAGGCTGAGGTTCTACCATTGAACTACACCCGCCCGCCTACTAACCGGTACTGCAAACAAAACCCTGCTGCCTGCTACAGACAATAAGCTTGGTGGAGGGGGAAGGATTCGAACCTTCGAAGGCTGAGCCGGCAGATTTACAGTCTGCTCCCTTTGACCGCTCGGGAACCCCTCCAGCGAAACGCTGCATTATGCAGGACTTCCCACAGAATTGTCAATGCTGACTCAACATTCCCGGAATAGCCGGGACGCGGACGTAGAATAAATAGATGAATCGTCCCTCCCAGCTGCCCCAGCCCTTGCTGGCCGTCCTGGCCGCCCGCTTCGGCGAGCGCCTTTCCACCAGTGCCGCCGTGCGGGAACACCATGGCAAGGACGAATCATCGCATGCCCCGATGCCGCCGGATGCGGTGATTTTTGCCCGGTCGACGGAAGAAGTCGCGGCTGCGGTCGGCCTCTGCCATGAATACAAGGTTCCGGTCATCGCCTTCGGCACGGGCACCTCGCTCGAAGGCCACCTGCTCGCCGTCCATGGCGGCCTCAGCATCGACCTGTCGCAGATGAACCGGGTGCTGGCGATCCGTCCGGAAGACCTCGATGCCACGGTCGAGGCCGGCGTCACGCGCAAGGCCCTGAATGCTGCACTGCATGATACCGGGCTGTTCTTCCCGATCGACCCCGGCGCCGACGCCAGCCTCGGCGGCATGGCCGCGACGCGCGCCTCGGGCACCAATGCCGTGCGCTACGGCACGATGCGTGAAAACACTTTCGGTGCCACGGTCGTGCTGCCCGACGGCCGCGTCATCCGAACCGGCACGCGCGCGCGCAAATCGTCGGCCGGCTATGATCTGACGCGACTGTTCGTCGGCTCGGAAGGCACACTGGGGATCATCACCGAACTCACCGTGCGCCTGCATCCGCTGCCGGAAGCCATCGCCAGCGCGGTCTGCGCCTTTCCGGACATCGCCGCCGCCGTCGATACGGTCATCCAGACCATCCAGCTCGGCATTCCCGTCGCCCGCATCGAACTGCTCGATGCCCTGTCGATCACGGCGATCAACCGCTACAGCAAGACCAGCCTGCGCGAAACGCCAACGCTCTTTTTCGAACTGCACGGCTCGCCGGCCGGCGTGGCCGAACAGACCGAAACCTTGCAGGCGCTCGCTGCCGAGCACGGCGGCATGGATTTCGAGTGGGCCGACCGGCCCGAGGACCGTTCGCGCCTCTGGCAGGCGCGGCACGACGCCTACTACGCCTGCCTGAACCTGCAACCCGGCGCGCGCTCCATCACCACCGACGTCTGCGTACCGATTTCGCGCCTCGCCGACTGCATCGCCGCCACGCGCGCCGATCTCGAAGCCAGCGGACTCGTCGCCCCGCTGCTCGGCCATGTCGGTGACGGCAACTTCCACATGCTGATCCTCGTGCAACCCGGCGATGCCGCCATGCTCGACAAGGCGCAGGCCTTCGCGCAACGCCTCGCCGAACGGGCCATCGCGATGGACGGTACCTGCACCGGCGAACACGGCATCGGCCTCGGCAAGCGCAAGTACATGCCACTGGAGCACGGCGACGGCGCACTCTCCGTCATGCGCGCGATCAAGCAGGCCATCGATCCGGACAACCTGATGAATCCCGGCAAGGTCCTGCCTGACTAGGCATGCGCGACGTGCGTGACGTATCGCTCGACGACAAATACACGCAGGAATCCGGCCGCGTCTATCTGACCGGCATGCAGGCGCTGACGCTCCTGCCACTGCTGCAACGGCGGCGCGACCTGGCGGCCGGACTGAATACGGCCGGCTACATCTCCGGCTATCGCGGCTCCCCGCTCGGCGCCTATGACCTCGCCCTCTGGCAGGCCAGGAAGCACCTCGATACGCACCACGTCGTGTTCCAGCCCGGCGTCAATGAGGAACTCGCCGCCACCGCCCTCTGGGGCACGCAGCAGATCGGCCTGGCGCCCGGCGCGAAGTACGACGGCGTGTTCGGCATCTGGTACGGCAAGGGCCCGGGCGTCGACCGCAGCGGCGACGTTTTCAAGCACGCCAACGGCGCGGGCAGCGCACCGTTCGGCGGCGTGATCGCCATCGCCGGCGACGACCACGCGGCGCGCTCATCCACTGTCGCCCACCAGTCGGAACAGGCCTTCATCGCCGCGGCGATGCCGATCCTCGCCCCGTCCGGCGTGCAGGATTATCTCGACCTCGGCCTGCACGGCTGGGCGCTGAGCCGCTATTCAGGCTGCTGGGTCGGCTTCAAGGCCGTCGCCGACACCGTCGAATCCTCCGCGGCCGTCGATATCGATCCGGATCGGGTGACCATCGTCATTCCCTCCGACTTCGCTTTGCCGCAAGGTGACCCATGGGGCCTCAACATCCGCTGGCCGGACGATCGCCTCGCACTAGAAGCACGCCTGCTCGAAACCAAACTCGATGCCGCCCGCGCCTACTGCCGTGCGAACAACCTGAATCACACGGTGATCGACTCACCCAAGGCCCGATTGGGCATCGTCGCCGCGGGCAAGAGCTATCTCGACGTGCGCCAGGCGCTCGAACTGCTCGGCATCGACGACCGCCTCGCCAGTGAACTCGGCCTGCGCGTCCTCAAGGTCGCCATGGTCTGGCCGCTCGAAGCCGAGGGCATGCGCCGCTTCGCGGCCGGCCTCGACACGATTCTCGTCGTCGAGGAAAAGCGCGCGCTGATCGAGACCCAGCTCAAGGAGGTGCTGTATCACGCCCCGGCGCGTCCGCGCATCCTCGGCAAGCACGACGAGGCCGGCCAGCCCCTGCTGCCGCCCTGCGGCGAACTCACGCCGACGCAGATCGCCCAAATTCTGGCAAGCCACATCGGCGCTCACCCGCGCGTCAGCGCACGGCTCGGGCACATCACGGCCGCAACACAGCGCCATGCGCCGACGATTGCCGGCAAGCGCATGCCGTGGTTCTGCCCGGGCTGCCCGCACAACACCTCGACGCGGGTGCCGGAAGGCTCGCGCGCGCTCGCCGGCATCGGCTGCCATTTCATGGTGACGTGGATGAATCGCGACACCGACACCTTCGCGCAGATGGGAGGCGAAGGTGCGGCCTGGATCGGCCAGTCGCCCTTCACCGAGACGCCGCATGTCTTTGTCAACATCGGCGACGGCACCTACTTCCACTCGGGCATCCTCGCCATCCGCGCCGCCGTCGCGGCGAACGTCAACATCACCTACAAGATCCTCTACAACGACGCGGTGGCGATGACCGGCGGCCAGCCGGTCGACGGCGGCCTGACCGTGCCGCAGATCGCGCACCAGTTGCATGCCGAAGGCGTCGGCCACGTCGTCGTGGTCACCGACGGCAGCCCGCGCGCCTGGCGCAAGAGCGAGCTGCCGCACGGCGTGCCGATCAGGCACCGCGACGAGTTCGACACGATCCAGAAGGAGATGCGCGAGTGTCCCGGCGTGTCGGCGCTGATCTACGACCAGACCTGCGCGGCCGAGAAGCGCCGCCGCAGGAAACGTGGAAAACTGGCCGATCCGCCGCTGCGCGTCTTCATCAACGCCGACGTCTGCGAAGGCTGCGGCGACTGCTCCGTGCAATCCAACTGCCTCGCCGTCGTGCCGGTCGATACGACGCTCGGCACGAAGCGCGCCATCGACCAGTCGGCCTGCAACAAGGATTTCTCCTGCCTCAACGGCTTCTGCCCGAGTTTCGTAACGATCGAAGGCGGCAGTTTGCGCAAGGGCAGCGCGCTGGACCTTGAGCCTGCCGTCCCGCCAGAGCCGACTTTTGTAACCACGGAGAAACCCTTCAACATCCTCGTCACCGGCGTCGGCGGCACGGGCATCGTCACGCTCGGCGCGCTGCTCGGCATGGCGGCGCACCTCGACGGCAAGGGCGTCAGCGTGCTCGACATGACCGGCATCGCGCAGAAGGGCGGCACGGTGTTCTCGCACGTGCGCATCTGCGACGACCCGGCCGCGCTCCACGCGCCGCGCATCGCCACGGGCGAGGCCGATGCGATCCTCGGCGGCGACGCCATCGTCAGCGCCGCGCCGGAAGCCTTGTCGAAAATGCACGCGGGACGTACGCGCGCCGCCATCAATGCCGCCGCGACGCCGACCGCGGAGTTCACTGCGAATCCCGACTGGCGCTTCCCGCTCGACGGCATCCGTGCCGCGCTCGCCGCCACGATCGGCGCCGCCGCGTTCGATGCCATCGACGCGACGGCGCTGGCGACGCGGCTGATGGGCAACGCGATCTACGCGAACATCCTCCTGCTCGGCTTCGCCTGGCAGCGCGGGTTGATTCCGGTCAGCGAAGCGGCGCTGACGCGCGCGATCGAGCTCAACGGCACGGCGGTGGACATGAACCTGCGCGCCTTCCGCTGGGGCCGCCGCGCCGCGCATGATCCGGCGAGCGTCGCGGCCTTCCTGCCGCAAGCTGCCGTCCCGCCAGCGCCGACTTTTGCAACACTGCTCGCCGACCGCGTACAGCGGCTCACCGATTACCAGGATGCCGCGCTGGCCGGACGCTACCGCGCGCGGGCCGAGCAAATCCGCCAGCACCCGGCGGCCGACGATGCGCTCGCCGCCGTCGTGGCGCGCAATTACTTCAAGCTGCTCGCCGCCAAGGATGAATACGAAGTCGCCCGGCTCTATGCCGAGACGGACTTCCTCGACCGCGTGGCCGCGCAGTTCGAGGGTGACTACTCACTCTGCTTTCACCTCGCCCCGCCGCTGCTCGCGCGGCCCGACCCGACGACGGGCCGAATGCCCAAGCGGCGCTACGGCCCGTGGATGATGACCGCCTTCCGCTGGCTGGCCAAAGCCAGAAAGCTGCGCGGCACGCGCTGGGACATCTTCGCGCGCAGCCCGGAACGCAGGCTTGCCCAGCAGCTGCTCGCGGAATACGAGGACGACCTCGATCTGATCCTCGCCAGGCTCGATACCGGCAACCTGGCTGCCGCCCAAGAGCTGGCTGGCTGGCCGGATCTGGTGCGCGGCTACGGCCACGTCCGCGCAAAGTCGGCGCTGGCGGGACGGCAACTGCGGGAACGCGCGCGTGCGAAACTCGCGGACTGAGCCAGCACCGCTACGCGGCGCCCTGTTCGCCCAGCTCGGCGGCGCGGCCGCTGTCTTGCTGCTCGTCGCCGGGCTTGGCCAGCTGACCGCCGTCGATTTCGGGCAGATTCCCTTCATTCTCGCGCTGCTGCAAGGCGGCATCGCCGCGCTGATTTCGCTATGGCTGCGCGCGCCGAACTGGTGGCAGCCGATCCATCTCGGCTTCATGCCGCTGGTGGTCGCCGTGCAGCAGATCGGCATTGCGCCGGGATGGTTCCTCGCCGCCTTCGTGCTGCTGCTGCTGGTCTTCTGGCGTACCGACAAGAGCCGTGTGCCGCTCTATCTGACCAATCGCGCGACGGCGGCAGCGCTGTTGAAATTGCTGCCGGCGACGCCCTGCCACGTCATCGACCTCGGCTGCGGCGACGGCGGGCTGCTGCGCCGGCTGGCAGCGGCACGGCCCGATTGCTGTTTCGCCGGCATCGAACACGCGCCGCTGACCTGTCTGGTAGCCAAACTGCGTGCACTCGGCCAGCCGAACCTGACGATCCGGTACGGCGATTTCTGGGAGGAGCCGCTCGGCGCCTATGACTTGGTGTATATCTTTCTCTCGCCCGCGCCGATGCCGCGCCTCTGGGTGAAGGCCAGTGCCGAAATGGCGCCCGCGGCCCTGCTGGTCAGCAACAGCTTCGAGGTACCGGGTATCGAGCCCGACGAGAGCCTGGTCGTGGCCGATCGCCGGAATACACGGCTTTTCCTGTATCACCCCGCGCGCCGGGGATAAAGCCGACGATTCCGCTGCATTTCCGCCCATCCCCCGGGGCGGCGATCAACAATAATCCGTTCCGGACGCAACCACGCAGAACGGACATGGCGGACATCATCTGTGTAATCGGCAACAAGGGCGGCACGGGCAAGACCACGCTGTCGCACATGCTCTGTCAGGGCATGGGACTGCTCGGCCAGCGCTCGGTCTGCGTGCTCACCGACACGCACCGCGAGCCGCTCGACCCCGCCGACCGCCGCTACCTGATCGCCGACGCGCGCTCGCGCGAGGCGCTCGGCAAGGTGACGGACAAGATCCGCTCCCTGAAGGCCTGGCTGGGCGTGATCGACGGCGGCGGCAACCGCACCGAAATGGACAAGCGGCTCTATGGCTTGGCCGACCTAGTGCTGCTGCCCTTCCGCGATTCGCATGAGGACATCCGCACCGTGATCCGCGACCTCGAAATGTTCCCGCGCGCCTACGCGATCCCGACCCAGTGGCCGACCAATGCCTGGCAGCGCGAAGCGGCCGAGAAGGCCGTGACGGAACTGCTGGCGCCCTATCGCGACCGCATCCTCGATCCGATGTTCAGCCTGTCGGCGAGCAAGTTATTGCTGCAGAAGCAGATTCCGGGCAGCCTGCCGACGCCGCTGGCGAATGCCTGCCGCGCCGTGGCGCACCAGGTCATCGACCTGCTGCAACTGCCGCTGGAAGATGCCGTGCCCTTGCAGGGTGTCGCGCGCAACGCTGCGAATGGCACGGTAAACGCGCCACAGCCGATGGCCGTGGCGGCTTAAGAAAAGTCGGCTACTTCTTTCCCTGCGCGACCAACAAGGCCTGCGAGCGGTTGTTCACGCCCAACGATTTGAAGATCGCCGAAACGTGGATTTTCACGGTGCCTTCGGTTACGCCGAGCATCTCGGCGATATCCCGGTTGGTCTTGCCCTCGGCCAGCAGTTCGAGCACGCGCGCCTGGCTCTTCGTCAGTCCATAGCGTTCGGCGACGGTCTTGGCGCGCTTGCGCTTGCCGGACAGTTCGCGGTATTCGGGCGGCAGCCAGATCTCGCCGGCCAGCACCTCGCGCAAGGCCCCCAGCAGCACTTCGGTCGGGCTCGCCTTGGACACGAAACCGGCTGCGCCCTGGCGCATCGCCTTCAGTACCGTGTCGGCATCGTCGAGCGCCGAGAGGATCACCACCGGCACATGCGGAAAACGCTTGCGCATGACGCCGAGGAAGGCCAGGCCGCCCGTACCCGGCAACATCAGGTCGAGCAGCGCCAGGTCGAAGTCGTCGTTCGCTTCGAGCAGGTGTGTCGCCTCGTCGGCATCACGCGCACCGATGATTTCAGCCGTTGTATCGGCCTCCTCCAGCGCCTTCAGCGCGAGCAACAATCCCTCGCGCACCAAAGCATGATCCTCGATGACCAGAATCCGCAATTTATTCTCCCGATTCGAATACGGCTATCATTGGATGCGAATCATAACCCTTGTCGAGGCGAAACATGACGAACGAAACCCAGAATGACCCGATGGAATTCATCAAGAACATGTGGGGCAACATGGGTTTCTCGCTGCCCGGCATGGTCACACCGACGGTCGATACCGACGAACTCGGCAAGCGCATCGCCGACCTGAAGGCCGTCGAGGGCTGGCTCAAGTCCAACCTCAGCCTGCTGCAGATGACCATCCAGGGCCTCGAAATGCAGCGCGCCACGCTGCTGGCCTTCCAGCAGATGAGCCAGGCGACCCAGGAAGCCGCCGCCGAAGCGGAAAACGCCCCCAACCCCTTCCTCAACCCCGCGGTGTGGCAGATGCCCTGGGATCTGATGAAGAGTGCCGTCCCGCCAGCGCCGACTTCTTCAGAACCGGCGGCCGAAACACCTGCCGCCAAGCCCAAGCGTTCACCCCGCAAGAAAAGCGAGCAAAGTAAACCATAAGGGTAGCGTCGCCATTCCCAGCAGTGTGCTGGCGGAGATCAGCCAGGCGACGCGCGGGCCGTCGCCACCCATGCGCTGGGCGAGGATGTAGGCCGACGACGCCGTCGGCAGCGCCGCGAAAGCCATCACCACGTCGAAATGCACGCCGGTCAGCCCGATCCAGCGCGCGACCAGCAGGGCGATCAGCGGCATCGCCAGCAGCTTCACCGCGAGGAAATAGCTCGCCGCGCCGCGCCCTTCGGGACCGATCGCGCCGCGCAGCCTGAGCGCCGCGCCGACCGCCAGCAGGCCCAGCGCGATCGCCGCCTCCGCCAGCCGACCCAGGAAGTGCCCCGCGGGCGCCGGCACGGGCAGGCCGAGGAGATTCCAGGCCAGCGCGGCGAGCGTCGACAGGAACAGCGGATTTCTCGCCAGCTCTCGCCACACCGAGGTTTCGCCGTGGCGCGCCAGCATCCCGACCGCCACGATATTCGCGAAGGGCACCATGCCGCCGGTCAGCAGGCCCATCGACGCGATGCCCGCCGCGCCGTGCAGCTTGGCGGCGACCGCAAGGCCGATGTAGGAATTGAAGCGGAAGGCACACTGGAACTGCGAGGCGAAGGAAAGCGGCGTAAGCGGGAACAGCGGCCGCGCCAGCAGGGCCAGCAGCATCGCGCCGGCCATCGCCGCCGCGCCGGTGCCGATCAGCGGCACGGCCGCGAAGGTCAGCGGCGTCTTCGTGATCGCGTTGAACAGCAGCGCGGGAAACAGCACGTAATAGACGAGCTTCTCCAGCCCGGTCCAGAAATGGTCGCCCAGCGCCATCCAGCGCCGCAGTCCGTAGCCGAGCAGGATCAGCGCGAAATCGGGCAGCAGCGTGAGGGCGGTACTCACGAAATCAGATCACGCCCTGGACGCGCAGTGCCTCGATGTCGGCCTCGCCATAGCCCGCGGCGCGCAATAGTGCCGTCCCGTCAGCGCTGACTTTCGGGGCAGGGCTGCGCACCGCGAATTCCAGCCCGCTCATCTTCAGCGGCGGTGCGAACTGCTGCAGTCCGTCGATCTCCGGCAGCATGCCGCGCGCCCTGAGTTGCGGGTTTTCCATCGCCTCCTCGAAGCTCAGCACCGGTGTGACGCCGCAGTCGACACTCTCGAACTGCGCGGCCCAATGCGCGAGCGGCTGGCTGGCGAACAGCGTTTCAAGCTCGCGCCGGGTGCGTGCGCCGTCGGCATCGCGTGCGAGGCCGAAGGGCTTGAGGTCGGGACGCCCGATCGCATCGCAGAACACCTGCCAGAACTTCGGCTCGAGCGCTCCCACCGCCATGTAGCGGCCGTCCTGCGTGCGGTAGAGCCGATAGCCCGGCAGGCCGCCGTTGAGGTCGTCCATGCCGCGCGGCAGCGTCTGCCCGCGCGCCAGCACCGAGAGCAGGCCGGTGTAGGCATGGGCGAAGGTCGCGTCGGTCATGGCCACATCGACGTAGCGTCCCGCGCCGGTCGCCCGGGCGCCGATCACCGCGGCGAGGATGCCCATCACCGCCGTCAGCGCGCCGCCGAGCAGGTCGCCGATCTGCAGGTTGGGAATCGCCGGGGCGCCGTCCTCCGTCCCGATCTGGTCGAGTACTCCAGAAGTCGCGATGTAGTTGAGGTCGTGGCCCGCGCGGTCGCGCCAGGGGCCGTCCTGCCCGTAGCCGGTGATCGCGCAATAGACGATGCGCGGATTGATTTCCCGCACTGCCGTATAGCCAACGCCGAGTTTGTCGACCACGCCGGGACGAAAACTCTCGACGATCACGTCGGCGTCGCGCGCGAGGCGCAGGAAGACCTCCACACCCGCCTGCTGCTTGAGGTCGAGCCGCATGCCGCGCTTGTTGCGATTGACGACGCGGAAGAAGAAGCTGTCCTCGCCCGGCGCCGCGCCGAGACCCATCGTGCGCGCGTAGTCGCCCGCGCCAGTATCTTCGATCTTGATCACCTCGGCGCCAAGGTCGGCGAGATGCAGCGTGCAGACCGGCCCCGGCAGCAGGCGCGTGAGGTCGAGGATTTTCAGCCCGGCAAGCGGGCCGTCAGTCATACTTGCGCTCGTCGCTGATGACCTTGCCGTCGTTGGGCAGCGTGCCCGGTGCGACGAACTCCACCGTGCCGCGCAGCTTCGTCAACTCGCGCAGACTGTCGGCGATGGTGGCGGTGGCGGCGGCATCGCCGCTGCCCTCGCAGCGGAGCGTCATCGCGTCGCTGCTGTCCGGATTGGTGACGACGAGCCGCGCGCGCAAAATCTCCGGATGGCGCTTCTGCACCGCCGCGATCTGCTCGGGATGGACGAACATGCCCTTGACCTTGGTGGTCTGGTCGGCGCGTCCCAGCCAGCCGCGGATGCGCAGGTTGGTGCGCCCGCAGGGTGAAATGCCCGGGAGGATCGCGGACAGGTCGCCGGTACCGAAGCGGATCAGCGGATAGGTCGTGTTGAAGGTGGTGACGACCACTTCGCCGACCTCGCCCGCCGGCACGGGGTCGCCGGTGCCGGGGCGGACGATTTCGAGGATCACATCTTCATCCACCACCAAGCCTTCGCGCGCCGCAGTCTCGTAGGCGATGACACCGAGATCGGCCGTCGCGTAGGCCTGGCAGCCGCTGATGCCGCGTGCCGCGAAGGCTTCGCGCACCGGCGGCAGGAAGGCTTCACCCGAGACCAGCGCCTTGGTCAGCGAGGGAATCTTCAGGCCGAGTTCATCGGCCTTGTCGAGCAGGATGCGCAGGAAGCTCGGCGTGCCGACATAACCCTGCGGCTGCAGGTCGGCCATCGCCTGCAGCTGCTGCTCGGTCTGGCCCACGCCGCCCGGGAAGACCGTGCAGCCGAGCGCCAGCGCGCCGCCTTCGAGGATCCAGGCGCCCGGGGTCATGTGGTAGGAAAAGCTGTTGTGCACGAGATCGCCGGCGCGGAAGCCCGCAGCGAACAGCGCGCGCGCCGTGCGCCAGTAATCGGGATTGCGGCCCTCGGGTTCGTAGATCGGGCCGGGCGAGGAAAACACGCGCCCCAGCTGGCCCCAGCGGGCCGCCACCAGCCCGCCGAAGGGGCGATGCTGTTTCTGCAGTTCGATCAGTTCATGCTTGCGCACCACGGGCAGCTGCGCCAGCGCGGCGCGCGTCGTGATCTGCGCCGGATCGACTTCGCGCAGCGACTCCGCGAACCATGGTGCGTTGGCCTTGGCGTGCTCGATCTGCGCCGGCAGGCGCGCCATGAGGTCGCGCTCGCGCTGCTGCGGGTCGCGCGTTTCGAGTGTGTCGAAGTGTTCGTGGCTCATGCCAGCCAGCGCTTGCGGCGACGATAGTGCTTCACTTCGCGGAAGCTCTTGCGGCCCTGGCTTGAGAGGCCGAGGTAGAACTCCTTGACGTCCTCATTGTTGCGCAGCTCGGCGGCGGCGCCTTCCATCACCACGCGGCCATTCTCGAGGATGTAGCCGAAATCGGCATAGCGCAGCGCCATGTTGGTGTTCTGTTCGGCCAGCAGAAAGGTCACGCCCTCCTTCTGGTTCAGGTCCTTGACGATGGAAAACACCTCATCGACGATCTGCGGCGCCAAGCCCATCGAGGGTTCGTCGAGCAGCACCATGTTCGGATTGGCCATCAGGGCGCGACCGATCGCGCACATCTGTTGCTCGCCGCCAGAGGTGTAGGCAGCCTGGCTGGTGCGCCGCGTTTTCAGGCGCGGAAAATAGTTGTACACCTTGTCGAGGGTCGCGGCCACGCCACCCTTGCCGTCGGTGCGCGTGTAGGCGCCGGTCAGCAGGTTCTCCTCGATGGTGAGGTGACCGAAGCAGTGGCGGCCCTCCATCACCTGGATGACGCCGCGCTTGACCAGGTCGGCCGGGGTCAGCGCCTCGATACGCTCGTTGCGCAATTCGATGGAGCCCTTGGTGACCTCGCCGCGCTCGCCATGCAGCAGGTTACTGACCGCGCGCAGCGTGGTGGTCTTGCCGGCGCCGTTGCCGCCCAGCAGGGCGACGATGCCGCGCTCGGGCACGGTGAACGAAACGCCCTTGAGCACGAGGATCACGTGGTTGTAGATCACTTCGATGCTGTTGACGTTGAGAATGGTGTTGGCGGTGGTCATGGACGCCCTTGGTCGGTCAAAACGCCGGATGCGGCGCGGAACCCGGAGATTCCGCGCCCCCGGCTCAACTTACTGCTTGCATTGCTCCGGCGTGCGCGGAGTGATCTTCTTCTCTTCCGCGTACTTCGCGGAGGTCAGCATCACCATCGGACGAATCACCTTCTCGTCGGCCTGGTACCAGTCGGAACTGAACTCCCACTTGCTGCCGTTCCAGGTGTGGATGCGCGCCCAGCTCGAGCCCATGTGGTCGAGGCAGGAGGTCTGCACCGGGCGCATTACCCCGGCGAAGCCGATCGCATCCAGTTTTTTCTGGTCCAGGTTGAGGTTTTCCAGGCCCCAGCGCACCTGCTCGCCGGTCATGACCTTGCCCTTGCCGTAACGGGTCTGGGCCTGGGCAACACCCTCGACACCGAGCATGGCAGAGATCATGCCGCGCATGTAGAGCACGCTGCCGACCTCTTCCTTCGGGCCGGTACCCTGTCCCTTGCCATGCAGTTTCTCGAGAACCTCCTTCACCACCGCCGAATTTGGCTCGGCACCATGCTGGAGCGCCACGGCGTTGTATCCCTTCGCGCCATCGCCGACGTCCTTGACATCCGGCTCGGCGCCCGCCCACCAGATGCCGTACATCTTGTCGCGCGGGAAACCGGTGGCCTGCGCTTCTTTCAGCGACGTGGAATTCATCACGCCCCAGCCCCACAACAGCACGAAGTCGGGACGGTTCTGGCGGATCTGCAGCCAAGTGGCCTTCTGCTCGACACCCGGGTGGGCGACTGGCAGCAGCTGGAGGTTGAAGCCGTGCATCCTGGCGCGCTCCTCGAGCAGCGCGATCGGCTCCTTGCCATAGGGGCTGTCGTGATAGACCAGCGCGATCTTCTTGCCCTTCAGCTTGTCGTAGCCGCCCTCCTTCTTGGCGATATGCTGGATCAGCACGTCGGCGCCGACCCAGTAGGTGCCGAGCAGGGGGAAGTTCCAGGTGAACACCGCGCCGTTCTGCGATTCGCTGCGGCCGTAGCCGGCGGTGATCAGCGGGATCTTGTCCACGGCGGCCTTCTCGGTCAGCGCGAAGGTCACGCCGGTCGACAGCGGCTGGAACACCGTGCCGCCGCCGTGCTTGCCCTTGAGGCGCTCGTAGCACTCGACGCCGCGGTCGGTGGCATAGCCGAATTCGCACTCCTCGAAGGAAAGCTTGACGCCGTTGATGCCGCCGCGGGCGTTGACGAGCTTCAGGTAATCGACGTAGCCGTTGGCCCAGGGCGTGCCGTTCGGGCCATAGGCGCCGGTGCGGTAGACCAGTACCGGGAAGAACTGCTCCTTGGCCTGGGCGTAGGCCGTCAGCGCGGACGACAGGCCGATGGCGGCCAGCGAGGCGGTCAGGGCAAGTTTGCGTAGTTTCATGTTGTCTCCTCCTGCTTGTGGTTGGAATTGCCTTAGTGCGGGAACGGCCAGAGCCGCAGTTTTTCCTTGCCCGTCGACCAGAGCCGGGCAAGGCCGTGCGGCTCGACGATCAGGAAGAACACGATGAGCGCGCCAAAGATCATGAACTCGATATGCGAGACCGTGGCGACGGAAATGCTGAGTCCGGCCAGCCCTCCCAGCCAGGGCAGGAACTGGTTGAGGAAGATCGGCAGCACGATGATGAAGGCGGCTCCGAAGAAGCTGCCCATGATCGAGCCCAGGCCGCCGATGATGACCATGAACAGCAACTGGAAGGAACGGTCGATCGAGAAGGCCGCCGGCTCCCACGAGCCGAGGTGCACGAAGCCCCAGAGCGCGCCGGCGACGCCGACGATGAAGGAACTGACGGCAAACGCCGACAGTTTGGCGTACATCGGCCGGATGCCGATCACTTCGGCAGCGACGTCCATGTCGCGGATCGCCATCCACTGCCGGCCGATCGCGCCGCGCACCATGTTCTTGGCCAGCAATGCGAAGACCACCAGCAGGATCAGGCAGAAGAGGTATTTGTCGACCGCACCATCGAGCGACCAGCCGAAGACTTCCAGATTCGACACCGACACGCTGCCCGAGGTCGAGTAGTTGGTGAACCATTTGATGCGCAGGAAGGCCCAGTCCCAGAAGAACTGTGCCGCCAGCGTGGCGATGGCCAGATAGAGTCCGCGCACGCGCAGACTCGGCACCCCGAAAATGATGCCGACCAGCGCGGAGGTAAAGCCGCCCAGCAGCAGCGCGCCGAGCAGGGGCATGCCGTCGATGCGGATGGCAAAGTTGTAGGCGGCGTATGCCCCGATCGCCATGAAGGCGCCCGCGCCGAGCGTGATCTGGCCGCAATAGCCGACCAGCAGGTTGACGCCAAGGGCGGCGAGCGACAGGATCAGGAAGGGGATGAGAATGGCGCGGAACATGTACTCGTCGACGAGCAGCGGAATGCCGACGAAGGCGAAGGCGATCAGGACAAGAACCGCCCAGCGGTCCTGCAGGATCGGGAAGATCTGCTGGTCCGTCTTGTAGGTGGTCTTGAACTGGCCGTTTTCTCTGTAGATCATTTTATTTATACCCGGTCAATGATCTTCTCGCCGAACAGGCCTTGCGGTCTGAAGAGAAGGAATACGAGGGCCAGCATGTAGGCGAACCAGATTTCGATGCCGCCGCCGACGAGCGGGCCGAGATAGACCTCGGAAAGCTTCTCGCCGACGCCGATGATCAGGCCGCCGACGATCGCGCCCGGCACCGACGTCAGGCCGCCGAGGATCACCACCGGCAGTGCGCGCAGCGCCACGGTGGCCAGCGAGAACTGCACGCCGAGCTTGGAGCCCCAGATGATGCCGGCGACCAGCGCGACGATGCCGGCCACGCACCAGACGATCACCCAGATGCGGTTGAGCGGGATGCCGATCGACTGGGCTGCCTGATGATCGTCGGCCACCGCGCGCAGCGCGCGGCCGGTGCCGGTCTTCTGGAAGAACAGGGCCAGGGCGGCGACCAGCGCGGCGGCGATCAGCGCGGCGTAGAAATCCTCCTTGTTGATCAGGATGCCGCCCTCGAAAACGCTCTCCAGCATCAGCACGGGGTCTTTCGGCATGCCGACGTCGATCTTGTAGATGTCGCTGCCGAAAATCGTCTGGCCGACGCCTTCCAGGAAGTAGGCGATGCCGAGCGTGGCCATCAGCAGCGTCGCGCCCTCCTGGTTGACCAGATGCCGCAGCACGAGCCGCTCGATCAGCCAGGCCACGACGAACATGATGAGCGCCGCGATGATGAAGGCGAGGATATTGGCGATGATGGGATTGGCGACGCCCAGCCAGCCGGGGATCCACTCGGAGAAGCGCGCCATCGCGAGGGCGGCGAACAGCACCATGGCGCCCTGGGCGAAGTTGAACACGCCGGAAGCCTTGAAGATCAGCACGAAGCCGAGCGCCACCAGCGAGTAGAGCATGCCGGCCATCAGGCCGCCGATCAGGGTTTCGAGGAAGAATGCCATGTCGTCGCGTCCTTTATCGTCAGTGGCTGGCGCCGAGATAGGCACTGATGACTTCGGGATTGGCGCGCACCTCGTCGGGCGTGCCGTCGCCGATCTTCTTGCCGTAGTCGAGCACGACGACGCGGTCGGAGATGTCCATCACCACGCCCATGTCGTGCTCGATCAGCACGATGGTGGTGCCGAACTGGTCATTCACGTCGAGGATGAAGCGGCTCATGTCCTGCTTTTCCTCGACGTTCATGCCGGCCATCGGCTCGTCGAGCAGCAGGATCTGCGGCTCCATCGCCAGCGCGCGTCCGAGGTCGACGCGCTTCTGCAGGCCGTAGGGCAGGCGCCCGACCGGCGTCTTGCGAATGTGCTGGATTTCGAGGAAGTCGATGATTTCCTCGACCTTGGCGCGGTGCGCCAGCTCCTCGCGCTCGGCGGCGCCGAGCCGGAAGGCCTGCTGGAGCAGATTGGCCTTCATTTTCAGCGTGCGCCCGGTCATGATGTTGTCGAGCACGCTCATGCCCTTGAACAGCGCGATGTTCTGGAAAGTGCGGGCGATGCCGGCGCAGGCGGCCTTGTAGGGATTCATCTTGCTGAAATGCTCGCCACGCAGGACGATCTCGCCCTCCTGCGGCCGGTAGACGCCGTTGATGACGTTGAGCATCGAACTCTTGCCTGCGCCGTTCGGACCGATGATGGCGCGAATCTCGTGTTCGCGCACGTCGAAGGAGATATCCGTGAGCGCCTTGACCCCGCCGAAGGAGAGCGAAACGCCCTTGAGGTCGAGAATGATGTCACCGATTTCGCGCGCCATCAGGCAGCCCTCCCCTGCATGGTGGGGAATATCCTGGCGTCGCGGATTTGCAGGTCGGCCGCGACCTTGCCCTTGCGGCCGTCCTCGAACTTCACCTCGGTCTCGATGAACTGGTTCTGCTTGCCGCCATAGAGCGCATCGATCAGCACGGCATATTTTTCCGAGATGAAGTTGCGCCGGACCTTTCTGGTTCGCGTCAGCTCGTCGTCGTCGGGATCGAGTTCCTTGTGCAGCACGAGGAAGCGGTGCACCTGCGTGGCCGCCACCATCGCGTCGTGCGCCAGCTCCGCATTCACCTGCTCGATGCACTCCTGGATCAACTGCAGCACCTCGGGCTTGCCGGCGAGGTCGACATAGCCTGAATACGGGATGCCGCGCCGTTCCGCCCAGTTGCCCACCGCCCCCATGTCGATGTTGACGAAGGCGCAGACCATGGCGCGGTCGTGGCCGAAGGCGACGGCTTCCTTGATGTACGGAAAGAACTTGAGCTTGTTCTCGATGTAGTTGGGCGCGAACATCGCGCCGTTGGTGAGCTTGCCGACATCCTTGGCGCGGTCGATGATCTTGAGGTGGCCGTCCTCGTCGAGGAAACCGGCATCGCCGGTCATGAAGTAACCCTCGGCGTTGATCGATTCGGCCGTGGCGTCGGGCCGCTGGTAGTACTCCTTGAGCAGCATCGGTCCCCTGACGAGGATCTCGCCGTTGGCGGCGATCTTGATCTCGACGCCCGGTGCCGGCAGGCCGACGGAATCGAACTTGATCTTGCCGTCCGGTTGCAGGCAGACGTAGGCGCAGGTCTCGGTCTGGCCGTAGAGCTGCTTGAGGTTGATGCCGATCGAACGATAGAAGCGGAACAGGTCGGGACCAATCGCCGCGCCCGCCGTGTACGCGACGCGGATGCGCGTCATGCCCAGCACGTTCTTCAGGGGGCCGTAGACGAACAACTGGCCCAGGGCATAAAGGAAGCGATCCTTGCCGGCCACCGGCTTGCCGTCGAGGATGTCGGCGCCGCAGCGCTTCGCCACGTCCATGAAAGCGTGGAACATCCTGCGCTTCAGGGCGCCCGCATCCTCCATGCGGATCATCACCTGCGTCAGCAGGTTCTCGAACACGCGCGGCGGCGCGAAGTAGAAGGTCGGCCCGATCTCGCGCATGTCGGTCATCACCGTATCGCCCGACTCGGGGCAGTTCACCGTGAAGCCGGCGACCAGTGCCTGCGCGTAGGAAAACAGGTTGTCGCCCACCCAGGCCATCGGCAGGTAGGAGAGCACCTCGTCGGTGTCGCCGAGCTGGTCGAAGCCGCAGCCGCCGCGCGCGGCGGCGATCAGCGCGCCGTGCGTCTGGCACACGCCCTTGGGCTTGCCGGTGGTGCCCGAGGTATAGAGCATGATCGCCGTGTCGTCCGGCTGGCCTTGCGCGATTTCCTGGTCGAGGAAGTCGGCGTGATTCCGGTCGTGGATCGTGCCGGCGGCGATCAATTCGTCGAGACCGTGCAGGAAGGTCTGCGAGTAATGCCGCAAGCCGCGCGGATCGTCGTAGATGATGTGCAGCAGGTCCGGGCACTGGTCCTTCACTTCGAGCAGCTTGTCCACCTGCTCCTGGTCCTCGACGATGGCGATGTGGATGCCGGCATCCTGCAGCACGAAAGTCATTTCCTGCGCCACGGCATCCTGGTACATCGGCACCGGGATGCCGCCGAGCATCTGCGCGGCGCACATCGCCCAGTAAAGCCGGGGCCGGTTGTCGCCGATGATGCCGAGCCGGTCGCCGCGCTTGAAGCCCAGTTCGGCGAGGCCGCAGGCCATGCCGCGCACTTCGCGCGCCGCCTCGGCCCAGGTCCAGCTTTGCCAGATGCCGAGATCCTTCTCGCGCATCGCCGGACGGTCGCCGCGCACACGCGCATGCGCCAGCAAAAGGCGGGGAAAAGTATCCTGGCTATCGGGTGCCAGCGTTGCCTGGCCCGATGATGCAACAGTCATGCGTCGGTCTCCTCCATCCGGTGCCGCGTATCCTGACCATCTCCGGCGATCGCGTTTTTATTTCCCCGTGCCGCGCTTTTCCGCACTGCACAAGGCCGGTCGGTTCATTGTAACTGCGCAGACTCTAGCGTGCGCGGCTGCCTATAATTGTCGCGTGCCTGACAATTCGCCTCCCTCCCCAACCCTCGCCGCAGCCATCGCGCAGTCGCGCTGGGCGCAGCGCCTGAAGCCCGAAGAGCTTGAGCGGGCACGCCAGGGCATGGCCGAGCGCCGCGTCGAGGCCGGCGGCTTCATCTGCCGCCAGGGCGAGCAGCCCACGTGCTGGATCGGCATCATAGACGGCCTGGCGAAGATGTCCTCCGACTGGGTGACCGGCAAGACCGCGTCCTACGCCGGCATCCCGGCCGGCGGCTGGTTCGGCGAGGGTTCGCTGCTGAAGACCGAGCCGCGCCGCTACGACGTGGTCGCGCTGCGCGCCACACGCGTCGCCTGCATGAAGCGCGAAACCTTCCGCTGGCTGCTCGACCACAGCTTTGCCTTCAACCACGCGATCATCGAGCAGATCAACGAGCGCCTCGGCCAGTTCATCGGCCTGCTCGAATCCCAGCGCCTGCACGATACCGACACGCGGGTCGCGCGCAGCATCTCGATCATGTTCAACCCGGTGCTCTACCCGGGCCAGAACGCCACGCTCGCCATCTCGCAGGAGGAGATCGGGCATCTGGCGGGCGTCTCGCGCCAGCGCGTGAATCGCTCGCTGAAGCTGCTCGAGGATGCCGGTTTCCTGCGCATCGAGTACGGCGGCATCACCATCCTCGATCTCGACGGGCTGCGGCGCTTCGGTGGCTAGACGCATCGAACTGCTCGCCCCCGCCCGCACCGCCGAAATCGGCCGGCAGGCTATCCTGCACGGCGCCGACGCGGTGTATATCGGCGGGCCGGCCTTCGGCGCGCGCGAGAAGGCCGGCAATTCCATCACCGCCATCGCGGCGCTGGTCGAATTCGCGCACCGCTTCCACGCGCGCATCTACGTCGCGCTCAACACCATCCTGACCGACGCGGAACTCGATCCGGCGCGCCGACTCGCACTCGATTGCTGGAACGCCGGCGTCGATGCGCTGATCGTGCAGGACATGGGCCTGCTCGAACTCGACCTGCCGCCCATCGACCTGCACGCCTCGACGCAATGCGACATCCGCACGCCGGCCAAGGCGCGCTTCCTCGCCGACGCCGGCTTCTCGCAACTCGTGCTCGCGCGCGAACTCTCCCTCGGGGAAATCGCCGCCGTGCGCGCCGCGCTGCCCGCCGACGTGCTTGTCGAGCACTTCGTCCATGGCGCGCTGTGCGTCGCCTTTTCGGGCCAGTGCTACATCAGCCACGCGCAGACCGGCCGCAGCGCCAACCGCGGCGACTGTTCGCAGGCCTGCCGCCTGCCCTACACGCTGCAGGACAAGGAAGGCCGCGTCGTCGCCTTCGAGAAGCATCTGTTGTCGGTCAAGGACAACGACCAGAGCGCCAACCTGCTGCCGCTGATCAGGGCCGGCGTGCAGAGCTTCAAGATCGAGGGCCGCTACAAGGACGCCGGCTACGTCAAGAACATCACCGGCCATTACCGGCTGCTGCTCGACGCGCTCTTCGAGCAGCACCCGGAGCTTGCGCCGGCTTCGAGCGGCAAGGTCAGGCTCGGTTTCGTTCCTCATCCGGACAAGACCTTCCATCGCGGCAGCACCGACTACTTCACCCACGGCAGGAGCAGCAACCCCGCGCACATCACTGCCTTCGACACGCCCGCCTTCGTCGGCCTGCCGATCGGCAAGGTCGCCCGGGTGGACAAGGCCTCGTTCGACATCGCCACGCAGGAGGCCTTGGCGAATGGCGACGGTCTGAGCTGGATGCACAAGCGCACGGTCGTCGGCACGCAGGCGAACCAGGTCGAACGGCTGGACGGCGGCCACTGGCGCATCTGGCCCAACGATCCGGTCGACCAGCTCCCCGGACTCAAGCCCGGCGCCACCATCAACCGCAACCGCGACCAGGCCTGGGAACAGGCGCTGACGAAGGACTCCGCCGCGCGGCGCATCGCCGTCGATGCGCTGCTCGCCGCAACCGCGGACGGCTTCGCCCTGACGCTCGCCGACAGCGACGGCATCAGTGCCAGCGCGATACTGACGATTGAAAAACAGGCCGCGAAGCAGCCTGAAAGCGCTGTGGACGCACTGAAAGCCCAGGTGTGCCGTCTCGGCAGCACCGACTTTGCATTGCGCGAATTCAAAGTCGAGTGGGAGCAGCCGTGGTTCATACCCAACTCCGCCGCGAACCAGTTGCGCCGCGATGCCATCGCCGCGCTCGCAGCCGCGCGACGTGCGGCCTACATTCGCCCGCTGCGCCGGACTGCCACCGAGCCGCCCGCGCCCTACCCCGAAACCGCGCTGAGCTACCTCGCCAACGTCCACAACGCCGCCGCGCGCCGCTTCTACGCAAAGCACGGCGTCCAGCTGATCGCGGCCGCCTACGAGGCGCACGAGGCAACCGGCGAGGTCGCGCTGATGATCACCAAGCATTGCCTACGCCACGCCTTCAACCTCTGCCCGCACCAGGCCAAGGGCGTCACGGGCGTGCAGGGGCAGGTGCGCGCGGAACCGATGTCGCTGATCAACGGCAACGAGCGCCTGACGCTGACCTTCGACTGCCGGGCCTGCGAAATGCACGTCGTCGGG
>JAJZSW010000068.1 GCA_021849505.1 Pseudomonadota bacterium
CCGATCTACCCCCGCTCCCGCCTTGCGACGGAAGCGGGGCCAAACTGGCAAAACGCCAGAGGGAGTGGAGAAACAGTTTGCGGCGATCCATGGATCACCGTGCAGATGAGCAGACTCTAATGGTCAAAATCCATAAGCACCAGTCACTTTTTCTTATAGAAAAGATAAGCAAATGCTTGCTGCCCTGCAGCATGCTTTCATCATTTTCAGGGGGCCAGGTGCCGTTCCGCCAACGCCGACTTTTGGTGCTGGCGTTTGTTTGCGAAGCCTGAAGTGCGCATCAGCGGCGCGGATTGTCGCGAAAATCCATAAGCAACAGCGAAGCTAGCTTATGGGAATGATAAGATTGAAATCATAAAAATAACAGCCGGTGCCGTCGGGACGGCATGGTTGTCGGGAGTAGGGTAGATGAAGCACGTCACATTGCGTCAGCTCAAGGTCTTCGAATCCGTGGCGCGCCACTTGTCGTTCTCGCGCGCCGCCGAGGAGTTGCATCTCACGCAGCCTGCGGTGTCGATGCAGGTTAAGCAACTCGAGGAGCAGACCGGCCTGCCGCTGACTGAAATGGTCGGCAAAAGGGTTTACCTGACCGAAGCGGGCGAAGAGGTGGCGCGCCATGCGCGGCGCATCGCCCAGCAATTGCGGGAGGCGGGCGAGGCACTTGACGCCATCAAGGGGGTGCGTGGCGGCCGTCTTTCGCTCGGCGTGATCAGCACCGCCAAGTATTTCGCCCCACGCCTGCTCGCCGAGTTTCGTCGCCGCCAGCCGGGCGTGGAACTCCAGCTCGGGGTCTACAACCGCGAAACCGTCGTGCGCAAGCTTGCCGAAAACGAAATCGACCTCGCGATCATGGGCCAGCCGCCGCAGGATTTCCCGACCGTGGCCGAAGCCTTCGCCGACCACCCCCTTGTCATCATCGCTGCCCCCGATCACCCCCTCGCCCGGAAAAAGCAGGTCGATCCCGTCCTGCTCAATGAGGAGACTTTCATCATTCGCGAACCCGGGTCGGGAACGCGTGCGACCATGGAACGCTATTTCGCCGATGCTGGCGTCGTGCCGCGGCACCACATGGAGCTGATCAGCAATGAAGACATCAAGCAGGCCGTGATGGCGGGACTGGGTGTGGCATTCATCTCGGCGCATGCCGTCAGCCTGGAATGCGAAGTCGGTCGCCTGGTCATCCTGGCGGTGACCGGCACTCCGATCATCCGCCGCTGGTTCGTCGTGTACCGCGCGGAAAAATCGCTCTTGCCGGTTGCCGAGACCTTTCGCGCATTCTTGCTGGCTGAAGCCCCAGGCTTGATGCCGGGAAATCCACCACCAAGGAAAAAGCGGACGGGCTAGGCTGCGCTCACCTGGCCCAGCCAGTAGCCCAGCCTCTGGAGGTCGACATCGGCGAGGTCGGGCAGGACCGCCAGTGCGCCGCTGAAATCGTCGTCGCGCGTCCAGGAACTCTCGGTCACCAGCACCGGGATGCCGGCACCCAGCGCGGCGCGCACGCCATTGCCCGAATCCTCGATCGCGAGGCAGTCCGCACCCGTCAGGCCGAGCCGGTCCAGCACCCATTGATAGATATCGGGCGCCGGCTTCTTGGCCGCTGCCTGCTCGCCGGCGCCGATCACCTCGAAAGTGTCGGCCGGCAACTCGCCCAAGGTGGTGGAGAGCAACACATCGACATTGGCGCGCGTGGTGGTGGTGGCAATCGCCACGCGCACGCCCGCGGCGCGCAGCGCGCGGATCAGCCGCACCACGCCGGGTCGCGCCGGCACCTCGCCCAGCGCCACGCGCCGTTCGTAGAACTGGGTCTTGTGGGCATGCAGGCGCGCGATCAAGCCCCCGGCATCCTGCTGCTGCAGAAACGCCGGATCGGCCAGACGGCAGTAATGGGCAATGCGCTCCTTGCCGCCGGCTACCGCGAGCAGCTCGGCGTACAGCTCGGCACTCCAGTGCCAGGGCAGGCCGAACGCGTCGAAGGCGGCATTGAACGCCTGACGATGCGCCTCCTCGGTATCGGCCAGCGTGCCATCGACATCGAAAATAACGGCCTGCAAAGACATGAAATCTCCAGAGTAGATCAGGGATTGCAGCGGTCGCAACGGCCGGGGTCGGCGGCGACGGCATCCGTGCGGATACGGGTTTCGCGATGATCGCAGCGGAGGCACCCCCAGACGTCGGCGCGCGGCTCCCGGGTGGGCGCGCCACAGTCGCCACAGGGAAGACCGGTGAGCCGGTCGATCATGGCATAGCCGGGGGTGCCGCAGCCGGGGCAGAGCGAGGAGAGCTTGATCGCCAGATCTTCGGCAGCGCGCCGGATATTCTCCATCCTGCCGGGGTTGGCATGCGCGCGCAGGTCGAACTCGACGAAGACCCGGCCCGACTCGGATAGATCCCTGGCCCAGGCAAATGCATCGCCCAGGGCCGCCCAGTCGGCGATGCCCTTGCGGAAGCGTGGCGAGTTCTCGTCGTCAGGCCGCAGCACCAGATGCTGGGCGGGGAAGCCGCTCTTGCTGGCGAAGTCCTCGACAGTAGCCCAGTCCTCCGTGCGCAGATGCGCGCCGCCGCCCGGTCCCTGAAACACCCCGCAGACTTCGATTTCAAGCGTGTCATCGATGAATAGCAGCAGTTCCACGTTCCAGGGGAACATGCCGGAGAAAGGATCAGGGCCGAAGCTGCCTTCGCTGGCGAGACCGATTGCCGAGCCGGACAATTCCATGCCGATGCGCGCCTTCTTGCGCGCCGCGTCGAGCTGGGTGCCGAGGCGCGGAATCTCGCGGGTAAAAGTACCGAGCTGATCGGTGTCGTAACCTGCAACCCGCTCGACGCGGCAGCCGAGGACGGCTTCCAGGACGGGGGCGATGGCAGCCTCCTTGCCATGCTGGGTCAGCAGCGCGATGCGCCGACCAGCGTAGGAGTACGGTATTCGAGGCTCAGACGAGCGGCTCATGCCCTTGCGCACGTTCGTTGATCGCGGCGACGGCGCGTTCGGCGGCGCGCAGCGCTTCCGCCATCTCGGCTTCACTGCCCATCATCGTCAAGCGGCCGAAGTTGCCATAGGGTTTGACGTCGACCAGCGTCACGTGCGCGGCCTTCTCGGCCTCGTTGGCGACATACACGATGTAGCCGGCCGGTTCGGTTTCCATGATGAACATGCTCTTGCCCGGCAGAATCATCGAACCCTTGCGCAGCTGGCGGTTGATCAGCGTGGCGTGGTCGGGCGTGATGCCGCGGATGATTTCGTGCCAGGTGATGCGGCAGTGATGGCGCTGTTCCTCGCGACTGTTGAGCGCATGCAGAATGGCGTCGCCCGCCGCGATGACTTCGCTCTGGTTGCGATAGTGGATTTCCATGGAGCCGAAGGAGCGTTCCACCACCTGTTCGCCGAGGTGCACGTTGGTGGCCTTGAGGGCGAGATCGGTGAGGCGATGCACCGCCATGCCCGGGGCGACCTCGATCCACAGGCAGGCATCGCCGGGCACCGGCAGGAAGCCCTGGGAAGAAGTCGCCAGATACGAGGCCAGCTGCGGCTGCAGGGCATCGATGAACACATAGGTGCGCAGATTGATTTTCATGGCGGTTCTCAGTTGCGCAGATTGACGGGGAAGGTATACATCAGCAGGCCGTAGTCGGCATCGTATTTCTCCTGCAGCGTCGCCACGATGCGTTCGCACAGGTCGGCGTCGCCGATCACCTCGATGCGCACGTTGCCACCTACCGTCCAGCGGCCGGAGCGCATGCCGTGCGTGCCGAGGCCGCGCGCCTCGCTCACCGTGAAACCCTTGGCGCCGAGCGCGAGAATCTCTTCGATGATGGTGTTTTCAATGACGCTTTCGGTGACGATCACCAGCTGCAAACTGTTCGCCATGGCCATCAGCTACCCGCGTAGATGCGTTCGGCCATCCACCAATACAGCGGAATGCCGAGAAAGATGTTGAAGGGAAAGGTGATGCCGAGCGACGCGCCGATCGACAGCGCCGGATTCGCTTCCGGCACGGCGATGCGCATCGCCGTCGGCGCGGCAATATAGGACGCGCTGGCGTAGAGCGTGGCGATCAGCACCGCGCCACCCTCGCTCAGACCGAGCGCGCGGCCGAGGAAGAGGCCCAGCAGCGCCGCCGCCACCGGCATGACGATCGCAAAACCGACAAGAAAGGTGCCGTAGCGGCGCAGATCGGCAATGCGCGAGGAGGCCACCAGCCCCATCTCGAGGAGGAAAAACGCCAGCACGCCCTTGAACAGGTCGAAGAACAGCTTGTCGAGCGGCGCGATGCCGTCCGGACCCGCGAGGTAGCCGATCGCCAACCCGCCGATCAGCAGCAGGATGCTCTTGCCGAAAAACACTTCGTGAAACAGCTGGTCCCAGCGGGTCTGTCCGGCGGTGCCGGCGCGCGCCAGCAGGACGCCGATGATCAGCGCGGGAAACTCGAGCAGCACGAGATAGACGATCATGTGCCCTTCATAGGCGACCGCATGCTGATCGAGGAAGGTGGCCGCCACCGAGAAAGTGACGACGCTGACCGAGCCGTAATGCGCCGCGATCGAGGCCGCGTCGGCCCGGCTCATCCGGCCGAGATAGCGCAGGACGGGAAAGGCGACGAGCGGAATCAGGGCCGCGACGCCGACGACAACAAGACTGGTGAAGAGCAGGGAGGCCAGGGGATATTCGGCCAGCTTCACCCCGCCCTTGAGGCCGATCGCCAGCAGCAGGAAGATCGACAGCGCCTCGTAGATCGCGCCCGGAATCTTCAGGTCCGAACGCGCCAGGCCGGCGATGACGCCGAGCAGGAAGAAGAGCACGACCGGCTCGAAGGTCATGCATGCGTCCCCGCCGCGCCGAGCGGTGCATCGTATTTCGCCTGCAGGTCGCGCAGCGCCTGCTCCTTGGAGCGGAAAAAGCGTTCCGCCGGCAGCGTTTCGTGAATATGGGCGCGCTCGAGCACCTCCATCACCTGGCGCTTGAGGCCGCTGACATAGAGCCTGATGCCCATTTGATCCAGGCGCTTGGCGATCTCGCGCAGCTTCTCCTCGCCGGAGACATCGATTTCGTTGATGCTGCTGCCGATGAGGAGGATGGCTTGCGCCTTGGGAAAGCGCACCAGCGTCTCGAGGACGATGTCCTCGAAATAGGCCACATTGACAAAGGTCAGCTCGCCGTCGAAGCGCACCGGCACGAACCTCTCGCTGATCGGCTGCAGCTTGTGCGTGTCGAGACCGGCCAGCACGCCGTCAGGATGCTGGCCGAGAATCTCGCCGCGCGGCCGCATGCGGCGGTGCAGGAACAGCACGATCGCGATCACGGCGCCGGTCAGGATGCCGAGGTCCAGATGCGGCGCGAAGGCCAGGGTGGCGACGAAGGTGATGGTGGCGGCGATGCCGTCATGGCGATGCGTCTGCCAGGCATGGCGAATCGCGCCGAAGTTCACGAGGCCGGCGACCGCCATCATGATCACGCCGGCAAGCACGGCCTGCGGCAGGTGGTAGAGCAGTCCGGTGAGGAACAGCAGGGTGAGCAGCACGAGCAGGCCGGAGATCACGGACGCCAGCCCGGTCACCGCGCCGGCATTCAGGTTGACCGCCGAGCGGGAAAACGAGCCGCTGACAGGGAAGCCCTGGGAAAACGCCGAAGCGACATTCGCCAGGCCCTGGCCGATCAGCTCGCGGTCGGGATCGATGCGCGAGCGCGTTCTGGCGGCCATCGCCTTGGCGATGGAAATCGCCTCCATGAACGCGACCAGGGCGATCACCACGGCGATCGACAGGAGGTTGGGGATGTCGCTCCAGTTCACGGTCGGCCACTTGAACTCGGGCAGGCCGGAGGGGATCTCACCCACCACCTCGCCGCCGCCGGCCAGATGGAGCTGGCCGTCCTTGCCGATGCGCACGATACGCCAGACCGTTTCCTCGGTGGCGACCCCCTGCGGCGTTTGATTCTTGAGATACAGCAGTGGCATCTGCTTCTCGGGATCGGTGCCACGAACAAACTTGAGTTTGCGCAAGTTGGTCATACGCAGCTTGTTCTCGCTTTCGAGGTTATCGATGGCCAGCCTGATCAGTTCCGACTGATATTCGATCTCGGCGGCACCGGCGACGTCATGGTCCTTGACCAACGCGCGCAATTCGACGCCACGTCCAGCCAGCGTTTCCTTGAGGCTGCGAATGTTCGCCGCGCCGTTGATGTAGCCGACCACCAGCCCCTGCACCGCCGAATCCGCGATTACCTCGTGCCTGGCCTTGGTATTTTGCTCGAAGCCGATCTGCCAGCTCAGGATCGTGGTGACCACCACGGCGATCAGCACGTTCGGAAGCTTGGGGAAAAAGCGCTTGAGCAATAGCATCCCGACGAGCGCGCCGAGTCCCATCGCCAGGGTCGGCAAGTGGACGTTGCCGACCTGCAGCAACACGCCATAGATGTCGTTGAGAAAGCTGTCGGAGCGACCCATCGACACGCCAAGCAGCTTGTTGAGCTGGGACAGGCCGATGATGATGGCGGCCGCGTTGGTGAAACCGATCACGACCGGATGGGAAAGCAGATTGACGACCGCGCCGAGCCGGAACAGGCCCAGCGAGAACTGCACGATACCCACCATCAGAGCCAGCAGGATCGCCAGGGCCAGATAATGCTCCGGACCCGTCGCCAGCGGCGCGAGCGCTGAAGCCGTCAGCAGTGCGACCACCGCGACCGGCCCGGTGGCCAGCTGGCGGGACGAACCCCACAGCGCACCGACGATGACCGGCAAGAAGGAGGCGTAGAGGCCGTAATACGCCGGCAACCCGGCAAGCTGGGCATAAGCCATAGATTGCGGCACCAGCACCAGCGCCACCGTCAGGCCGGCAATCACGTCGGCACGTATCTGGCTCCCCGTCAGGGGTAGCCATTCGAGAAACGGAAAGAACCTTTTTATCGAAACCGATTTCATGTCTCAATCCTTGAGTGAGCCGCCATGCTTCATTCGTCCTCGCCCAGCTCCGGATCCCAGCCGCGCGCGCGGGCGCGCTCCATCGCTCGGGCATAGACCTCGGCATGGCGGGCGCGCAGATCGTCGGGCAGGCGGCTCGGCAGGTTGCCGTAGTCGTCCCAGCGCGCCTCGACCTGGTTGGAGAGCAGCTGCATGCGCTGCAGATCCCAACCGGCACAATTCTCCGCATCCGTGATCAGGCCGAAAACCCGGGCATCGAGCACGATCCGGCCCAGCTGGGTGATGCCGTGCGAATCGTTTTCGAGACCGGGGTAAACAGGCGGGGACTTCATCACTCTTTCCATTTCCGCAGATACGCGTCGATCAGGTCAATGACGGCCTGCGACTTGATGACGAGTCCGAGGTCGATCATTTCCGAACCGATCGTGGTTCCGCCCTGGTTTGCGGGGACCGGCATCGAGGTGATGCGGTTGGCTTCCTCGCGGAAGAACACGGCCGCCACGACACCGGCAAAAAGAAACTTGCGCGGACCACTCTGGGCGCGCATGGCTTCTGGGGAGACCACGAACACTGGACTGCCACTCGAACCCGGATACACCGCCGCGTCGATCAGGAACTCGGGACGGCCTTCGAAATCGAGCGCGATCGGCGTTGCGGTCGTACCGCGGCGCATGATCGGCATGAGATTCACCTGATCCCATACGCCACTCGGGTAACCGACGAACAGGACATCCTCCAGGGCATCGAGCGAAGCCAATCGCTGCGCATCGGGCACGAGGCGGGTATCGATGGCATGGTAGTAAAGTTCGATGCCGCGGTCGCGCGCCGCCGCCTCCAGCGGCCGCATGGGCACGATGGCCAGATCGACGCTGGGGTCCGGGTGCAGGAACCATGCGTGCGGAAACTCCTCGATGTTGAGCTGGAAGCGCTGTCCCAGCATCGGCTGGCCGTTTTTCCCCTGTGTGAACACCAGGCCGCCCTGCCGCACCCCTTCGACCAGATGGCGGTTGGTGACGACGAACAGGAAGTTGCCGCGCGGATGGTTGTGGCTCACCACGAAGGCGGTACCGGAACCTTCGCTGCCGTCTTCCAGCACGGTATCGACACGCACCGTGTTGAAGAGCAGTCGCTTGGCGAGCGAATCGACTTGCATTGCAGGCATCAGCGGGTCAACCCCATGTAAAGCATCGGCAACTTTTCCGGCAGGCGCTCGACCTGGTCGAGCACGGTGAAATTCTTCGCGCCGAAGATGCGCGAGACGTATTGGTCGGCATGCGGGTCAAGCGACAGGGCGTAGGTGGTGATGCCGTCGCGCTGCAGTTCCTCGACCGCGCGCTTGGTGTCGAAACGCAGGTACTGCGGGTCACGTACATCATTGTCGGCAGGCTCGCCGTCGGTAATGACGAAGATGATTTTCTTGTTCTTCGGTTGCTGCTTGAGCACCGAGCCGGCATGGCGCAGCGCCGCCCCCATGCGCGTCGAATACGCGCCGTGCATGGCCGACAGCCGCGCCTTCACCGTGTCGTTATAGGGCTGGTCGAAGTCCTTGAAGCGGTAATAGTGGACATCGTGGCGGCCGTCCGAGCAGAAGCCGTGCAGCGCGAAGGGGTCGCCGATGCGGTCGAGAGCGTCGGACAGCAGCACGGTCGCGGCGCGTGTGAGATCCATCACCGAATACTCCTGCCCGCGCACCTTGTCGTTGGACGACTCCGACATGTCGAGCAGCACCATCACCGCCAGATCGCGCAGGTTGCGCTTGTAGCGCATCATGATGCGCGTGTCTGGCTGCTGGCCCATGCGGATGTCGATCATCGCGCGCACGGCGGCGTTGATGTCGAGCTCGTCACCGTCCTCGACGCGGCGGATGCGCTGCATGCCCTGCGGGATCATCGATTCGATGAGGAACTTCAGGCGCGAGATCACCGGCTTGTTGTCGGCGATGATCTGCTCGATCTTTTCCAGCTCGCCCAGCTTCGGCCGGCGTTCCAGCACCGTGACCCAGCTCGGACGCTCGAGCTGGATCTGGTAGTCCCACTCGTGGTAATGCACCGGGTCGGCGATGGGCTCGCGGCCCTCCAGCTCGTTGATCGTCTTGCCTTCCTGATCCAGCCAGAAGGGGGTTTCCAGAACCCAGACCTCTTCCGCGTCGTCACCGGCGAACTCGTTATTCACTTCGTTCACCATCTCGATGACGCTGACCTTCTTGCGCACCTGTTGCTGGCGCTGCCAGGTGGCCTCAAGCGCCTCGGCTTCGTCGTATTCCTCGGACTCCCAGACGGTGCGGTTGTCGTCGCGATAGATGGCGCGCAGGCTGTCGGTACGCGCGTTGTATTCGGGCAGCGGAATCTGTCCCAGGCTATGCGCCAGTTCGACGCCGATGTTCCAGCTCGCCTGGTTGGTCGACAGATCGGGCTCGGCGCAGAACAGTTCGATGCCTTTTCGCACCCATGGATGCGGATCGGCGGACTGTACTTCGAGCAACGCCCGCGCCAGCCGGTTGAGCAGGTCACCCACCGTCTGCGGGTCGCTGTAATCGGCTGGCGGATGCAACGCCAACCAGGCCGCGCGCATGCCGGGGAACTGGCGGCAGGCGAGTTCCTCCACGCGGGCGTCCTCGATCGCCTCGATGATGCCCATCTGCGTGGTGTTGAGCATCTGCATCGAAAGCGGCGCTTTGGTGAAGGCCAGGTGCGCCGCGCAGTGGTTGGCGGCGGCGCGGTAGATTTCCGCGCCCGGCACGCGCAGTTCGGGCGGCGTTTCTTCGCCGAGCGGTTTGTAGTCGTCGTAGGCATCGGCGATGTGGACGACATAGCGCTCGATGTAAGGCTTCAGGCCCTCGCGGCTCTCGTAGTCGCCGGCGGTGGGACGCAGGAAGAAATCGCGCCCCCACATGGCGCGCAGGTAGATGTTGAGGCGCCGCTGCACATCGACGAACAGCGTGCCCTTGCGTTCCCGCTGGAGCACGGACAGTGCATCGGGGCTCTGCAGCGAGAAGTAGTTCACCTGGCCGTCGAAATCTGTCTTGTAAGCCTGCGCCCCCCACTGCACCCAGCGCCGCAACCCCCCCAGGGTCAGCTGGGTGAGCAGCCGGTCGAGGTTTTCCAGCATCGGCCGCAGGCCGCGCGGCGCCTGCGCCAGCACGATCGACAGTACGCTGAGGTAGTTGCGGAACAGGCTCTCGTCGCCGAGGCGCTCTGCAGCGAGCGGCGCGGTGCCGACGATGAGCGTGAGTACCTGGCCGGAGGTCTTCGACGCCATGCCCAATAGGAAGTTGACGACGTCGGGCAGCACATCCTCGCCGATGGCGCGTGCCACCTCCGGCATTTCCTGGATGAAGGTGACGACGATTTCCTCGCCGCGACCGAGACTGTGCAGCGCGACCGCACCCTTCAGGTAGTTGTCCAGTCCGCGCGCGGAGAATACGCGTGCCGCCTCGTTCCACGACGCGCGTAGCACGTCCTGGGCGTCGGTGGGGAGATCCTCGAGGAGCTCCTGGTATTCTTCGAGATGGATGGCCATGAAAGTCAGCGCTGGCGGGGCGGCACGCAAGCGCGCCGCCCCGCCATGGCGGATCAGAAGTAGGTGGTAACGGCGGAATCGAGTGCGTCGCGCATGTCCGGATCGTCGGTGATCGGCCGCACCAATGCAACGCGGCAGGCAGCGAGCGGCGCAACGCCCTTGGCGATGAGCGAACCGGCGTAGATCAGCATGCGCGTGGACAGACCTTCATCGAGGCCGTGGCCCTTGAGGTTGCGCGCACGTTCGCCGATGTGCACCAGATTCTTGGCGACGTCGACAGTGACGCCGGATTCATGCGCGACGATTTCGGCCTCGATGTCGTGTTCGGGGTAGTTGAAGTCGAGCGCGCCGAAACGCTGCTTGGTCGACTGCTTGAGATCCTTCATCAGCGACTGATAGCCCGGGTTGTACGAAATCACGATCTGAAAATCGGGGTGCGCCTCGATCAGTTCACCCTTCTTTTCCAGCGGCAGGACGCGGCGGGCATCGGTGAGCGGATGGATCACGACGGTAGTGTCCTGGCGCGCCTCGACGACTTCGTCGAGATAGCAGATCGCACCCAGGCGCGCGGCAACCGCCAGCGGACCATCCTGCCAGCGGGTGCCGTTGGCGTCGAGCAGGAAGCGGCCGACCAAATCGGATGCCGTCATGTCCTCGTTACAGGCGACAGTGATCAACGGCTTGCCGAGCTTCCACGCCATGTATTCGACGAAGCGCGTCTTGCCGCAGCCGGTCGGCCCCTTGAGCATTATCGGCATGCGCACCGAATAGGCGGCTTCGTACAGTTGGACCTCGTCGGCGACCGGGCGGTAATACGGCTCCTGCTTGACGTGATAGGCGGCGAGCGGATCGGCGCCGGCGGAAACATCCGCGGCGGGCTGGTACGCAGCGGCTGTGCGGGTCTGTGCCGCACCGCGTGTCAGCGCTTCCATCCGCGGCGAATAGGTACGAACGAAATCGGGTCGCATGGATCGCTCCTTACTGAACTTCAATCGGGCCAGACGCGGCTGGGAAACAGGGCGCTGCCCGATACCTGGGGTTCGCTGACCGCTGTCTTCGGCGCGGGAGATTGGTGGGTTTTTGGGGGAGGTTTCTTCTCCGGCGCCGGCTTGGCTGGCGCTTGGGCCTTGACCTGTCGGACGCTGGCGGCCAGCTTGCTTTTCATGTTGCTCATGGAGCGATCTCCTCAATGATGGCTTCGACTTCTTCGATGGCAGCCGTTGCACGGCCACCCATTTGGTAGGCGGTCAGGCCTTCGAGCGCGGCATTGCGGTAGATTGCCCGCCGCCGCATGGTCGCGTTCAGCGCCGGCAGATCGAATTCGGCCAACGCATCGCGCATCGCGCCCGAGAGCGCGCTTTTGGGTTCGAGCTGGTTGAGTACCAGGTAGGCTTTGAGCAGCGGATTTTCATCACGGGCCGCCGCGATTTCCTGCGGCAGGCGCAGGCTCGCCCAAAGATCGACCGGCGAGGGCAGCACGGGAATCAGGGCGATATGGCAGACGCGCAGCGCCTGGCGCGCGGCATGGCTGTCAAGCGCCGGCGGACAGTCGAGTACCAGATAGCGGTAGCCCTTGTAGGTGCGCTGCAGGGTTTGCGCATCCCAGCGGCCCTGCATCTGCTTGACCGGTGCCGGAAACGGCACGCCTCCCTGACCGGCCCATTGCAGGGCGGAACCCTGCGGATCAAGATCAACGACGACCGTCTCGCCACGCCGCGCCAGCCCTGCCGCCAGATGCATCGCCAGCGTGGTTTTGCCGGTGCCGCCTTTCTGGTTGACGATGGCCAGGACACGCATGGCTTGTCCCATGTCCTTAAGCTTTGCCGGGGGCTATCAATGCATCGATCGCGCGGGCGAATTCGCAATCTGACGCGTCCAGCGCCTCGCCGGTCGCTTCAATGGTGACATTGACGTAGGTCGCGCCAAAATTGATGTTCTGTGGATGCCGCTGACGTGCTTCGGACAGCGCAGCGAGCGCATCGAGGAAGGTGCGGGTCTCGCCATAGCGGGCAAACTCAAAACGGCGGAACAGCGTCAGCGGCTTACCGCGCGCTTCCCAGTGCTCGGGTAGATCAGACACGGGTGCCATCACCTGCCTCCCGCTTCAGCATTGCCAGTTGCTCCTGTTCATGGCGCTGTTCGTCTGCGAGCAGGTCCGCAAACAGGCTGGCCGCCTCCTCATCCCGCTGCCGCCGGGCATGCGCGAGCGCATCGGCATAAAGACGCACAGCCTCGCTTTCCAGCGCATGATTGGCCACCAGCAATTCTGACTTGGTACGGCCCAGACGTGCCGGCGGCAGGGCGGCTGCTCCCGGCGCGACGCCAAGGCGGATCAACTGCCCCATGAGCCGCTCGGCATGCTCGAGTTCCTCTTCCGCCTCGCGGCGAAATTCGGCCGCCAGTGCGGTATCTCCCCACAGGCGCGCCAACACGCTTTGTGCGAGGTACTGTTGCACCGCGCGCATCTCGTGCGTCAGGGCGCGCTGCAGCCAGCCCAGCGTTCGGGGATCTGAACTCGTCGGCATGGCTGGTCAGCTGAGGGTCGAGGTGATCTCCGCGTCGCGTCCGCCACCGCCCGCTTCGGGCTTGGTCGGCAGGATGCCTTCAACTTCGTTATGCACGCGCGCAATG
>JAJZSW010000069.1 GCA_021849505.1 Pseudomonadota bacterium
TGGCGCGACCTGATCGCCCGCATGCGGGCCGAAGGCTACGAATGAACCACAGGGGCCTTACCATTCAACTTCCGGAGCAATGAACGCCATGTCCCTCTTCAGACGCATCTGGCTCACCATCATCGGCCTGACGCTGGCTGCCTTCGTCGGCAGCCTGCTGGTCAATACGCTGACCGCGCGCAGCTACCTGGAAAAGCAGCTCTTTATCAAGAACAAGGACAACGCCACTGCGCTGGCCCTGTCGATGTCGCAGCAGACCGACAAGGATCCGGTGACGATGGAACTGCTGCTGGCGGCGCTGTTCGACAACGGCCACTATCAGGAGATCCGGCTCACCGATCCCGCCGGCAGGGTGATCGTCGAACGTACGGCCGCCGCCGACCTCGACCCGGGCGCGCCCGCCTGGTTCGTGCGCCTGTTGCCGATCCGCGTCGCCCCCGGGGTGGCGCACATCACGGACGGCTGGAAGCAATATGGCAGCATTTCGCTCGCCAGCCACAGCCGGTTCGCCTATCAGGACCTGTGGAAAGGAACACTGGAGCTGATCGGTTGGTTCGCCGTCGGAGGCATCCTGGCCGGCATGCTCGCCACCCTGATGCTGCGTCTCATCACCCGGCCGCTCGACCAGGTCGTCGCGCAGGCAAACGCCATCACCGAACGCCGCTTCATCAGCGTGCCGGAACCCGGGACGCCGGAGCTGCAAAGCGTCGTTGCCGCCATGAACGGCATGGTGGCCCGCGTCAAGCAGATGTTCGCGGAGGAAGCCGCCCGCCTCGACGCCCTGCGCAAGCAGCACAATTACGATGCCGTCAGCGGCCTGCCCAATCGCGACTACTTCATGAGCCGCGTGCGCGAGGCGCTGGAAAGCGACGAGTCCGCGCCCCATGGCGCCTTCGTGCTGCTGCGCCTCAAGGATCTTGCCGAGATACACCGTCAGCTCGGCCGTGCCGCAACCGACCAGCTGATGCGCGCCATCGGCGACATCCTGAAGAACCTCTGCAGCGGCCACGTCAAATGGATGCCGGCGCGCCTGAACGGCCCCGACTTCGCCCTGCTCGCGCAGAATCAGGACGCGGCCGGCCAGCTGGCTGGCCAGCTGGCCGAGGCGATGTCACGGTTGCGCGAGGAGCGCTATGCCGGGATCGAGGAACTGTTCTACATCGGCGCCGCCCGCTACAAGCGCGGCGACGCCCTGGACAAGCTCCTCGCCGGATGCGACCAGCTGCTCGCCAGGGCCGAAGCCCGGGGCGCCAACAGCGTGATCGTGCATGAAGGCGACGCCGCCGGCATCGCCGCGCTGCCGGCCGAAACCTGGCGCGAACTCATCGCGACAGCCCTCAAGGAAGGCCGCATCAAGCTGGAGAACTTCCCGGTAGTCGCCACCCAGGGAGCGGTGCTGATGCATCGCGAAGGCGTCATCCGGCTGCAAACCGAGCTGGACGGCCCGTGGCGGCCAGCCGGCGACTTCATGCCCTACGCCGTGCGCCTCGGGCTGACCGCCCCCATCGACCAGGGCGTGATCAAGCTGGCGCTGGACGCCTTGAGCAAGCAAAGCGGCCATCTCGCGATCAACCTGGCAGCCGACACCTGTGCCGACCGCGACTTCCGCAAGGCGTTCATTGACCAGCTCAGGAGGCAGGGAGAACTGTGCAGGCGCCTGTGGGTGGAGGTGCCCGAAGCCGCGGCGGTCAGCCACTTCGACGCCTTCCACGAACTCTGCCGCGCTCTCAAGGCGCAAGGCTGCAAGGTGGGCATCGAGAATTTCGGACGCAAGCTGACCGCGGTCGACAAGTTCGCCGACCTCGGTGTCGATTATGTGAAGGTCGATACCAGCTTCGTGCGCGACATCGACCGGAACGAGGGCAACCGCGAATTTCTGGGGGGATTGTGCAAGATGGTGCACGGCATCGGCACCCTGGTCATCGGCGTCGGCGTGCAAACCCAGCGGGAACTCGACACCCTGGTCGCTCTCGGCTTCGATGCCGTCACCGGCCCGGCGGTGCGGGAGCCCGGTTGATGCGCCGGCTCAGATCAGTTTCTGATCGTCGTCCTCGATCAGGTTGAGCGCATTCACCGAGCGGCGCAGCGTGCGGCGCTCCAGCAGCTTCGCCTGGGCGGCATCGGGCAGGTCGGTGAACTGGATCAGGCCCTTGCCGGTCAGGGTCTCGATCAGATCCTCCAGAACCCGCACCAGCGCCTGGTCCGACTCCGCCAGGCGCTCCAGCGCGTCCGGCGCTTCGTCTTCGTTGCGTTGTACGTCCGGCATTCCTCTCTCCTGAATCAGCGATTGTCCGGGAGCTTAACCCAGCGCGTGCCGTCCCGCCAGCGCCGACTTTCCGCGGCAAAAAAACAGGCGCCCGCAGGCGCCTGTTCCAAGCCAGCCATCACCCTCTATGCATCAGATCCCTGTATAGGTTTTGTCGGCCGTTAGCTTCGAGATGATGTCATTGACACTTTCAGCCGCATAGCCTTCGAGCTCGATTACCTGAACATTCCCCATCGTGTCGGTGATATTGAGCGTGGTTCCGCTGGCATCCTGCGTCCCGGTGATTGTCGGATCGGTCGCATTCGTCAGCAGATCGTCGAGATCCAAGGTGTCGCCTGCCGAGAAGTCGGTAACGACATCCACCGCCGGGTTGTCTGCGGTTCCTGCTTCTGCCAGGTTCCAGACGAAGGTATCGGCACCCAGACCACCACTGAGGATGTCGTTTCCTGCGCCACCTACAAGCGTATCGCTGCCGGCGCGACCAATGAGATGGTCATTGCCGGAGTCGCCCATCAGCGTGTCGTCGGTGGTCAGGGTCACCGTGGCAAGCACTTCGTCGCCATCGCCATCCTTCACGATGTAATCGAAGTACAACGTGGAGTCCATCTCCCCGCTGCCCGGTTCGAACCGGTAGCGGCCGTCGGAATAGCCGGTGAAGGTTCCATTGTCGTCGGTGATGGTGAAAGAGCCATCACCGTTGTCCGTCGCGCCGACCCACAACAGCTGGCCCGCGCCATCCGTGCCATACGAGAAATCGACCGTGCCTTCAACCACCTGCGGCACAACAGTCGCCTCAAGCGACGCGAACAAATCGAAGGAATTGGATTGCCCCTCGTTCGTGAATATCTTAGTTACGTAGCCGTCTTTCGCATCCTTGAAGCCGTCGATGTTCAATGTGTATAACTGCCCATTTACACTAAAGGTCTTCGACAGTTGGGTGTGGTCCAAGGTAATGATGTCGCGGGAAGCCATAGGATCGCTTGTGTTCGTTGTTTCGTCATGGTTCAGCGTGATGTGATGGTCGATTGTCTCCTCGAAGCCATTGATGATCACATTGAATTTCAGTACCAGATCGACTGTGTTAAGGCTGTCGGTATAGATAATTTGGTTGTTATGCGTGAAGGTGCCCAGCTTGAAGGTGCTGCCGAGCAGATTGCCAGAAGTACCCTGCAGCTCAGGGTTGTCGGCAAACGCATAGCTGGAACGGCCACTCGTATCCCCCCAAGCCACCGTATCCTTGTAGGGATCGCTGTCGGTGTCCTGGTAGCTGAAAATTGCGCCGGGTTCACCTATCGCGTTGACAAACCCGGCCTGAAAACCCGAAATGGCCACTTCCAATACCGGTGTGACGATACCCTGCACCACATTCATGGCCGTCGGGCCATCGTCTTCTATCTGAAACACGCCCTCGCCCAGATCGAGCGCCGCCCTGGCTTCGTCGCCATCGGCGTCGATTACCGTCTGTACCAACTGCAGGCTGTTGGCTACGTCGCCTCCACCCGCGACCACCAGCGATTCAACGTCGTCGTGGTCTTCCGTATAGCCGTGCCACACGCTTACGCCTTCTTCAACGTTCTGCGCGAAAGTCACCTGTCCAAACGTGTCGGACTCGGGGTCGTTGTCCACGCTGATCGTGAAATACACCTGGTCGCCGACGCGACCTTCCACCACCTCGCCTTCCTGATACAGCAGGATCTCGTCGCCCCTGCCGCCCTCGGCTCCCGCATCGACCGCATACAGGCCGGAACCCACGACTTCGCCCGTCAGTACGACCGCATAGCTCACGCTGCCCGGACCGTCCGCGCCAAACGCCGGCGCGGCGAAGTAGCCGGTGAAGTCCGCCGTTGCGCTGCGGATGCCGTCGCCTTCGATTTCTTCCGTCTCGGTATCATCCACCGGCGACTCGTCGACAACCAGCGGCTCCACTTCCAGCTCCGGCGACAACGCCGCCACCGGGCCGTCGTCTTCGATCTGGAACACGCCACTGCTCAGGTCAATCGAGGCGTCATCATAATCGGTATCGAAATCCGTCGCCGTCGCTGTCAGCATGATGGTGCCCGGCGCAGCATCGATCATTTCTGCATCGTCATGATCTTCCCTATCGCCGTGCCACACATTCTCATACCGGGTGAAGGTCACGACGCCGGTTTCGCTGTTCACCGAGATGCTGAAATAAAGGGTTCCCGCCGAACCGCCTAGCCGGCCCTCGATCGAGTTGCCGTTTTGATACAGCAGTATCTCGTCGCCCTGGCCGTTCTCGGCTTCGGCATCGACCGCATACAGGCCGGAGCCCATATCATCGCCATTGAGCGACAGCGCATAGCTCACGCTGCTTGAGTCAGCTGGGCCATCCGCGCCAAAGGCATAATCGAAATTGCCGGAGAAGTTGGCCGAAGTTGTCCAGATGCCATCGCCGCTACCAGTACTGTCGGAGACGACATTCCCGCTATCACCGGTAATCGCATTATTGAGGGAAATCTGAAGTTGATAGGGTGCCCCCTCGGGGATACCACTACTAGGCCATCGGCCAACCTGAACATAGTACGTTCCAGCTTCTGCGAAGGTATAAGTCAGATAGGAGTCATACCCATGAACAGAGCCACTATCCCCAGCATAGCCATCGTCCTGATAGGCTAACTGCATACCGCTAGAGTTGTAAAGACGGAGCGTTGAGTCAAAGCCGGGCATCGCGTAGTCGATGTCGAACACCGCGGTACTGCCAGCCTGGGTCACCGTAAATGAGTAGAAATCGAATGCATTATCCCCACTACCGTGGATGGAAACGTTAGGCTGGGACAAGGAATTCTGGATATCCGGGTTGGCTGCCAGTCCGAAGTGGCCATCCAGATTGATGGCAGAGGCAAAGCTGTTGTTTCCCGCGATTGGAGACTCATCCAGGGTCAGCGTAGGCAATTCGGAAGCGTAGGCGGAAACAACCGGCGTGTCGTCATCCACCATGAGGGCGAGCGAGCCGGTGGCGGTACTACCGTTGCCATCCGTGAGTTGGTAGTTGAAAACGAAGTTGATATCGTCTTCGTCAGCGCCCGTGTGGTCGAGCGGACGATAGAGAGTCATCTCATAGGCGCCGGTCGCCGGGTCGGTCACCACCACTTCGAAGACCGTGATCTGTTCGGATCTGTAGTCTTCCTCATACCCCGTGCCTTCGATAAAGGCACGGATGGTCAGGCCATCTTCGCTGATTTCGTATTGCACCCGTTCGCCACCGGAATAGATTTCCTCTCCACCAGGCAAGGTCACGCCTGTCCAACGGAAAGCATCGGTGGCCGCCGGGCCGTCGTCGCCAAACCTGTAGCTCATGCTGTCGATGCGCCAGGCGCGCACATACTCGATATCGCCAATACCCCCCGGCTTGCCACCCTTCAGACCGTCTTCATTGACTGCAACCACATCCGCGGCGGGCGTCGGTACGTTATCGGTAATCTCCGCCCCGCCCACGCCATTGAACGGCAGAATCTCGCCCGGCCCGGCGGTCGGGAATTCGTAGGCCAGCGGGGTGGTTTCCTCGGTGATGCGCAGCAGGCGGACAAAGCTGTTGCCGCCGTTTTCGCCGCCGCCGGCCAGAATGGCCGCCGCGGCTTCCTGTTCGAGCAACTGCTCGACGTCAAGGGCGCCCGCCGGCTGCGGCGCGATGACGGCCGGCGCGGCCGCGCCGGCCAGAATGGCCGCTTCGCCCGCGTCGGGGGCGGTGGCCTGGCTGGCCTCGGGCCCGAACTTGAAGGATTCCTGCGCGTTGACGACGAGCATCTGGCCGTCGGCGCTCCGCAGGCTGACCTGGGCACCTGCGGAAGTCATGACGACTTCGCCCTCTCGAATACTGTCGCCGCTGGCAAGCCTTCTCATGCTGCCATCGGCACTGCGGGCAAAGGCTTCACCCTGCACGGATACGACGGTTGCGGTTGTGGCCATGATCTCACTCCTTCGATGATGGGGCCTCGCGAGAGGCAATAAGGTTTTTCCGTGCTGCCTTTATAGGCCGCCGAAGATCGCTTGCCTATTGTCCTGGTGGACAGGTATCGGGTCGGCAGGTCAGCCGCCGAACTGGTACGCCAAGACCCATTGTTTTATTTCACCGGGAAAGCCCCTGCCCGGCTAAGCTATGCCGTTTTCAGCCGGAGCCATGATCATCATTCGACTTTTCTCCTGCCTGGCCATGCTGGGCATGGCCAGCGCCGCATTGGCGAATTCCCCGGGCCAGGGTCCGCATCGCCTGTTTCAGGCTGCCGAATGGGAGCGGGTCTGTGCCGACCGCGGCCCTCCGCAAGTGGTCGCCTATTGCAAGGCCAGGGTGCACTTGGGGGTGGCCGGCGGCCGCTCGCTGCCGCCTTTCGAACTGGTCAGTCCGGCCGACCCGAGCCTGCTGCAATCCCGTTCCGGGGTCTTCTTCCGCAATCACCTGAACGACAGGATCGTCCGGGTCAGCGAAGACAACGGCCTGCGGACCACCCTGATGCTGGAAGACGATGTCCGCTGCCAGGCCTATGCCGCCGCGCCCGACCTGGTTGGGGTGCCGAACATCGACCACAGCTACGACCGCCTGATCCGCAGCTGGCTGAGTGTATATACCGACGAGCAAAGCCGGATCCGCTCCGTCAGGGTGACGCGGCAATACGGCAGGCAAACCCTGCAGTTCGATGCGCTCACCGCGAACAACCGGCTGATTCGGGGCGTCTATCTGGTCGATGCGCAGGCCAATGCGGCGATTTTTTCAACCTGCGACCAGCCAGCCGCTTCCGCCGGGGCCCACAGGAATAGCGAACTGTTCTTCGGTTCGATCGTCGGCTCGGCCCGCAAATTCATCTGAACGGCGTACCGGGCGGCTGCCGGATCAATGCAGGATCCGGCTTTGCGCCTCGTGCGGCAGCCCGTTGAGGTAGATCGCCAGCTGCAGCCGGTCGCGCACCTTGAGGATCGCGAAGACCTGGCTGAGGTGGGCCTTGACGGTGCGTTCGGTGATGGCCAGCTTTTGGGCGATTTCCTTGTTGGTGGCGCCGGCCGCGACGGCCCGCGCCACCTCGCTTTCGCGCGGGCTGAGCTTATCGAGCCGGGCTTCTCCCCGTGAAGACTGCCCGGCGTGCCGGCCCAGCGCGACCAGCAGGCGCTGCAGCAAATCCGGGCCCACCCACAGCCCGCCGTTGGCGACGACGGCTTCGATGTTGCGCAGGACCGCGGCGACCGCCAGCGCGCCGGTATAGCCCGTGGCGCCGGCTTCCAGCACCGCCAGGCCTTCATCTTCATGGGGCACGTTGGACAGGACGACCACGGGGCAACCCGGTGTGGCCTTGCGGATCGACTCGACCATGGCTTCCGGCTGCTTGACGTGATTGTCGATGTGCAGCCAGAGCAGCGCGCCGCCGGGCGGGGCCAGCCTTTCATCGGCGGCCGCATACGGGCGGGCCTCCATGGCCGGGAAGGCGGCGCGCCATTCCGGCAAATGTACCTCGCGGCGGGTCAGGAAGATGTGTCGTTTCATCGTGCCGGCTACCTTTCCGTCAATGCGTGCGTCTTGGCGCGCAGCACCGGCTTCAGCAGGTAGGAGAGGATGCTCTTCTTGCCCGTCTTGATATCGACCTCGGCGACCATGCCGGGCATGATCGGCAGGTTCTCGCCGAGGCTCGGCTTGAGGGTGCGCACGCGGCAGATGTAAAAGACGTTGCCTTTCTCGTCGGTGATGGTATCGGCGCCGATGTGGTCGAGTACCGCATCCAGGCTGCCGTAGATGGCGAAATCGTAGGCGGTGAAGCGCACGATGGCCTCCTGGCCCGGCCGCAGGAAGGCAATGTCCTTCGGCTGGATGTTCGCCTCGATCAACAGGGCGTCCTCGAGCGGCACGATTTCGATGATCGGGTTGCCCGGCTGGACCACCCCGCCGACCGTGTTGAAGAGCAGACGCTTGACGGTGCCCCGCACCGGCGATTTGACGTTGGAGTGCTTGACCCGGTCGGTGAGGGTCGCGCTGGTTTCGGTGAGCGAGTTGATCCTGGCGGAAACGTCGGCCAGCTGGATGCGCGCCTCGTTGCGGAAGTTGAGTTCGACCTCCTCGATCTTGCGCGTCGCCTCGGCGATGGCGGCCTGGATGCGGTTGATCTGTGCGGCAGCCTGATCGCGTTCGCCGCGGTAGCGGTTGACGTCGCGTTCGAGCCGCAGGATCTCGACCTCGGAGACCGCGCCAGAACCGAGCAGCGGTTTGGTGGCATTGAGTTCGCGTTGTGTCAGGTCGAAGCCCAGCGCGGCGGCATCGCGGCGGGCGCGCATCTCGATCGATTCCTGGTTGCGCTGCGCCAATTGCTGGCGGGCTATGCCGACTTGGGCTTCGAGCTCCATGCGACGGGAATCGTAGAGGCTGCGCTCCTGCGCGGCGATTTGCGGGAATTCGCGCTGGACTTCGGGCGGCAAGGCAAACGGCTTGCCTTCGGCAAGCGCCGTCAGCCGTGCCGCCTTGGCGATCAGCGAGATGTACTCGGCGCGGTTCTCGCGCAGCGAGGAAACGAAGCGGGTCTCGTCGATCTTGAGCAGCAGCTGATCCTTCTCGACCACCTGCCCCTCGCGGACAAGTATCTCCGAAACGATTCCGCCATCGACCGACTGGATGACCTGCAGCTGGCTGGAGGGGATGACCTTGCCGGTGCCGCGCGTCACCTCATCCACTTCGGCAAGCGCCGCCCAGACCAGCAGCACCAGCAGGATCACGCCGACCGCGCGCAAGATGGCGCGGGCGCGCAGCGGCTCCTGCTGCAGGCGCGCCCACTCGGCATCGCTGACCCAGTCGAGATCCTCGTCGTTGCGGTCCGGCACCCAGCGCGCGAACAGGCGGTCGATGAAGGCCGCGGAACGCTTTTGCGGCGTCGGTAGACCGGGAGGCCGCGGCAGGGGTGCGGGCGTGGCGTTGTCGGGCGGGCGTCTGCTCATGATGACTTCTCGATCCGGCCCTGGCGCAGGGCCTCGATGACGCGCGCCTTCGGTCCGTCGGCGACGATCTTGCCGTTGTCGACGACGATGATGCGGTCAACGAGGTCCAGCAATGTAGTGCGATGGGTGACGATGAGCATGGTCTTGCCGGCGCCGAACGACTGCAGGTTGCGCTTGATGGTCTCCTCGCTGGAGTGATCCATCGAACCGGTCGGCTCGTCCATCAGCAGGATCGGCGGGTTATGCACGACGGCGCGGGCGATCGCTACGCCCTGGCGCTGGCCGCCGGAGAGCGATTCGCCCCGTTCGCCGACGACCATGTCGAAGCCGCGCGGATGGGCATTGACCATGTCGGCAAGGCCGGCTACCTCGGCCGCCGCCAGCAGGTCGGCATCGTCCAGATGCGGCGTGGCGAGGAGGATGTTTTCCTTGAGGCTGCCGAAGAAGAGGGTGCTGTCCTGCCCCACGTAGCCGATGTTGCGGCGCAGTTGCGTCGGGTCGAGCTGGCGGATGTCCACGCCGTCGATGCGGATGGTCCCGCCTTGCGGCTGGTAGAGGCCGAGGATCATGCGCAGCAGGGTCGACTTGCCCGAGCCCACCCGGCCGAGCAGGGCGACATGTTCGCCCTGCTTGATGTGGAAGGACACCTTGCGCAAGGCCTCGCCGTTGCCACCGGGATAGGCGAACGCGACATCCTTGAAATCGATTTCACCCTTGAAGACCGGCCGGCTGACGAAGTTGGTCGCCGCGTCGCGCTCCGCTTCCTTGCCCATGATCTCGTTGAGCGAGGTCAGCGCCGTCGTGGCATTGTGATACTGCGTCAGCAGTCCCGCCACTTGTCCGAACGGTGCCATGGCGCGTGCGCTGAGCATGGTGCAGGCGATCAGGCCGCCCATCGACAGCTCGGCCGCGCCGATGCGATAGACGCCAAGGACGATGATGGTGAGCGAGACCAGTTGCTGCATCCAGGCCGCGCTGTTGATGGTGGTCGCCGCCAGCAGGCGCAACTGGTTCGACACCCGCGCGAGGAAAATCGCGCTGCGTTCCCACTTGCGCTGCATGACGCTCTCGGCGCCCAGGGCCTTGACGGTTTCGAGGCCGACCAGGCTCTCGACGAGATTGGCATTGCGCATGGCGCCGGCGCGATAGGTGGTCTCGGCGAGGTCGTGCATCTTGGCCTGCACCAGCCAGGCGTAGCCGACCACCAGCACCATGCCGGCCACCACGGGAATGAACATCGGGATGTCGATCCAGGCCATCACGACGATGAAGAGCAGGGCGAAAGGCAGATCGACCAGCGCGGTGACCGTTGCCGAGGTGATGAAGTCGCGCACGGTCTCGAAGGAACGCAGGTTGGCCGCGAAGGAGCCCGCCGAGACGGGGCGGTTCTCCATGCGGATGCCGAGCACGCGCTCCATGATGCGCGCCGACAGGTCGACATCGACACGCTTGCCGGCCAGATCGATGAAATAGCCGCGCATCATGCGCAGCCCGAAATCGAAGAACAGCACGAAACAGAGGCCGATGGCGAGCATCCAGAGCGTTTCCACCGCCTGGTTGGGCACGACGCGGTCATACACGTTCATGATGAACAGCGGCATGGCCAGCGCGAAGACATTGATCAATCCGGCCGCCAGCAGGACATCGCGATAGACGGGCAGGTTTTCGGCGAGCGCGCCCCAGAACCAGTGCCGGCGCGCCACCCGGCCGACTTCCGGCGCGCGGCGGTCGAAGCGGAATTCCGGCCGGGCGAAGATCACCGTGCCCGCATAGCGGGACTGCAGCTGGGCGCGGGGCAGGGTGGTGGCCGCCTCGCCCAGTTCCGGAAAGATCACTTGCGCGGTGTTGCCGTCATCCTGCCAGCCGACCAGCAGGCAGGCCTCGGCGTCGTTCAGCAGCAGGACGACCGGCAGCAGTGCCGGCTCGATGTCGGCCAGTTCGCGGCTCATCAGCTTGCTGGCCATGCCGGCGCGCTTGGCGGCGCGTCCAAACAGGGAGGGCGTCAGCCGATGATCGACCAGCGGCAGGCCCGCGACGAGCGCCTCGCGCGACTGCGGCGCACCATGCAGCCGGGTCAGGATATGGAGGCATTCGAGCAAGGGGTCGTGAAGCCGCTTTTCTTGCATTGATGCTCCCTGGTTGTCGGACGCGGTCATTTGATGTCGACCGCCAGGCCCTGTACCCACGCAATCGAGTCGACCAGCACCCGGTTCAGGTCCTCCACGCCAATGCAGTTACCCAGCCGACCCAAGGCCTGGTTCACGGCTGACGGGTCGCGATTGTCGAAGCTGTCGGTCAAGTCGAGCAGCAAGCCGATTTCCCCGGTGCGCTCCTGCAAAGCCTGGCGCAACCGGGGTGCGACATCGATCTGGTCAAGGATATCCTTCATGGGGATGCCCAATGCGACGGGCATCAGCGACATCAGGCCGGCGAGGAAGGCGGTGTCGGGGAAAGTCGGCTGATTCTGAAAACTCAGCTTCGCCAGCTGCTCCATGAAGCGGCCTTTCAGCGCGGCCAGCTGCATCAGGGGATTGCGCTCCATGTCATCGGCGTTTTGCGAGCGGCTGAACATCAGCAATTGCACCCAGCGCAGCAACGCCCGCCGCCCGATCACATTGATGGCCTGGCGTACCGAAGCGATGCGGACGCGGCAACCGATGCTTGCGGAATTGGTGAGGCGGAGCAGCTTGATGGTCAATGCGGGTTCACCCTTGAAGACCCGCTCGATTTCCTGGATTTCGGCATCGCGATTGAGCAGGTTCAGGATGACAATCAGCCCCTGCAAGGAGGGGTCGAGCAGCTTCTCCTCTTTCGGGGAACTTGCGGCGAAATAGTTTCCCTGAAAATAGGCGAAACCGAGCTTGACCGCCCGCCTGTGTCCATCCTGGGTTTCAACCTGGCCGGCAATGGGGTGGAAGCGATGACGTTTGGCCTGATTCAGGAGCGCGACCAGAGCGTCATCGTCCGCCGCACTGATATCGACATTCGCAAAAGAGATCAGCCCCAGCAGGGCCGCATTGTCCGCCAGGGGCTCGGAAGGTTGATTGATGTCGAGGCAAAACTGAAAACCCGCCGCGCCAAGCACTTGGCAGCGACTGACGACCTCGGGGTCCTCGCTTAGTCCCGCATCAAGGCAAAGCACCAGCCTTTCGGACGGCAGGGATTCGGTGGCCAGGTCGAACAGCATTCCGGGGGCGGCAGCCGCGAATACTTTCAATCCTGCGAATGCCTCCGTTAAGTGCGGTTCGTCAAGCGCGCTGCAGATTCCCTCGACATCAGCAGCAGCATGAACCTCCCCACCCGCGTCGCATTCAAGAAACGCCAAGCGATAGCCAATCAGCTTTTCATGCAGGTCCAGGATCGGCTGACGTCCCAGCAAAGGGTGGCTGTCTGTCATGGCATTCATCATGAATGCATCTTATCGCAGCACAAAAGGAAACGGCCATCCGGGTGACCGGATGGCCGCTGTAAGAGGTTCCCCGCAAGTGCCGTTTGGCCGGCATCCTGAACCTGGGTTCAGAATGGTCGCGTTCCTGCCGCTTCAGGTGCACCCGACGAGGGGCGCTCACAACGGCGGCGTCTAGGGGCGGCGACCGATGCCAATCAGCATTGGTTCAAGGAATGTATGGCCTTGGCGAACACCGCAGGGAAAAACCTGAAACCGTACGAATCAAGGCGGGTGCGCCGGCCGCAGTGCCTAGAACAGCTTTTCCTGCGGGGCGAGCACTGCGTCCAGCCGTGCTTCGATGGCCTTGATTCTACGCATCGACTCCTCGCCGTCAATGGCTTGATCCGCTGGCGTTGCCGTGGCAT
>JAJZSW010000007.1 GCA_021849505.1 Pseudomonadota bacterium
GTGCCGGCCGCACCTGCACCTGTAATGGCTGCCGAACCCGTCGCTGCCGAGCCCGTCATCGCGAATGAACCGGTCGCCGCAATCGAAGTCGCACCGGAGCCCGTGCCTGTTCCGGCGAACATCCCGACGACGATCACTGCGCCGGCAGAGCCGATCGATCTCTCGAGCGAACTGCAGAAGGTCGGGCTGCAGTTGATCGAAACCTCGGGCAAGGCCAGCGCACCGGTCATGGAAGCACCTGCACAGCCGCTGGGCCGCAAGCCCAAGCCGGCACCCGTTCTCGCCAACGAGCCTTTGCAGATGGTGGAAACCCAGCCACGCCAGTAAGACTGGCACGACAAACGAAACAGGGGCACCCGCGGGTGCCCCTGTTTTTTTTCATCTGTTGGTGCGGTTACTTTTTCGCCAACTGGTCGAGCAGGCCGTTGGCCGCGTCCTCGACCATGTCAAGGACGCGCTCGAAGCCTTCCGGCCCGCCATAGTAGGGATCGGGGACTTCGTCGCCCGCCTCGGCCGGAACGTTCGCGGCGAACTCGAGGAACAGCCTCAGCTTGGCATGATGCTCCTCGGGACAGGCCTGGCGCAGCAATGCGAGATTGTCGCGATCCATCGCCAGGACATGATCGAAGCGCTCGAAATCGAATTCATTGACCTGGCGCGCACGCAACGGGGAAAGATCGTAGCCGCGCCTGGCAGCCGCCTGCCGCGCCCGCGGGTCAGGCGGATTGCCGACGTGGTAGCCGTGCGTTCCGGCCGAATCGAATTCAAACTGGTCGAACACGCCCTTTTTCTCCGCAATGGCGCGCGTCACGCCTTCGGCCGTCGGCGAACGGCAGATATTGCCCATGCAGACGAACAAGACTCTTAACATACGTACAACCCCGCTAATTCAGGCTTTACATTCTAGTCGTTATCGAATAAATTACAGTTAATCGCATAACAGTGATAACGGTTTCGATAACGGAATGAAGCTAACCGAGACACAAATCAGGAAACTTCCACCAGTCGAGAAGGATACCCTAGTCAATGACGGGGGTGGATTGCACCTGCGCTGCTATGCCAGCGGGCGCAAGACCTGGCTGTATCGGACACGTAAAGGCGGGGCATGGAAAACCCAAAACCTCGGGGAATGGCCCGCCGTGTCACTGGCAGCAGCGCGAGCGAAGGCTGCGACCCTCAACACGACCACCCTGCCCGACTCGATGAGCTTCGGCGAGCTGCTGCAAGACTGGTTCGAACGCCGCATCGAGCCGCGTTACAAGCGGACGAACAACATCGAGGTCTATGTCAATCGCGGGCGGGAGTGGCTGGGCAACGTCAAGCTGACGCAATTGACCACGCCGGCCCTAGTTGCCAAGTTGCAGGAATATGCCGGCGTGGCTCCTGTGGCGGCAAACCGTTGCCTGTCGAATTGGAAGCTGGCGCTCGACTATGGCGTCGAGATCGGCGTGCTGCACGCCAACCCGCTCGCGCGCACGACCAGCCGCGTAATAGGTGGCGAGGAAAAGTCCCGGGAGCGTACCTTGTCCGACGAGGAACTCCGCTGGCTATGGGCAGATACGCACGACCACGGGCCGTTGTTGCGCGCGCTGCTCCTCTCCGGCTGCCGGATCAGCGAAATGCAGGCGGCAAGGATCGAGCATCTTGACGGCGACACGCTACACATTCCAGAAACAAAAAACACTAGGCCGCATTGGGTCTATGTCACCCCCCTGCTACGCCGGCAATTCGGCGACTTCGACGGATATCTGATTGCCCAGCGCAGCGAGACAGCAGTGCAGGCCCGCCTGCGCAATACGGCGAAACAGACATGGACGCCACACGATCTGCGCCGGACATTCGGCACTCGCCTGGCGGGGCTGGGCATTGCGCCGCATGTCATCGAGAAATGCCTCAATCACACCATGCAAGGCGTGATGGCGATCTACAACCGACACGACTACGCCACCGAACGCATCGAGGCCGCGAAGGCATGGTCGGCAGAAGTTGAACGTATCACCGCTCCCGGCGGCTCCGGGAATGAAGCGGGCAAGGACGGCGCAGGAACGCCGACCAAGCCCTGACCACGAAACACCTTGATAGGAGGTATCACCATGGCTGAAAAAGATTCTATCCGCAGTAATCTGGATAACCTTGACCTTGCCGCCAGCCGCATTCAACAGGCCAAGGCAATGGCAACCGTTCTCGCCATTGCAACGTCGTCGGGTGCCAGCGCCCCGCCAGCGGGGTGGCTTGTCTCACAGGCGCTTAATGGTGTTACCGCGCTGTTGGAGCAGGCTGAAATAGCAGCGGATAGCGTGTCGCTCCAAAGCCCTCAACAGGAAGCCGAGCAAGCGAACTATAATGAAGCGGCGGCCGCCTTATGCAGGGTAATCACTGACCGGGGGCGGAGAACCGGGGAGGCGCTGCTCAACAAATACGGCGTGGATAGGCTCCCTCTCCTCGCGGTCGATCGGCTCGCCGTATTCACTGCCGAGTGCGAGGAATTGCGGGCAGCGGCGTAACCTTAAGCCCGCCCCACGGCGGGCTTAAAAATTTCTCGTTAATGTATTGATAACCGCAGTTAAACAGAATACAGTCGCACTTAATGTAAGGCACCGACGAAACAGGCGCCCGGGTTCGCAGTAGCCCGATAACCCGAATCACGGGGCACGCTGCGGGGCTGGGTTGATAACTCATCCGCCATAACACGAGGGGTTCCGGCCATCACCGGAAGGCAACAGGCAGCTGATCCCCGCAATCAAGCGAAGCCGAACAAACACATTCCATTTGAATTTGGAGTCGTGGCTTGCTCGGGCTTTCGTTCTCCCTTGATGCTGGCCACGACTCCGCGATTACGGAGTTTCGTTATGCCTGACAAAACCAACGACCGTTCGCAAGAGGCGCAGCGCCTCATGCAGTTGCCGGCACTGCCCGCCATCGAGTTTTTCACCATCGTCTTGGCACTGCCGCCCTCCACCGCCGAACACCTTATCGCCAGTGACCAAGGGCCACGCATGTTCATGCTAGGCCGCCGCCGCTACATCCGTCGCGATGATGCGATGGAATGGATCGACCAACGTGCCAATCAAGTCCCCTACGTCAAGCGCCGCAACAATCGTCGAGATAGGGCCGCAGCATGAAACGGAACCCCGAGGACTACACCCTGCGCGACGTCGAGGAATACATCGCCAGAATCCACGGCATGACGTTGAATCAGATCTTGGCGCTGGATTTCCCGCCCCCCGACTATCTCGACAATGACGAGCCGGTTTGGCGCTTTGAAACGGTCTATTCCTGGCTGGATATTTTTCACACGGCCTTGCACGTAAGCGAAGCAGCCGCCGCCCCTGAAGGTTTCGAGAAATTTGTCAGCACACTGCGTGAGCTGATGCAGATGAGAGAGCAAGGCCCTGCGCCCAACGTGCTGATTGACGAATGGGAGCTTGCAAAAGAATTTGGTCTGGCATCAGGAAACCGAAATGCCGAACTCAACCTCGCCATTGAGCGATGTCAATTACCGAGGCACGATGCGATAGGCGCGGACGGCAAGCGGCTGTGGTCAGCCGCCAGTATCAAGCGGTTCAAAGGGGGTGCGTGATGAACTGGTGCACCCCTGTCTATGATGCCCCTGAAAACAAAACCGCCTCGCCCACTGGCATGGGGGAGGCGGCAATAGAAAATCATGTTTATCGACCTGATGACGATAGCACAGCGTGCGCGGATAAGGCAAACAATCCAGATCCTGACCTCACCGAAGCCCGCAATTTGTTCAACCTTGGGTTCAAGCTATGCAAGCTGGAGCGCCACTCCAAGCAGCCGAACGGCAAGGACTGGAACCTAAAACCCATTCGGGAATTCGACGAGTCAGCTACGGGCTACGGCATCATGCTTGCGGCGAACGGCCTATGCTCCATCGACCCCGATGATTACAAACGATCCCGCACGATGCTTGCCGACTTGGGGTTTAACCTCGATGCCCTGCTCGATACCGGCGTGCGATCGGCAAGCACGCGGCCGGGCAGCGGGGGGCGTTCCACATTCAAGGCCGCCGAGGGCTTGCGCTGGATTCGCTTCGCGTTTCACGGCGGGGATGTTGTCCTCGAACTCCGGGCAAATTCCAGCAACCTACAGGACGTGATTCCCGGCCTGACCTATTACGACAAGTCGGGCGAGCTGCGCACCCAGCGCTATGTGAATTGCCGTCGCATTGACGAGGCACCGGAACTGCCGACGGACTTCCTTACCTGGTGGCGGCGCATGTCCGACGATGTTGAATATCTGCGCGATCAGCAGCGCAGGGCCGGCGAAATACTCGGCATCGCGCCGACGCTTGCCATCAGCGGGGGCAGCGGCAAGTCCTTGGCGTTCTCCTCATCCATGCGGCAGGCATTCAACGAGGCCAACGCCGTGCCTGATATCTTGAGCCGGCATGGTTATTCGGGCGACGGCTTGCGGTTCGCGCCAGCCACCGCAAGCGGTAAAGCCGGCGTGCGGGAAATCCCCGGCAAGGATGGCCTGTGGCAATCCGATCATGCCAGCGACCCGCTGTTCGGCATGTTCGATGCCTGGACAGCCCATGTCGTGCTCGATCACGATGGCGACCAGACCGCCGCCGAGGCCGCGATGCTGCCCGCTATCCACGCGCAGCTCGCCGAAGAATTCGACGACCTCGGGCCGATCCCTGACTCAGAGAAACCCCGGCGCAAGTTCGAACTGATAGACGCCGACGATTTTTCCGAAGGCCCGGCGCCTGAATGGATCGTGCGCGGCGTGCTACCCCGTGCCGAACTTGCCGTCATTTACGGCGAGTCCGGAAGCGGAAAATCATTTTTCGCCCTTGATCTGGCCGCAGCCGTAGCGCGCGGGATTGATTGGCGAGGGTGCCGGGTTCGCCAAGGGTGCGTGGTCTATGTCGCTGCCGAAGGTTCCGGCGGGTTCCGCAAGCGACTCAAGGCATACCGGGAGCACCACGGGGCCTCGCTGCGCGGATTGGTGCATGTCCTACCCGCCGCACCGAACCTGCTGACCGATGACGACAAGCACTTGGCCGAAGCCATCAGTGCCGTCGGCAATGCAGCCGTGATCGTGGTTGATACGCTGGCGCAAACCACGCCCGGCGCGAACGAAAATGCCGGCGAGGACATGGGCAAGGTGCTCGCACACTGCAAGCGCCTGCATGCCACTACGGGAGCCCTGGTGCTGTTGATCCATCACTCCGGCAAGGACGTGACCAAGGGGGCACGCGGCTGGTCAGGCATCCGGGCTGCTGTTGATGCCGAAATCGAAATTACCCGATTGGTCGATGCCCGGATCGCTCGGGTATCCAAACAAAAGGACGGCGATGACGGCGCCATGTTCGCCTTCAAATTGCTTGTCGTGCCGCTGGGCATGGACGAGGATGGCGAGGTCATCACCTCGTGCGTTGTCGAGCATCAGGACACCGTTCCCGTGCGCGTCAAAGTCCCCAGCGGGAAAAATCAGAAAATCGCCTGGGCATGCGGGCATGAACTGATTGAAACCGGGAATGACACTTTCACCATGGAGGAACTTGTCGCGGCCATGATCCCGACGATGGAGCACGATCCGGGCAAGAAGGATAAACGCCGCGAGCATGCGTTGCGTGCTATCGGCAACATGATCGAATCCGGTTTTTTCTGCATGGAGGGGGGACGTGTAGCGATCCCTCAAAACCCCAAATGACCCCAAAAAGCTTTTTGGGGTTTGGGGCAAAAACCCGCGTGTCGTCCCCCAAATCCCCCAATTGTGTAGACACTTGGGGGATTGGGGGCGGGGTTTGGGGGCTTGATTGGGGTAAGTCTGCAAAAATTTGCATGATCCCCTCCCCCGCTGGACATTGTTTCTGCCGCAGTACGCGCAAGCAGGCGGACGATATGGCAACCCCTCGCCAATCTCCCCCGCTGGAACTGGACAATCCTTACGCTCAACACGCAGGCGCGTGGACGATATGGGGAAACTCATGACTGACACCCTGGGCTTTGGGAAGCATAAGGGCCTGCCATTGCCGGAAGTCCCGACGGCATATCTGTTTTACATGCTGTCCCTCGACAACGTTCGGCAAAGCCGGCCAGCATCCCTAACCGCCATGCTGCGCGAACTTGCCCGTCGTCTCGCCGATGATTTTGAAGCGACAGCCGACGAACTGGCACGGCCGACCTTCGCGCCACGATCCCCCAGCGAAATAGCACGCAGCAAGTCACAGAAGCGCGCCGACAATCTGGCCAAGGTCGAGGCACGGCGGCGCGCTGAAAAAGCTGCCAAGAGACTGGAACGCGACAAGCTGATGGCCGCCCAGCGCGAGGCCAAACTGAAATCCGAACTGGCAGCACGCGAGCGATATTGGCAAAGTATCGTTTTCGATGCGCATGCCTGGAAATATGACGGGAGTGACCTCGTATGAAAAATGAAAACTGGGTTCCAGTCGCCCTCACCAACCTAGTCAAGGCCATGCAGCACACACCGGCCGACCGTGCCAGATTGGTTGCGCTTGTGGGGAATGTCAGCGAGGCGCTGGAATGGCTTGACTCGCAGGCTCGCCGAGTCGCGCCGCCCGTGGTGTTTTCCTTCGAGCTGCCGGGCTATGTGCAGATCGGCTTCGAGGACGATTACAAAACCCTCGCCGACCCGAACATGACCGGACTTTCGGCCGCTTGGGAAATCTTCTTGCACGGCGACAATGCGCAATTCGTGTTCTTCGCGGCTGACCGTGGCCTGTCACCCAATGCGCTGCGTAATGCCCTTGACCGCGCGGCCGAATGGGTGGATCGGTATTGCCCGCCTCTGGCCGAGGCGATACGTGCCATCACGATTCATAAGGACGGATCGGCGAGCATCGACCCCGCCTATGTGCCTCCACTTCGCCTTAGCGTGTTTTCGACGTGTGCGGCGACCTGCACATCGTTACCGCGTGCCAGCATCGGGGTATCCAACTGGACAAAGGAACCCCACCATGAACGCGAAACAGAAGATCGAGGCCATCGCCAAGGAAAAGGCCGGTCACGAGCAGGCCCTTGAAACCCTACGTGTCGCCCTCGATGCGGCTGCCGACGCCGGCAACTTGGCCGAGGTCAAGCGCGTGCAGACCGACACCGCCGCCGTGCAGGAGCTTGTCGCTTCCTGCGACCGCCGCGTCGAGAAACTGCAAGCCGACCTGATCGCGGAACAGAAGGCGGCCCAGCGCAAAGCCAATGACGCCGCCCTGGCGGAGTTCAAGGCCGCATACAAGCACTTGCCGCCGCGCGCCCACAAGATCGGGCAAATCATCGCCAGCCTGGCCGCTGAACTCGAAGCCTTCCACGCCGATGCGCGCGAAGCCGCCGCCAGCGCCTTCCCCCTGGTAAAGCAGATCAACGCGGCGCGGGCACATGACTATCTGCACCTTTGCGGCTACGTCAGTTTCACCGACGACGTGCTCGGCCACTGCGTCAGCGATGAATTGCGCAAAGCCGGCATCTTCGGCGAGCTGGCCACGAACAACCACGTGGATTTGCCGCGCTTGGACCTGCCGCCCATCGGCGAGGTCATCGAAAAGCGCGTCGAGTCGCTGACACAGCGCGTCGAAACCGTCCATGACAAAGTCAACGAATACCTCGCATAAGGAACCGCACCATGATTTTCGACGCTGAAGAGCAGTTTTCCGACAAGCAAGCCGTGACCAGCACGGGGTATTCCACCAACAGCGTGGAAATCCCGCCGGGGCTCACTGCCGGCATTGACCAAGCTGTGCAGATCATCGTGCGCAGCGAGTCGGGCACCGACCCCACGCTGACCGTGGAACTCGAAACCTCTGCCGACGATTCGACCTACACCAAGCTGCTGGGCATGCAAAAACCGGCCGGCGACAAGGTGTTCAACATCGCCCTGGGCAAGATTTCCGGCCTCAAGAAGTTCCTGCGCCTGCGCTATGTGGTGGGCGGCGTTTCGCCGGCCTACAACATCACGTCCATGCTGGTAGCGGGCGCCGGATTCAGCAGTCAGGGCATTCAGCACCTTGCCGCGCGCGGTCAGGAATAGAACCATGTACGGCGCCCCATTCATCAACGATACCGCTGTCGAATCGACAGCAGCCACCGAGCAGCCAGCAGCCCAAGCCCCGACGGCCGAAGCCCCGGCAGATCAGGCCCAGCAACAACAGCAGGCCAGCAACGCCGAGGTCCAAGCCGAGGAAGCGCCGGACGCTGCACCTTAAGCCCCGCCCGCCATCGAAATCCCGGCCAATATCGCCGAAATGCGCGATCAGGACGGTCCCCGCCGCCTGTACTCGCCACAGAACACCTACGCCGATCCGATCCCTGACGCGTTGTTCGACCATGTTGTCGAGATTGCCGAGCCGGTACGTGCGGCCGTCGTAAATGAGCTGCGCGAGATATCCGCCGACTTGGGCCTCTCCGTATCCGACGTAGCAAACATCCGAACTCGCGCGGCCTATCTGCACAAAAATCCGCAAGACGCGGGCGAGCAGCAAAAGGAAGCAAGGCACGTGCTGAAGGCAGCATTCGGCGATGCAGATCGCGCCTTGCAGGATGCCCGCGCCCTTGCCGCGCGCGACCCGCGTGTCCGTAATTTGATTCATACGATGGGCCTTGGCAACGACCCCGAAACCCTTGTCATGCTGACCTATGCAGCCCGCCGGCAACGTAATGCCGGGCGTCTTTAAGAAAGGAACTACGATCATGATTAACGACTCCACCAAGAAACTCCTCCGCGAACTGGCCGGCCTGAAAGACCTGGCCGATTCTCTTGACGGTGTGGCCAGCATCGAGCAGGCTGAACGCGAAGCCAAGGCCCGCACCGAAGCTGCGCAGGCTGAAGCCGAAGCCGCCCGCACCAATGCCACCATCACCATCGAGCAAGCGCGCGAGGATGCCGACCGGCAGATCGCCACCATCAACGCCGATATCGAGCGAGCGCAGGCCCAGCGGCAAGCAATGGCCGATGAAGTTGCCACCGCCAGTCAAACCCTAGCCGATCTGCACCAGCAAATCGCGGACGCGGATGTGAAGCTCGCAGCGGTTCACAAAGAACTGGCCGGCATCGCGGCTCGGATCGGCTGACACTGACGTGGACGCTTATCTCCCTTCTCCTCCGGGCGTTGAATTCGTCGAGGCGTTTCATGACGACCTGACCGACGAATGGGGCTTCGATAAATACCCTGTCGCCTGCCTTCGCATGACTGACGGCGAAATGCTCGACGCCATGAGCGTGTCCGGCGAATGGCTGGGAGGGGAGGAAAAAGCGCTGCTGCTTGCAGATGGCCGCGTGGTGCTGCCGCTCAATGCGGTTTTCCCCGACACCGCCGAATGGCTTTCCTACGTCAGGCGCGAGCATGAAAAGTTCATGAAAGGCACGATCCGCCTGGCCGCACGTGGCTAAATCAAAATTCAGGAGCAAGGCACCTTGAGCGATACCTACGACGCCGCAGCCGCCGCCACACTGCAACCCGAGCCAGCGCAAGCGGCCCGCATTGGATTTTCCGCAGCCATTGACACCAACCCCGACGCCTATGCCGAAGCGCGGCGCGTAGCCCGCCGAACCGGTGTTCCGGTCGATACCGCTTTCAACCTACCCAAGGAAATGCAGCGGCAGGACAAGGTCGGTACCATCGACTTCACCACGCTGGCCGAAACCTCGCCAGCGACAGCGGCGCTACTGGCCGACGTTGATCGGGCCAAGATTGCCCACGATGACGTGGACAACATAGGCGCCGTCGAGCGCGTGTCCCGGCAGTTTCTTGGCAGTGCCGGCGAGAATGTCGGCCGCTCCCTTCACGGATTCGGGGAGCTGGCCAACGTCGCACAGCGCCGCGCACTTGCCACCTTTTCTTCGCTGTTTCTGCCCGTGCCGCGCACGGGCGGCCAGCCGACCGACGAATCGCTGGTCGGCCCGCAGCTTGGCGACGATTGGCGCGATCTGGGCAAGAGCACGATGGAGTATTACCGGCGCGAAGTCATGCTGCCGGCGGGCGCGCAAACCTTTGGCGACAAGGTTGTCGGCGGGCTGGGCCAAGTGGCCAGCCAGATCATGATGCTACCTATCGACCGGGGGGCAAGCCTTTACGCACAGGGCGCGAGCATCCTCTCCGAAAAGGTCGAGGGCGACACCGCGCCGCAATGGGCCAAGGACGCCGCCATCGTCGGCGGTTCGGCCGTGACCGGCATTACCGAGAAATGGGCGCTCGACAAGCTGCTCGGACCGCTGGCCGTGCCGATCAAGAACAAGCTGGCCGCCGCACTGGCACGCATCGGCATTGCCGGCACCGCCGAGGGCGGACAGGAAGTGACCGAAGGCATCCTGCACGATGCCATGCGCAAGATGCTGACCAACCCCGACGCCAAGATCGAGGTCGGGCAAGCCTTCGAGGAAGGCGGAGTGGGCGCGACCGTCGGCGGCATCGTGCGCAGCCTGGTCGAGGGCGCACTGCATGTGCGCACACGCGGGCAGCAGCAGGCCCAGCGCGCCGAACAGGACGCCGCTGCCCTGCAAGCGCTGGCCGATCTGGCGCAGGCATCCAAGGTGCGCGCCCGCGACACCGAATCCTTCGCGCAGCTCGTGCGCGAATCCGTCGGCAATGGCGCGGACGTGTTCATCAGCGCGCAGGCCCTCATGCAGTCCGGCAAGGCGCGCGAGATTGCGGCCGTGTCACCCGCCGTCGGCGAGCAGTTGGAGCTGGCGCTGGAAAGCGGCGGCGACGTGCGCATCCCCGTCGATGAATTTGCGGCCCACATTGCCGGCAATGGCTTCGCGGACACCATCATCAACGATCTGAAAACCCAGCCGGACGGCATGACACGCGCCGAGGCGCAAGCCTTCGCGCAACAGCAGGGTGAGAGTGTTGCCCTCGATGAAGTCGCCCGCCTGACAGAGGAACACGAGCGCGACATGACGCACGACCAGCAAGTGCGCACCATCGAGCGCCAGATGGTCGAGCGTCTGGACGCGGCCGGCCGGTTCTCACCCGCCGTCAATCGCGCCTATGCTGCCCTGCCGTCGGCATTCTTCGACACCATGGCCGAACGCCTGCAAGTTTCGCCGGCCGCCCTGTGGGATGCCTACGGTGCCAACATCCAAGCAGAAGGCCTCGCCGGCCCGATGCTGTCGCAGGATGAGCGCGGGGGATTCGTGCCACGCGAATTCGCGCAGGATGGCAAGCCGATCATCGGCCTGTTCAAGAATGCCGATCTGAGCAGCTTCCTGCACGAGTCCGGGCATTGGTTCCTGGAGTCCTACGCCGACATGGCCAAGGCCGCGCCGCAGTTGCAGGGCGATATGCAAACCTTGTTCGACTGGTTCGGCGTCAAGGATGCCGCCGCCTGGCAGGCCATGAGCCTGGAGGAGAAGCGCACCCACCACGAGCAATTCGCGCGGGGCTTCGAGTCCTACCTCTACGAAGGCAAGGCCCCCAGCCTCAACCTGCAAAACCTGTTCGCCCGCTTCCGTGCCTGGCTGGCCCGCGTCTATCGGGACATCCGGGGGCTGAATGTGGAGCTATCTGATGAAGTGCGCGCCGTGCTCGATCGCATGCTGGCCACCGACGCCCATATCCGCGAAGCCCGGCGTGCGCGCAGCATGTCGCCGCTGTTCGGCATCGAGGCGGATGCCGCCGCCTACGGTATCGACTGGCAACAGTATCAGGCACTCGGACGCGAGGCGACCGACGAGGCCCTGGCGCAGATGGAAGCGCGCAGCCAGCGCGACATGACGTGGACGGCTCGCCTGCGCGAGGAAACCGTCAAGCGCTTGAACAAGGACGCCACCGAGAAACGCAAGGCCGTGCGCCACGAGGTCGAGGCCGAAGTCGCCAAGATGCCGGTCTATGTGGCCCAGCGCTGGCTCAAGCGTGGCGAACTGACCACGGCGAGCGGCGAGGAAATCAAGGTCACGGCAGGCCACCGCTTGAGCATTCCGGCCCTGCGCGCCATGTATCCCGAGGGCGCGCTGGAAACGGTTGATTGGTCAAAGCTGGGCCACGGGCAGTACGGCATGCTGGCCAACGAGGGCATGCACCCCGACGAGGCCGCCGCGATGCTGCCGGGTTTCAACTCCGGCGACCAGCTCGTGCGCGAGTTGCTTAATGCGCAACCCTTCCGCGAAGTGGTCGAGGGCCTGACCGACCAGCGCATGCTCGAACAGTACGGCGACCTGGCTTCGCCCGAGGCCATCGCCCGGGCAGCCGACGAGGCGATCCATAACGACGTGCGCGGCCGGTTCATTGCCACCGAACTGGCCGGCCTGCAAAAAGCCGTCGGCGGGGCACAGGCGCTTGCGCAGATGGCCAAGGACTACGCCGCCCGCCTGATCGAGAAACAGAAAGCCGGCAGCCTGCGCCCGACCCAGTATGCCGCCGCCGCTGCTCGTGCCGGCAAGGCCGCCGAGGATGCCTTGCGCCGTGGCGATCTGGCCGAAGCGATCAAGCAGAAACGCTATCAGTTGATCCAGCATGCCGCCACACGCGCGGCCTATGAAGCACAGGCCGAAGTCCAAAGCACAGTCGCCGCCTTCCGCACCGTTGCCGACTCGAAAACCGAACAGGTAGCGAAGACGCGCAACATGGATATCGTCAATGCCGCCCGCGCCATCCTGGCCGCCTATGGAGTCGGCATGCGCGGCAAGCACCCGCGCGCCTACATGGAAGCCGTCAAGGCTTACGACCCCGAACTGTATGTCGTGCTTGAACCGATGCTGCTCGATGCCGAACAGACTGCCCGGCCGCTCGACGAGTTGACCGTCGGCGAGCTGCGCGCCCTGCGCGACAATATCGAGAGCCTGTGGTACCTGGCCCGGCGCGAGCGGCAGGTCGAGATCGACGGCAAGCTCGTATCCCGCGACGAGATTACCCGCCAGCTTGCCGAACGCCTCGATCAGCTTGGCGTGCCTGATACCGTGCCCGGCGAGGGGCGTGCTGTCACCGAAGGCGAGAAGCGCATGCGCTACCTGCAAGGGGCGCGCGCTGCGCTGCGCCGTGTCGAGCATTGGACGGATCGCATGGACGGCGGCAAGATCACCGGCGCATTCCGGCGCTATGTGTTCCAGCCGATCAGCGAGGCCGCCGACGGCTACCGCGCCGACGCCGGGCGCTATCTCAAGCGCTACCGCGACCTGCTCAAGGCCATCGAGCCAACCCTCAAGCCCGGACGCATCGACGCGCCGGAGCTGGGCTATACGTTCGGATTCAGCAGGGGCGATGCCGGCAAGGCCGAACTGCTGCACGCGATCCTGCATACCGGCAACGAGAGCAACAAGCGCAAGCTGCTGCTCGGGCGTGGCTGGGCTGTCGAGCGCGCCGATGGCAGTCTCGACACGACGAAATGGGATCGCTTCCTCGTGCGCATGCAGGCCGAGGGCAAACTGACGAAGGCCGATTACGATTTTGTGCAGGGCGTGTGGGACTTGCTGGAACAGACCAAGCCCTTGGCGCAACGCACGCACCGCGAAGTGTTCGGCCGCTATTTCGATGAAGTGACCGCCAACGAATTCACGACGCCGTTCGGCACCTACCGGGGCGGCTACGTGCCGGCGATCTATGACACCTTCACCGTGCAGGATGCCGCGATCCATGCCGAGCTGGAGGCCGTCAATCAGTCCAACGCCTTCATGTTCCCGGCGACGAACCGGGGATTCACGAAAGGCCGGGTTGAGTACAACAAACCGCTGGCGCTGGATCTGCGCCTCCTGCCCCAGCATATCGACAAGGTGCTGCTGTTCGCCCACCTGGAGCCGAAGGTGCGCGACGTAATGCGCACGCTGCGCGCCAAGGGCCTGGCCGGATCGCTCACCCGCTACGATGCGACCGCCTACACCGACCTGCTACTGCCCTGGCTAAATCGGGCCGCCAAGCAGACCGTCGAGACACCGGCAACCGGCTGGGCCGGCAAGCTGGGCGACCGCTTCTTCCGCACGATGCGCAGCCGCTCGGGCATGGCGGCGATGTTCGCCAACCTCACCAACGCCTTGCAGCAGATCACCGGCCTGTCGATTGCCGCCCTCAAGGTCAAGCCGGCCTATCTCAAGGCGGCGACCTGGCGTTACCTGCGGGCACCGTCCGAGGTTGCCGAGCAGATCGCGGCGCTGTCACCCTTCATGGCCAATCGTCAGAACAACGAGGTCATGCAGATGCGCGCCGAGATCGAGGAGCTGCTGCTCAACCCGAACGCCTACGACAAGGCAAAGACCTGGACGGCGAAGCACGCCTATTTCCTGCAAGCCGCTTTCCAGAACGTCGTCGACTCGATCACGTGGTCGGCCGCCTACGATCAGGCCACTGCCGAGGGCAGCAACGAAACCGACGCCGTGCGGGCCGCGAATGCCGCCGTGCGCGAGACACAGGGCAGCCTGCAACCCGAGGACATCAGCCGGCTCGAATCAGGCCCGGCCTTCACGCGGATGTTCACGCAATTCACGGGGTACTTCAACATGCAGGCCAATATGCTGGGCACCGAGTTCGCCACGGTTGCGCAGGACATGGGCCTGCGCAAGGGCGCCGGGCGCATGTTCTACATATTCCTGCTGGGGTTCCTCGTGCCGGCATGGTTCTCCGAGGCCATCGTGCAGGGCATGCGGGGCGGTCCGGATGATGACGAGGGCGACGGCTATCTCGACGAGTTCCTGGCGTTCTTCTTCGGCGCACCGGCCCGCAACGCTGCGGCGATGGTGCCCGTTGCCGGCCAGATGGGCGTGGTACTGGCCAACTCGTTCAACCACAAGCCCTACGACGACCGCATGAGCACCGCGCCGGCCGTGTCGATGATCGAGAACGCGGCCCATGCGCCCGTGTCGATCTACAAGGCCCTCGCCGACGATGGCAAGGCCAGCAAGGCAATCCGGGACACCCTGACGCTCGTCACGATATCCACCGGCCTGCCCGTTGCGGCGCTGGGCAAGCCGCTGGGCTACGCCGCCGACGTGGCGCAGGGCCGGGTCAGACCGACCGGCCCCCTAGACGCTGCACGAGGGGCCGTGTCAGGCGCGGCCAGCCCGGACAGCAAGCGATGATCCCCGAAAACCCGCGTACCGTGTGCGAGCCTACCGAACTGAAGGCATCCTATGTGCATGAAGTAGCGCACGCGGCAGTAGCGCTGCATTTTGGCTGTGAGATAGCGCTGGAAGTGAGTTACGACAGGTCACTGCGCTATTTCGACGGCGTCTGCTATTTCCGGCACCCGGATGGAGAATTACCGCCGTCCGTATTGCGTGCAATTACCGCCGTCCGTATTGCGTGCAATTGCCCTGGCCGGAATTGTTGGCGAATCCGCCTACCGACTAGGGTGGGGGCACCCACGGCTTACTGTGGCCTCGTTGGCAGATAGCGTGCGATCTGGCACGGTCGATATATCCGACACCGATAAGCGCGGGGCCGATGGCTGGCAGGTCGAGGATCTGGGGCTGGCTTTCGAAATTCTCTCTAACGCCTGGGGCTGGATCGTCGAGGAAGCCGAACGGCAGGCCCACGCGGACCACCCGTGGCTGGTTGCTCCCCCCGCTGTCGCAGACCAACAAGGGAGCGCTGCCGGGCTATGAAAGAGACTCAACCGTCGTAAAGGATGAACGCCTTGTCATTTTGGGAACAGGCTGTAGAGCCGACACCGCTGACGGAAGTCACCCACGAGGAAATCGCGGAAATGCTCTCCCTTCAGGAGGGGCGCCCGGTATCAGTACAGGAAGTGCGGCGCATCGAGGGCATGGCATTGATGAAGCTCAGGCGCTTGATGCGCGAGCGGGGCCTGACAGGGGGCAATCTGCTGCCGGAATAAAAGTCGGCGCTGGCGGGACGGCAGTTAAACAACTCCCCGCCTAGAAAGGGATAAGCCGCCCGAAGGCGGCTTATCGTGTTCCCGGAACGGCGCCTGCGGTATCCTTTCGGAATCCCGAGCCCGGTTACCCGGGCACCCCGTTCGAGTGGTATTGTTCGGCCCCACTCTCCGCTGCGATGCCGCGCTATCAAGGCCGATCAGCGGGCATATCATCTTCGGACGCCCTCAATATAACTCCACCGGCTCAAAATTGCAATGCCCACCTTTACCCGTGAAGGAGATCAACCGTGGCACCTGTGGCTGGCCGACGAATCCCCTGACTTTTCGATTTTCCCCGGCGGGATCATCGCAGGGCTCGACGATCCGCTACCGATCCGTCTGAAAGTAGGGAATATCGCCTACGGTGAAACCCACATTTGGAAACGCCACGGGCACTGGGTAAAGCGATCGGGGATGAGCGTTCCATCCCTCGTCTATGAAAAGCTCGGGCATTCCGGGCAGATATACAACACAGAGAGCGGCAGCAAGCTAAAAGTCAGCCTACGGCTGTCACCCTCGGCGCTGCTGGTACTGGAACTGATCGAGCGAGGCGCCCTGCACTTTTCAGTTACCTCCCTCTACGCCCACCCAGCCCACCTGGATGGGCAGATTATCGGGCGCTATCCTGGCCGGAAACAGGGCTGACACCCGCCACGGATCAAATAGATAACCGTTGTGATAACGGTATCAGCTTAAAAGCTTATGGTTGAGCGGATTTCCATCTGTTGCCCATGCAAACGAACAGGATGCGTTGCCTGAACATCGCAGCGGTCTCAGAAGGGCAGTTTCATGCCCGGCGGCAGCGGCAGGCCGGCGGTCAGCGCGCCCATGCGCTCCTGCGAGGTCGCTTCGGCGCGGCGGTTGGCGTCGTTGAGCGCGGCGGCGATCAGGTCTTCGAGCATCTCCTTGTCGTCCATCACCGATGGATCGATCGTGACGCGCTTGACGTCGTGCTTGCAGGTCATGACGATCTTCACGGCGCCGGCGCCGGACTGGCCTTCGACTTCCAGGTTCGCCAGTTCGTCCTGCGCCTTCTGCATGTTCTCCTGCATCTTCTGCGCCTGCTTCATCAGGTTGGCGATGCCGCCTTTGTTCAGCATGTTTGTTCCTCTAGATGGGTTTGATGGTGGATTCGTCGATGCTCGCGTCGAACAGGTCGCAGGCCTCGCGCACGAATGGATCGCTCTCGATCGAGGCGATGGCGCGCTCCTGCCGCTCGCGCTTGATGGCGTCGGCGCGCGACTTCGGCGTGTCTCCGGCGGGTTCGTCGAGCCGGATGTCGAGCGTCAGCGGCTTGCCGAAATGCTTGGCCAGTTCGGCGCGCAGCTTGTCCTGATGCACTTGCAGGTGCTTGTGCGCCTGGGCAATACGCAGCACGAGCCTGTTTTCGCTGCGTTCGACCTGCTCGCAATGCTGGGCAAGCTGGCGCGCCATGCCGGTCAGCTGGCCGCTGTCGACCAGCGCGTGCCAGTCATCGGTCGGCGCGAGCTGCACGCGCGCAGGTTCCAGCGAAGCAGGCGCAACTGCGGGGCGCTGTGCCGTCCCGCCAGCGCCGACTGTTGTCGGCCCGGGTTTCGCAATTTCATTACCGCTGGCCGGCCGGAAGGCATGCATGCGCAGCAGCGCCATGCCGAAGCCGGCCGCCTCGTCGGGCGCGAGCGAAAGTTCGTCGCGCGCATGGGTGACGATCTGGTAGCACAGCTGCAGGAATTCCGCATCGAGGCGGTCGGCGTAGGTCGCGAGCTTCGCGCGCTCCGCATCGTCGAGCACCGCGCCGGGCGCGAACTGCACGAGCGCGATGCGGTGGAACAGCGTCGCCAGTTCCTGCAGCGCCGAATCGAAACTCAGGCTCCGCTCTTCCATTGCGGCAGCGACCGCCAGCATGGCCTGGATGTCGTTGGCGGCCAGTCCATCGAGTACGGCGAACAGGTGCTCGTCGCCGACCGTGCCGAGCATCGCCCGGACACCCCCTGCGCCCTCTTCCTCGATGCGGCCCGCGCCGTGGGCGATGGCCTGGTCGAGCAGCGACAGCGCGTCGCGCATCGAGCCGGCCGCGGCCTTGGCGATCTGGCGCAGCGCACCGTCTTCAAACGCGACGCCCTCGGCTGCCAGCACGCGCGACAGGTGCTCGACGATGTGGCCCGGCGGCATCTGCTTGAGGTTGAACTGCAGGCAGCGCGACAGCACCGTCACGGGGATCTTCTGCGGGTCGGTCGTCGCGAGGATGAACTTGACATGCTCGGGCGGCTCCTCCAGCGTCTTCAGCATCGCGTTGAAGGCATGGCCCGAGAGCTGATGGACTTCGTCGATCATGTACACCTTGTAGCGGCCGCTGTTCGGCGCATAGGCCGCCTTCTCGAGCAGCGCCGCCATGTCCTCGACGCCACGGTTGGAGGCGGCGTCCATTTCCACGTAGTCGATGAAACGGCCCGCGTCGATCTCCTGACAGGGACCGCAAACGCCGCAAGGCGTGGCGGTGATGCCTTTCTCGCAGTTGAGCGCCTTGGCGAGGATGCGCGCGATGGTCGTCTTGCCGACACCGCGTGTCCCCGTGAACAAATAGGCGTGATGCAGGCGCTGCTGTTCGAGCGCGTGCGTCAGGGCACGGACGACATGCTCCTGCCCGACCAGCGTGTCGAAGGATCTGGGGCGCCACTTGCGGGCAAGAACCTGATAGCTCATGCCCGCGATTTTAAGTCATTCAGCCTTGTGGCGCCTGCTGCGCGGGCGGCATCATGCGGCCCGGTCCATAACCGGCGGGGCCCATGCGGCCGCCACCCATGCCCCCCTTGCCGCCGGGGCCCATCTGCGCGGCATGCTGGTCGGCGACCTTCTTCTGCTCGGGCGTCAGCGCGCCGTAGAGGCGATTGAAGCTCTCATGCACGCCGGCCATGGCATCGACGCGTTCCTGCATCAGCTTCTGCATCTTCGCCATCCGTTCGGGCGCGGTCAGGTTCGCATCCGCGGCCTGGTCGCGCATCGCCTTGTAGCCCTTGCCGGCTTCGGCTTTTGCCTTCTCGGCGAAGGCTTGCCACAGCGGTTCCTGATCCGGTGTCAACTTGAGTTCACCCTTGAAGAATTCCAGCCGGCGTTCGGCGCGCTGGCCCGGATCCATGCGCATGCCGGCACGCATGCCCTTCGGTCCCATCTGGCCCGCCATGGGGCCCATGCCCATCGGCCCCATGCCGTTGCAACCCCAGCCGCCCTGTGCTGCCTGCGGTCCGGTCTGCGCGATGGCGATACCGCTGATGCCCGCCGCGATGATGAGGCCGGCGAGAATATTGTGTGTGCGTTTCATGGTGCTCTCCTTTTGAGTGGTGTGTTCGCAGGAGAGATTTGGCGCCCCGGATGTAAGCGCGCGATGTCGGCTTTGTAACCGATTGTGAATCCGTAACAGATGGAGGGGGAAGGTGGCGAGCCTGACCCCCGGCACTTGTGGAAAATGGCTGTGGCTGCTGCCTTCCGGCCCTGACCAGGTTCACCACCCCGCAATGCGGGGAGACCCGCCACAGCGAATTCTACCCTAGTTGTTGTCGGCAGCCGCGGTTCGGCGCCCGCGTTCGACATCCACGCCGGCGAGGATGGCCAGCCCGATGACGAAATAGCCGCCCGTGACGAGGATCGCGAGCCGGTGATCGCCGGCGGTCAGCCAGGTCACGGCGCCATAGGTCAGCGGGCCGAGGATGGCCGACAGCTTGACGGCCAGGCCCCACAGGCCGAAGAACTCGCCGTGGCGGTCCTCCGGTGCGAGCAGGCCGACCAGCGCGCGGCCGGCCGACTGGCTGGCGCCAAGGCACAGGCCGGCGATGTTGGCCGCGAGCCAGAACATCGCTTGGGACTGCGCCGCCCAGGCGATCAGCGTCATCGCGATCCAGCCGGCAAGCGTCAGGGCGAGCGCGCGCACATGTCCGATGCGGTCCTGCAGGTGGCCGAAGAGGAAAGCGCCGAGCGCCGCGGTGACATTCACGACGACAATCAGCTGGATCGTCTGTTGCGTGTCGAAACCCATCGCCTGCTGCGCGTAGATCGCCGCCAGCGCGATGACCGCCTGGATGCCGGCCTGGTAGAACACGATGCAGAGCATGAAGCGCCGCATGTCGCGGTAACGGGCGGCGTGCCGCACTGTGGCGAGGACGCGCTGCCATGCGGAAACGGCCGTGGCGACCGCCGGGGCCGCCGTCCGTTCGCGCAGGAACAGGAAAGTCGGCGCCGACGCGACGGCAAACAGCGCCGCCGTGATCAGCAGGCAGGCCGGCACGAATTCGGCTGGCCCCATGCCCTGCCCCTGTGCCCAGCCGATCCAGCCGAGGCAGAGCGCGAGCGCGGCCAGACCGCCGAGATAGCCGAGCCCCCAGCCCCAGCCCGAGAGGCGGCCTAGGCTTTCCTTGCGCGCCAGTTCCGGCAAGAAGGCGGCTATCAGGTTCTCGCCGCTGCCGAAGCAGAAGTTCGAGATGACGAGAAAACACAGCGCGAGCGCGAACTCGCCGGGACCGGCCAGCGCCAGCCCGGCGGTGCCGAGCACGCAGCCGAGGGTCGTCAGCAGCAACCAGCGCTTCTTGCCGTGCAGGTCGGCATGCGCGCCCAGCAATGGAGCGGTGAACAGGATCAGCAGGTAGGAAACCGAGAGCGCGGCGGTCCAGGCGAAGGTCGCCCAGACGGCATTGCCTGCGATGACGGCGACGAAATATGCATTGAAGATCGCCGTGATGACGATCGTCGTGTAGCCCGAGTTGGCGAAGTCGAACATCGCCCACGCCCAGACCTCGCGCGGACGGACGCCGGGCTGCAGCACCGCCATTCGGCCGCTAGCCGAGGAAGTCGCGCACCACGGCGATCTGCGCGTCGTGCATGAACATCGGCGCGTGACCGACGCCGGGGATCTCGGCGCTGGCGGCCCTGGGGCCGCGTGCCGTCATCGCCATCACGGTCTCGCGTGACAGCAGGTCGGAATGCTCGCCGCGGATCACCAGCGTCGGGCAGCGGATCGCGTCGTAGAGCGGCCACAGCTCGATATCCTTGCCTTCGCCTTGCGCAGCTGCCGCAGCAGCAAAGGGAGCGGCGATGTCCGGGTCGTAACGCAGGATCAGCCGGCCGTCCGTACCGGATTTCACGACGTTCTCGGTGAGATGGCGCCACTGCGCATCGCTGAGCTGCCCGAAGGGCGCCGCCACCGTGCGGATGTGACGCTCGGCTTCGTCCAGCGAGGCAAACGTCGGCGGCGTGGCCAGGTACTCGCCGATCCGCTTGAGGGCGCTCGCGGCCAGCACCGGGCCGACATCGTTGAGGATGAGCCGACGGATCGGTCCGAGCAACGGATGCGGCTGCGCAGCAAGCGCCATGCCGATCATGCCGCCCATCGAGGTGCCCAGCCAGTCGACGGTCTCGACGTCCAGCCGCGCCAACAGGGCCGTCATGTCCAGCGTATACTGGGGAATCGCGTAAAGCTGCGGATCTCGCAGCCAGTCGCTCATGCCGCGTCCGACCACGTCCGGGCAGACGACACGATACCTGTTGGCAAGCGCTTGCGCGAGCGTGTCGAAATCGCGCCCGCAGCGCGTCAGGCCATGGACGCAGACCAGCACGCGCGGATTGGCGGGGTCGCCCCACTCGACGTAGGCCATCCGGTGGAAGCCGGCTGGGCTGAGGCACTGGACGTATTTCTGTCGCATCGTTCAACCCTCTGGAAAAACGCTATTGTGCCAGTAGCGACGCGCGATTTCGCGCTCATGAACGATTGCCGTTCCGCCGGCGCCGACTTTCAGCGTCACGGCACCATCGCGATCGCTGCGATGGATGCGCGCGCCGGCGAAACGCGCCAGCACTTCGGGATGCGGATGGCCGAAGCGATTCCGATAGCCGACCGGGAAGACCACCTCGCGTGCGCCGACCGCGGCGACGAACTCCGGTGAAGAAGTCTTCTTCCCGCCGTGATGCGGCGCGACGAGGACATCAGCGCGCAGATTCGCGCCATGCCGTGCCAGCAGTTCGGCTTCCGCCCTGCCCTCGATGTCGCCGGGAATCAGCACGCTGCCATGCTTCGACTCGATTTTCAGGACGCAACTCAGCGCGTTGCTCGACCGCTTGTCGTCGTAGTCCGCCGCCAGCGGATGCAGAACGCGGAAGCGCACGCCATCCCATTCCCAGCCTTGGCCGTCGACACAGCGCCGCTCCTCAACAGCCACGGGCACCGCCGCGATCAGCGACGCGGCGCCGCCGGCGTGATCCTGGTCGGCATGACTCACGATCAACCGGTCGAGCCGCCGCACGCCGTTCGCGCGCAGGAAGGGTACGAGGATGCGGCTGCCGGCATCGGATTGCGTGTTGAAGGCCGGCCCGGCGTCGAACATGAGGTCGTGCATGGCCGTCTGCACATGCACGGCCTGTCCCTGCCCGACATCCAGAACCGTGACCGTCAGCGCACCCGGCACCGGCCGCTCGGGCGCAATCAGGAACAGCGGCAGGTACAGCAAGGCCCCGGCCCAGCGCGCCGGAAACCCGCGCGGCAGCAACAGCCACGCCCCGCCCAGCAGCGCCAGCGGCACTGCCCAGGGCGGCGGCGCATGCTGCTGCCAGAGCGCGCCGGGCAGCTCCGCCAGCCAGCGCAGGAAGCCCATCAGCGGCACCAGCAGCGCATGCGCCAGATCGAGCGCCCAGGCGAAGCCCGGCAGGCTGCCGAACAGGGCCAGCGGCGTGACCAGCAGGCTGACGACCGGGATCGCCAGCGCGTTGGCGAAGGGCGAGACCAGCGAGAACTGCTGGAACAGCGCCAGCAGCAGCGGGATCATGCCCAGCGTGATCGCCCACTGGGTGCGCAGCCAGGTGGCCAGCCAATGCCCTGGGCCGAGCCTGCCGTTGGCGACATAGAAGATCAGTGCGACCGCGCCGAACGACAGCCAGAAGCCGGCGGACAGGACCGCCCACGGATCGAGCAGCAGCACCAGCAGCAATGCCCCGCCCAATACGGTCGGCACGGCAAGCTTGCGGCCCGACACCAGCGCGACCACCACGATGCCGAGCATGTAGAGCGTGCGCTGGGCCGGCACGCCGAAGCCCGCCATCAGCGCGTAGGCGAACGCGCCACAGAAGCCGGCCACTGCGGCCGCCTTCTGCGCGGGCCAGACCAGCGGCAGGCGCGCCGCGCGGCGCCACAGCGCGAAGACAAGCCAGGCGATCAAACCGCCGATCATCGTCACGTGCAAGCCGGAGATCGACATCAGGTGGGTGATCCCCGTAGCGGCGAAGAGGCGCCAGAGTTCCGGAACGATCGCCTGCTGGTCGCCGACTGCCAGCGCCGTCAGTACGCCCGCATAGGGCTGTTCGGGCAGCGCACGCTGGATGCGGGCGCGGGTGGCTTCGCGCAGGGGTTCGATGGAGAAGCCGGCCGCATCGTGCCGTCTCGTAAAGGCTGACTTTCTCACATAGCCCGTCGCGCGGATGTCGCGCTCGAACAGCCAGCCCTCGTAGTCGAAACCGTGCGGATTGAGGTTGCCGTGCGGACGCTTGAGCCGGACGACGAAGGTCCAGCGTTCTCCTGCCTTCGGCAAGGTCAAGGCTCCGGCCGGCGCACTCTCCTCGTCGCCTTCCTCCTCGATCTCGGGCTGAAACTGCCGATACCAGCTCAAGACGATGCGCGACGGCACCGGCGCGTTCGCGGTTTCGGGCGCGAAAACGAAGCGCACGCCGCGCTCGAATCTTTGCGGCAGTTCGGCGACGACGCCGGTCACCTCGATGTCGCGGCCCTCCCATTCCGCCGGCAGCGCATCGGCCAAGCGCCAGTAGGCATGCCCACCCGCCCAGGCGAAGCCGAGCAGCACGGCGCCGATCAGCACAATCGCACGCCAGCGCAGGAAACTCAACGCAACCCCGGCAACGCCGAGGACGGCGAGAAAAGTCGGCGCCGGCAGGACGGCACTCTGCTGCAACAGCCAGACGCCGAGCGCGAAGGCGAGCACCCGCCACGGCATTTACAATACCCCCATGAAAGGCTGGCTCAGAAAACACATGCCCGACCACGCCGCGGTGAAGGAGAACCGCTGGCTGTACCCGTTCCGCAACACCTTGCTGCACCCGCGCCTGTGGCACGTGAATCGCCATTCGGCCGCCGGCGGCGTGGCGGCGGGGCTGTTCTGCGGGCTTTTCCCGGCGCCCTTCCAGATGCTCGGCGCGGCGATCTGCGCCATCGTCTTCCGCATCAACCTGCCGATCGCGATCCTCACCACGCTCTACACCAATCCCGTCACCTTCGTGCCCTTGTACATATTCGCCTACTGGCTGGGCAGCCTGATCGTCGGCGGCAACAACGGTTTCGTGCCGCCGCCGGAATTCGATTTTTCCGCCATCGGCCCCTGGATCACCGCATCGATTGCCTGGCTCGGCCATCTCGGCCTGCCGCTGGTCGTCGGCGTCACGCTGCTGGCCACCGTGTTCGCCGTGCTGGGCTACTTCGGGGTGCGCGTCGCCTGGCGCATCTGGCTCGTGCGGGCCTGGCGACGCCGCGGCTTACGCCGGCGCAAGCACACCGTCGCGCAGTGACAACTGGCGCTGGCAGGACGCCGCCAACGCGAGGTCGTGCGTGACGATGACGAGGCTGGTGCCGTGCGCGGCGTTCAGCCGGAGCATCAGCGCGAACACCTCGTCGGCGGTGTGGCGGTCGAGGTTGCCGGTCGGCTCGTCGGCAAGGATGCAGGCCGGCTGTGTCACGAGTGCGCGGGCGAGCGCGGCGCGCTGGCGCTCGCCGCCGGAGAGTTCGCCGGGGCGATGCTTGAGCCGAGCGCCCAGCCCGACTTCCTCGAGAATCGCCGCCGCCTGCTTTTCGGCATCAGCCTTTGCCATGCGCCGGATCAGCAACGGCATCGCAACGTTCTCCAGCGCGGTGAATTCGGCCAGCAGGTGGTGGAACTGGTAGACGAAACCGAGCGCCTCGTTGCGCAAGCGGCCGCGTTCGCTTTCCGACACCCTGGCAAGATCCTTGCCGAGCAGATGCACCGTGCCGGCGGTCGGTGTGTCGAGCCCGCCGAGCAGGTGCAGCAGGGTGCTCTTGCCCGAGCCGCTCGCGCCGACGATGGCTGCCGTCTCGCCAGCGCCGACTTTCAGGTCGACGCCCGCCAGCACGCGCACCTCCTCCGCGCCCTGCCGGAAAGTCTTGCTTAGACCGACACAGGAAAGCACTTCGTTATTCATAACGCAGCGCCTCGGCGGGATTGACGCGCGCCGCCCGCCAACTCGGATACAGCGTCGCCAGCACGGTCAGCACGAAGGACGACGAGGCGATGATCCGGACATCCGACCAGTGCAGGTCGGACGGCAGGTCGGAAATGTAATAGACATCCTTGGCGAGGAACTGGATGCTGAAGACTCGTTCGAGGAAGGGCACGACCGTTTCCACGTTCAAGGCCAGCGCCACGCCGCCCGCGATGCCGAGCGCGAGACCGATGACGCCGATCAGCGTGCCCTGGATGATGAAGATGCGCATGATGCTGCCCGGACTCGCCCCGAGCGTGCGCAGGATGGCGATGTCGGCGCGCTTGTCCTGCACGGTCATCACCAGCGTCGACACGATGTTGAAGGCGGCCACGGCGACGATCAATAGCAGGATGAGGAACATCATGTTCTTCTCGATCTGCACCGCGCGGAAGAAGTTGGCATGGCTGCGTGTCCAGTCGGTGGCGCGCAGATCGGGGCCGAGTTGTCCGGCGAGTTCGCGCACCACCTGCGGCGCGGCGAACAGGTCGTCGAGCTTGAGACGCACGCCGGAGACGTTCGCATCCATCTGGTAGAGCCGTTGCGCGTCCTCCATGCGTACCAGCGCGAGGCCGCTGTCGTACTCGAACATGCCGACCTCGAAGATGCCCACCACGGTGAATTGCTTCATGCGCGGCAGCACCGCCGCCGGCGTCACCATGCCCTGCGGCGCGATCAGCGTTATTTTGTCGCCCTCGAAGGCGCGCAGCGCATAGGCCAGTTCCGCGCCGAGCACGATGCCGAACTCGCCGGGCTGCAGACGGTCGAGCCTGCCGACTTTCATGTGGCGCGCGAAATCGGCGACCTTCTCCTCCTCGCCCGGCAGGATGCCGCGCACCAGCACGCCCTTCACCTGTCCCGCCAGCGAGAGCATGCCCTGCTGCTGCACGTAGGGCGCCGCCGCGACGACGCGGGGGTGCTTCTCGACGAGATCGACGGCAGCCGGCCAGTTGTCCAGTTCTCCCTCGGCACCCATGATCTGCGCATGCGAGGCGACACCGAGGATGCGTGTCCGCAGCTCCTTCTGGAAGCCGTTCATCACCGACAGCACGACGATCAGCGCCGCCACGCCGAGCGCCAGGCCCAGCATGGAAATCAGCGAGATGAAGGAGATGAAGCGGTTGCCGCCGCCCGGCTTGCGCGCCGCCGTGTAGCGCAGGCCGATGAGGGTTTCGAATGCCATTGGGGCAGCATGTTAACATGCCTCATGCACCTGACTTTGCTGGTTCCCGGCCTGTTGCTGCCGGTCGAAATCCTCGAAACCACCGCCTACGACCTGAACGCGCCGACGCTCTCGCGAATCCTCGGCAGCGGCGAACGGCACGCCTTGCACGGTGACTGGCTGCCGGGCGCTTTCGGCCTCGGGCATCTCCCCGCCGCGGCCCTGCGCAAAGTCGGTTCTGGCGGGACGGCACCTGGGGACTGGATCTGCCTCGATCCGGTGCGCTGGCAGGTCTCGCCCGAGGGCGTGATGCTCGACGACCCGGCCCGGCTCGAACTCGACGCTGCGGAAAGCAGCGAACTGCTTGCCGCCGTCCAGCCATTGTTCGCCGAGTGGGGAGCCCTCTCCGCTTCCGCCCCCGGGCGCTGGGAACTGCGCCTGAACCGACCGCTCTCCCTGGAAACGCAGGATTTGCCGGCCACGATCCAGCAGCCCATCGATCCGCACCTGCCCGGCGGCGCCGACGGCCCCGCGTGGCGCTTGCTGCTCGCCGAGGCCCAGACGGTGCTGCATGCCCACCCGGTCAACCGCCGGCGCGAAGAGGCAGGCCGCCCGACCGTCAATAGCCTCTGGCCATGGGGACAAGGCTGCCTGCCCGATGAGATTCAGGCCAATTTCTCCGTTGTCTGGAGCAACGATCCGATGATCGTCGGCCTTTGCCGGTATGCGGGCATGCCCTGCCTCGCGCCGCCCGAACGCTTCCAGCCCGCCAGCGGGCCCGTGCTGGCGCTCGTCGAGACGCTCGCCGCTCCAGTCCGCAGACTCGATGCGCTCGCCTGGCGCGAGGCGCTGCTGGCCGTCGAACGCGACTGGCTCGCGCCGGCGGTACAGGCGCTTAAACGCGGCCACAGCACCGGATTGCGGCTGATCGGCACCCGCCTCGGCAGCGCGCCGGAATCCGTCGCCTGGGAACTGAAACGCGGCGACCTGCTGCGCTTCTGGCGCAAACCACGCCCCCTGACGGAGCTGAAATGACCCACATCGTCGAGCGAGCGGTGCCGCAGCGCGCCCGGCTGATGCTGGAGCAGTCCGGGGTGCATCCCCTGCTGGCGCGGCTCTACGCCGCGCGCGGCATCGCGGCGGCCGACGAGCTCGACACGCAGCTCAAGTCGCTGCTGCCGCCGGAAGGATTGAAAGGCATCGATGCCGCCGCGGCGCTGCTGGCCGATGCCGTCATGGCGCAGAAGAAAATCCTGGTCGTCGCCGACTACGACTGCGACGGCGCGACAGCCTGCGCGGTCGGCCTGCGCGCCTTGCGGATGTTCGGCGCCACGACGGATTATCTGGTGCCCAACCGTTTCGAGACCGGCTACGGGCTTTCCCCCGAAGTGGCACGGCTCGCGCAGGCGAAGCAGCCGGACGTGCTGGTCACCGTCGATAACGGCATCGCCAGCGTGGCCGGCGTGGCGGAGGCGAAGCGGCTGGGCATGCAGGTGATCGTCACCGATCACCATCTGCCCGGCGACGCACTGCCCGCCGCCGACGCGATCGTCAACCCGAATCAGCCGGGCTGCCGCTTCGCCAGCAAGGGCATCGCCGGTGTGGGCGTGATGTTCTACGTGATGCTGGCGCTACGCGCCGAACTGCGCAAGCGCGGATTTTTCGCGGCGCGCCCGGAACCCAACCTCGCAGAATTGCTCGACCTCGTCGCGCTCGGCACGGTGGCCGACGTGGTGCCGCTCGACCGCAACAACCGCATCCTCGTCGCGCAGGGCCTCGCGCGTATCCGCCAGCGCCGCATGTGTCCCGGCATCGCGGCGCTGCTGCAGGTGGCGGGCCGCGACCCGGCGCGCGCCAGCACCTTCGACCTCGGCTTCGCCGTCGGGCCGCGCCTCAACGCGGCGGGACGGCTCGCCGACATGAGCCTCGGCATCGAATGCCTCGCGACCGACGACATGGGCCGCGCGCTCAACATCGCGCAGGACCTCGACGCGATCAACCACGAGCGCCGCGCCATCGAGGCCGACATGCGCGCGGCCGCCGCGATCCAGCTCGAAGGCATCGACGCCGCCGAGCGCGCCAGCCTGACGCTGTTCGAACCCGCCTGGCATCAGGGCGTGATCGGCATCCTCGCCGGGCGCGTCAAGGAAAAGCTGCACCGACCGACCTTCGTCTTCGCGCGCGGCGAGGGCGGCGAATTGAAGGGCTCCGGGCGCTCGATACCCGGCCTGCACCTGCGCGATGCGCTCGATCTCGTCGCCAAGCAGCGTCCGGAACTGCTCAAGCGCTTCGGCGGCCATGCCGCCGCCGCCGGCCTGACCCTGATGGAGAGCGACCTGCCAGCCTTCGAAGCCCTCTTCGAACAGGTCGCGCGCGCCCTGCTCCCACCCGCCGCGCTCATGCGCACGCTGGAAACCGACGGACCGCTCGAAGCCGCCTACTACGGGCTGACCTCGGCGCGCCTGCTGCAGGAGGCGATCTGGGGGCAGGCTTTCCCCGCCCCGCTGTTCGCCGACGAGTTCGAGGTGGTGCAACAGCGGCTGCTCAAGGACAAGCATCTGAAGCTCACGCTGAAGAAGGGCAAGGCGCGCTTCGACGCGATCCGCTTCAACCACGCCGAGGGTGCGGGCGAACGCATCCGCGCCGCCTTCCGCCTCGACATCAACGAATGGCAGGGCGAGGCGAATGTGCAGCTCGTGCTCGAGCATTTCGAGGCGGCATAGCAGGTAAGATGCACAATCAATCTAAGCGGAGATCGACATGAGCATCGAAGGGCTTTCCAAGGAACAACGCATCCTGCGCGTGCTGCGCAAGGTGCTCGGCAACATCGTCAAGGACACTGCGCCGCGTCCCGGCCGGCCGAACCCGCTTCAGGAGAGCACGATCGAGGACATCCGCAACCTCTTCGGGCTGATCGCCGAGCGCGAACGGGAACTGGCGGACGAGGCCGGCATGACGGCCAAGGAGCGGCCGCATTTCAGCGACGAGCCGCAAACGGCCCAAGTACTCAAGCTGCACAAGCCGACCAAGAAGCCGCACTGAAAAGTCGGCGCCGGCAAGGCGGCATGCTCAAGCCTTGACCGGCCTGACTCGCGACGCCACAAGTTTCGCGCGGGCGCGGGCCTCATCGGTCGTGTCGGCGTTCGCGACGGCCACGCCCATGCGCCGCTTGACGAAACTCTCCGGCTTGCCGAACAGCCGCAGGTCGGACTCGGGCACGGCGAGCGCATCTGCCACGCCTTCGAAGGCAATGCCCTGCTCCGCCATGCCGCCATACACGACTGCCGACGCCGCAGGGCGACGCAGTGCCGTGTCCACCGGCAGCCCGAGGATGGCGCGCGCGTGCAGTTCGAACTCCGAGAGCCGCTGCGACGCCAGCGTCACCAGCCCGGTGTCGTGCGGGCGGGGGCTGACCTCGGAGAACCAGACCGTGTTGCCCCTGACGAACAGCTCCACGCCGAAGATGCCGCGGCCGCCCAGTGCGCCCGTTACCTGTGCAGCGATCGCGCGCGACCGTTGCAGGGCGAGCGGTGACATCGCCTGCGGCTGCCAGGATTCGACGTAGTCGCCGGCCACCTGTACATGGCCGATCGGCTCGCAGAAGCAGGTCTCGACCTGCCCCGACGCACCGATGGCGCGCACCGTGAGCTGCGTGATCTCGTACTCGAAGTCGATGAAGGCCTCGACGATCACACGCGCCTCCTTGACGCGGCCGGATTCGAGCGCGTAGTTCCAGGCCTTCTCCACGTCCGGCGGGGCGCGCAGCACCGACTGGCCCTTGCCGGACGACGACATCACCGGCTTGACCACGCAGGGATAGCCGATGCCTGAATCGATGGCCGCCTGCAGCTCCGCCAGTGAATTGGCAAAGGCATAGCGCGAGGTCGGCAGGCCCAGCTCTTCGGCGGCCAGCCGCCGGATGCCCTCGCGGTTCATCGTCAGCTGCGCGGCACGCGCGGTGGGGATCACTTCGGCGATGCCTTCCTGCTCGATCTTCAGCAGCTCGGCGGTCGCGATCGCCTCGATCTCGGGCACGATCAGATGCGGCCGCTCGGCCTCGATAACCGCGCGCAGCGCGGCGGCATCGGTCATCGCGATCACGTGGGCGCGATGCGCGACCTGCATGCCGGGCGCGTTGGGATAGCGGTCGACGGCGATCACCTCGACGCCGAAGCGCTGCAGGGCGATGATGACTTCCTTGCCGAGTTCGCCGGCGCCGAGCAGCATGACGCGGGTGGCGGAAGGACTGAGCGGGGTGCCGATGCGGGAAAGATGCGGTGCGGTCATGATGTTGGGCGGCGGAATGAACGATGGCGCATGGTAACGCCATCGGGACTGCTTCGGCGATAATGCGCCATGTACTGGTTCGAGCTGATCAGCATCCTCTTGTTGGCCGCCCTCGCCTGGCTGTGGTTCGCCAGCGTCAAGGTGCGGGAGATCGCGGTACGCGCCGCGCGGCAGGCCTGCCAAACTCGGGGCTGCCAGTTCCTTGACGAAACGGTCGCCATCGCCAACCTCAGGACCGCCCGCGATGACGACGGACGCTTGCTGCTGCGTCGCACCTATCACTTCGAATACAGCGACACCGGGGAAAACCGGCGGCCGGGCAGCGTCGTCATGCTCGGCCAGCAGGTCGTGGCGCTGAATATCGGGCTTTGCCTCGTGCGCGATGCTGAACCTCCTGCATCGTGACGACCGGCTGGTGGTGATCGACAAGCCGAACGGCTGGCTGGTCCATCGCAGCAATCTCGACCGGCACGAGACGCGGATCATCGTCCAGGCCCTGCGCGACCAGATCGGCCGCCACGTTTTTCCGGTGCATCGGCTCGACAAGGGCACCTCGGGCGCCCTGCTCTTTGCCCTCGACCCGGAGGCGGCGCAGGATCTCGCCGGACAGTTCGAGCGTCAGGAAGTCCGCAAGACCTATCTCGCCGTCGTGCGCGGCTGGCCGCCGGAATCCGGCAGCATCGATCATCCGCTCGTGCGCGGGCGGGACGAATATTCGGACAGCGAAGCGGCCGCGCCGCAGCCGGCGCTGACCGCTTACTGCCGTCTCGCCAGCACCGAGTTTTCCGTGGCGGTCGACAAGTACCCCACCGCACGCTACGCGCTCGTCGAACTCGAACCGTACACCGGCCGCCGCCACCAATTGCGCCGCCACATGAAGCACATCGCCCATCCGATCATCGGCGATGCCACGCACGGCAAAGGCAAGCACAACCGCTTCTTCCAGACGCGGTTCGGCTGCGGGCGCCTGCTGCTGGCGTGCACCGACCTTCGTTTCCGTCACCCCGAGACAGGCCGCCTCATGCATGTGCACGCCCCGGTCGGCGATCAGTTCGCCGCGGTGATCCGGGAATGCGGCTGGGAGGAGGCCCTAAGGCTTCGTCGCAGTGCCCGTCTTGCACCCGGCGTATGAAATGGCCGCGCCATCGGTCAGCGTCGCGCCTGATTCGCCGATATGCAGCACGGCGATTCCATTGCTGTAGCGATTGCCCGCCTCGGCGGCGACCCGATCGAGACGCACCTGCCGGTCTGGCAGGATGAGCCAGACGGATTTCCCGGCCTCCAGCGTGCGCACGTGAAACGCCCTGCCGCCGTCGCAACGGTACTCGGTCGCATTCTCCGGCCCACGTGCAACTGAAGCTCCCTGGGGCTTGCTGTCCCCAAAAGGCCAGATATTGATGCTGCCGCAGCCAGCAAGGAGCAATGGAATGCCGCTCAGCGCCAAGCCGATCGAACCGTAAAGATGTTTCATTGACCACCTCCCGAAAGTCGCCGAATTTTCCGCGATTTTGCTATGGCAGAAAAGTAAAAGGGCCTAGCTGTTTAGGCTAGACCCTTGTATATTCTGGCTCCCCGACCTGGGCTCGAACCAGGGACCTACGGATTAACAGTCCGGCGCTCTACCGACTGAGCTATCGAGGAATTGCAAGGCGCGAATGATATGGACTTCTGCATTTTTCGTCAACGCAAAATCTGCTAAAACTTGCGGCTGCCAGACGTTTCGTTTATAAACCTTCATTTTTTGCCAACCGGACCCACGCAAGATGGCTGAAGAATCCCTGCACAAGCAATTTCCCCCATATGTCGCCAAGAAGGGCGAGGAATACATGAACGCGAAGCAGCTCGCGCACTTCCGGAAAATCCTGGATACGCTGAAAGGCGAACTGGCCGGCGACATCGAGCGGACCGTCCATACAATGCAGGACGAGGCAACCGTGTTCGCCGATCCCAATGACCGTGCCAGCCAGGAATCCGACATCGCGCTGGAATTGCGCAACCGCGATCGCGAACGCAAACTGATCAAGAAGATCGACGAATCCATCGCGCGCATCGAAAGCGGCGAGTACGGCTACTGCGAGAGCTGCGGCGTGGAAATCGGCCTCAAGCGTCTCGAGGCACGCCCGACCGCCACCCTCTGCATCGACTGCAAGGAACTCGAGGAACGCAGGGAAAAACAAATGGCCAAATAATTGGCCTTTTGTTTTCGGCACAGGCTAACGTGAGCGAAGCGAACGTTAAGCGCAGCGGCCGAAGCCCAAAGCAGATGGTCTTATGCCCAACAAAAAAAGGACGCCGCGGCGTCCTTTTTTTGTTGGCTACAGAGCTCCGCCTTACTGCGCGGCGGGAGCCTCGACGGTCGGCGCGACTTCGGCCAGCAGCGCCTTCATCGACAGGCGCACACGGCCCTTGTCGTCGGTCTCGATGACCTTGACGCGCACGACCTGGCCTTCCTTGAGCTTGTCGGACACGGCATTGACCCGCTCGTTGGCGATCTGGGAGATGTGCAGCAGGCCATCCTTGCCCGGCAGGATCTGGACGATCGCGCCGAAGTCAAGCAGACGGAGCACGGTGCCTTCGTAGACCTTGCCCACCTCGACCTCGGCTGTGATGTCCTCGATGCGCTTCTTCGCCACCTGTGCGGCATCGGAGTTCACCGAGGAGATCGTCACGCTGCCGTCGTCCTCGATGTCGATCACGCAGCCGGTTTCTTCGGTGAGGGCACGGATGGTGGCGCCGCCCTTGCCGATCACGTCGCGAATCTTCTCCGGATTGATCTTCATCGAGATCATGCGCGGGGCGAAGGTCGACACTTCCTGGCGATGGCCGGTCATGGAGGATTCCATGATGCCGAGGATATGCAAGCGCGCGTCCTTGGCCTGCGCAAGCGCAACCTGCATGATTTCCTTGGTGATGCCCTGAATCTTGATGTCCATCTGCAGCGCGGTCACGCCATCCTTCGTGCCGGCGACCTTGAAGTCCATGTCGCCGAGGTGATCCTCGTCGCCGAGGATGTCGGTCAGCACGGCGAAGCGGTTGCCTTCCTTGATGAGACCCATGGCGATGCCGGCGACGTGCGCCTTGAGCGGCACGCCGGCGTCCATCAGTGACAGCGAACCGCCGCAGACGGAGGCCATCGAGGAAGAGCCGTTCGATTCGGTGATCTCGGAAACGACGCGCATCGAGTAGCCGAACTCCTCGGCGGCCGGCAGCACGGCGACCAGTGCTCGCTTGGCGAGGCGGCCGTGGCCGATTTCGCGGCGCTTCGGGGAGCCGACGCGTCCGGTTTCGCCGGTGGCGAAAGGCGGCATGTTGTAGTGGAGCATGAAGCGTTCGCGATACTCGCCCTGCAGCGCGTCGATGATCTGCTCGTCGCGGCCGGTACCCAGCGTGGCAATCACCAGCGCCTGGGTTTCGCCGCGCGTGAACAGCACCGAGCCGTGGGTGCGTGGCAACACGCCGGAACGGATGGTAATCGGACGCACGGTACGCGTGTCGCGACCGTCGATGCGCGGTTCGCCATTCAGGATCTGGCTGCGCACGATCTTGGCTTCGAGTTCGAAAATCAGGTTGCCGACGGCGGTTGCATCGGGAGCACCCTCGCCCACGCAAATCGCTTCGATGGTCTTGCTCGTAACTTCACGGCACTTTTGCGTGCGGGCCTGCTTGCTGGTGATGCGGTAGGCATCGCGCAGTTCGGCTTCGGCCAGCGCGGCCACCTTGGCGATCAGCGCTTCGTCCCTGGCAGGCGCCTGCCAGTTCCACTCCGGCTTGCCGGCAACTTCCACCAGTTCGTTGATGGCCTTGATGGCGGCCTGCATCTGGTCGTGGCCGAACACCACGGCACCGAGAATCACGTCTTCAGGCAGCTGCTGGGCTTCGGACTCGACCATCAGCACGGCGGTCTGGGTGCCGGCGACCACGAGGTCGAGCTGGCTGTCAAGGAGTTGGGTACGCGTCGGGTTGAGCACGTACTGGCCGTCGATGTAGCCGACACGGGCAGCGCCGATCGGGCCGTTGAAGGGCACGCCGGAAATTGCCATCGCGGCGGAGGCGCCGATCATCGAGGGAATGTCGGGATCGACTTCCGGATTGCTCGACAGCACGTGGATGATGACCTGGACTTCGTTGTAGAAGCCGTCGGGAAACAGCGGACGCAGCGGGCGGTCGATCAGGCGCGAGGTCAGCGTCTCCTTCTCGGAGGGACGGCCTTCGCGCTTGAAGAAGCCGCCGGGAATGCGGCCGGCGGCATAGACCTTCTCGACGTAATCGACGGTCAGCGGAAAGAAGTCCTGGCCGGCCTTGGCTTCGGTCTTGGCGACGACGGTGGCGAGCACGACAGTGTCATCGACATTGACCAGCACGGCACCGGTGGCCTGGCGCGAAATCTCGCCGGTTTCCAGCGTGACGGTGTGCGCGCCGTAGGTAAAGCTTTTCTTGAAAGGTGTAAGCACGGAAATTCCTTTTATTTGCGCAGATTATTTGCGTAAACCCAGGCGCTCGATCAGCGCGCGGTAGCTGTCGGCATTCTTGCCCTTGAGGTAGTCGAGCAACTTGCGGCGCTGGCTCACCATCTTGAGCAGGCCGCGGCGGGAGTGGTGATCCTTGACGTGGGTCTTGAAGTGCCCAGTCAGGTCATTGATGCGCGCAGTCAGAAGTGCGACCTGCACTTCGGGGGAGCCGGTGTCGCCCTGCTTGCGCTGGAAATCGGTAACGATCTTTGCCTTGTCGGCGGTATTGATAGCCATGGAGTTTTCTCTCAAACGCTGGGTTGAAAAATCGGCTGCGGCCCCGGTTTGATAGAGCGCGACAACCGCGGAAAAAAGAGCAGAGGATTATAGACGAATCAGACAGTTGCGATCAGTCTTTTTGGCTTGAGCCAGCCATCTTCGGAGACTTCGCCAAGGCCGATGAAACCCTGCGTGGCGAAAAGTCGAACTTGACTGGATGGCATGCCGTCCCGGCGTATCGGCTGGCCCTGAAGAATACGCGCGGCTTCGAGGTGGTTCAGATGCATCGCCGGAATGTCGACCAGCAAGGCATCGGTCGGCTGCAGCAGGCTGTCGCGCAATTCGCCGGCTTTCGCTTCGATGGTTTCGAGCGTCACCGCCTGCGCAATGTCCAGGCTGCCGACGCGCGTGCGGCGCAAGGCGGCCAGGTGGGCGCCGCAGCCGAGCGCGCTGCCGATGTCGGCGGCCAGCGTGCGGATGTAGGTGCCCTTGCTGCAAGCCACGCGCAGGTCGAAACTGTCGCCGCGCCAGGCCAGCAATTCGATGGCGTGGATCGTCACCTGGCGTGCCGCACGCTCGACCTCGATGCCCTTGCGCGCAAGTTCGTAGAGGGGAACGCCGTCGCGCTTGAGCGCAGAATGCATCGGCGGTACCTGTTCGATCGCGCCCGTGAAACGGCTCAGGACGGCGCGCACCCCGGCTTCATTCACATTGACGGGATGCGTCGCCAGCATCCGGCCTTCGGCATCGCAGGTATCGGTGACGATACCCAGCTTCACCGTGGCTTCGTAGGTCTTGTCGGCGTCGAGCAGGGTGCTGGAAAACTTCGTCGCCTCGCCGAAGCAGAGCGGCAGCAGGCCGGTCGCCATGGGATCGAGCGTGCCGGTATGGCCGGCCTTTTCGGCGTTGAACAGCCAGCGCGCCTTCTGCAGCGCGGCGTTCGAACTCATGCCCGGCGGCTTGTCGAGCAGCAGCACACCGTCGACACGACGCCGGGGAGCGCGTCGCGGCTTATTCACCCGCCAGCTTGTCCTTCTGGTCCGACTCGACGGCGGCGTCGATCAGCTGCGACAGTTTTGTGCCGCGCTCGACCGAGGCGTCGAAGACGAAGTGCAACTCGGGAATGTGGTGGATGTGCAGGCGGCGGCCGAGTTCGCGCCGCAGAAAGCCGGCGGCATGGGCAAGGCCTTTGGCCACTTCGCCAGCTCGTTCCTCGCCCGCCAGCGAGGTGTAGAACACCTTGGCATGCGCATAGTCGGGCGTCAGCTCGATGTCGGTGATCGTGACGAGCGGCAGCAGATGGGCCACGCGCGGATCCTTGACCTGCCGCAGCAGGTCAACGAGATCGCGGCGAATCTGCTCCGCCACGCGATCCCCGCGCGAAAATCCCTGTGCCTGGTGCCGTCCCGCCATCGCCGACTTCTATTGCAGCGTCCGGGCGACTTCCTGGATCTCGAACACCTCGAGCTGGTCGCCTTCGTTGATGTCGTTGAAGTTCTTCAGCGACAAGCCGCATTCGAAGCCTTCCTTGACCTCGCGCACGTCATCCTTGAAGCGCTTGAGGGAATCGAGTTCGCCGGTATGGATCACCACGTTGTCGCGCAGCACGCGCACCTGTGCGCCGCGCTTGACGAGACCGGACAACACCATGCAACCCGCCACCGCGCCGACCTTGGAGATGCGGAACACCTGGCGGATCTCGACCATGCCCAGGACGTTCTCGCGCTTTTCGGGCGCCAGCATGCCGGACAGCGCGGCCTTCACCTCATCAACGGCGTCGTAGATGATGTTGTAGTAGCGGATGTCGACACCGAAGTTCTCGGCCGCCTTGCGCGCGCCGGCGTCGGCACGCGTGTTGAAGCCGATGATGACCGCACGCGAGGCCTGCGCCAGATTGACGTCGGATTCCGAGATGCCGCCCACGGCGGCATGGATCACATTCACCTTGACCTCATCGGTCGATAGCTTGGTGAGCGCCTGGGCCAGGGCCTCCTGCGAACCCTGCACGTCGGACTTGATGATCAGCGCCAGCGTCTTGACCTCGCCCTCGCCCATCTGCTCGAACATGTTTTCGAGCTTGGCCGCCTGCTGCTTGGCGAGCCGCACGTCGCGGAACTTGCCCTGACGGAACAGCGCGATCTCGCGCGCCTTCTTCTCGTCGGCCAGCGCCATCGCTTCGTCACCGGCCGCCGGCACGTCGGACAGGCCCTGGATCTCGACCGGAATCGACGGACCGGCCTCTTCGACTGGCTTGCCGGTTTCATCGAGCATGGCGCGCACCCGGCCATACACCTGTCCGACCAGCAGCACATCGCCGCGCTTCAGGGTACCGGACTGCACCAGCACGGTCGCCACCGGGCCCTTGCCCTTGTCGAGGCGCGCCTCGATCACGAGGCCCTTGGCCAGCGCGTCCTTGGGTGCCTTGAGCTCCAGCACTTCGGCCTGCAGCAGAACGTTTTCCAGCAGATCGTCGATGCCCTGGCCGGTCTTGGCCGATACCGGCACGAAGGGGGATTCGCCGCCGTACTCCTCGGGCACGACGCCTTCGGCCACCAGTTCCTGGCGCACCCGATCCGGATTGGCGTCCGGCTTGTCGATCTTGTTCATCGCCACGACCAGCGGCACGCCGGCGGCCTTCGCATGATGGATGGCTTCCTTGGTTTGCGGCATCACGCCGTCGTCGGCCGCCACCACCAGGATGACGATGTCGGTCGCCTTCGCGCCGCGCGCGCGCATCGCCGTGAAGGCGGCGTGGCCCGGCGTGTCGAGGAAGGTGACGACGCCGCGCGGCGTCTCGACGTGGTAGGCGCCGATGTGCTGGGTGATGCCGCCCGCTTCGCCGGCCGCCACCTTGGTGCGCCGGATGTAGTCGAGCAGCGAGGTCTTGCCGTGATCGACGTGGCCCATGACGGTGACCACCGGCGCACGCGGCAGGGCTTCGCCATCCTTGTGTCCGGTCTGCGCTTCGTCGAGGAAGGCATCCGGGTCGTCGAGCTTTGCCGCGAAGGCCTTGTGGCCCAACTCCTCGACGATGATCATCGCGGTTTCCTGATCGAGATGCTGGTTGATGGTGACCATCATGCCCATCTTCATCAGCGCCTTGATGACCTCGGTTGCCTTGACCGACATCTTGTGTGCCAGATCGGCCACGGAAATCGTCTCGGGCACGTGAATCTCGCGCACCACCTGTTCAACGGCCTGCGGTGCCTGGCGCTCCTCTTCGTGATGACGCCCATGACGTCCTTTCGGACCACCGCGCCAACCGGCGGTGCCGCCGCCGGTATCGCCGCGGGTCTTGAGGCCGCCGCGCCGATTGCGGCTTTCGTCACCCTTGGGCACTGCGGGCACGCCCTTCTTCTCGGCCTTGCGCGCTCCCTCGGCGGGTTTTCCTGCCGTCGCCGGTTTGTGCAGCGTACCGGTGGGGGCAGGCACCTCGGCCTGCGGCACTGCGGGTTGCCCGGTCGCGGCCTCGGTCTGGGCCTGCAATTGCACCAGGCGCGCTTCGGCCTCCGCTCGCGCCTTCGCCTCGCGTTCCTGCTTCTCCTTCAGTTCGGCGGCCTGGATCGCCGCGAGCTCGGCCTGGCGCTTCGCCTCGGCTTCGCGCAGTGCCGCCTGTTCGGCGTCGATGATCGGCGCGGGAGAGACAGCGGGCGCGACGGCCTCGGGCGCCGGAACTTCTGCCGGCATCTCGGCATCGCGCTTGATGAAAGTCCGCTTCTTGCGCACCTCGACCTGGATGGTGCGCGACTTTCCGGTCGCATCGGCCGCCTTGATTTCTGTGGTCTGCTTGCGCGTCAGGGTGATCTTCGCCTTCGGCGCGGTCTCGCCGTGCGACTTGCGCAGGAATTCGAGCAGGCGGGTCTTGTCCTGTTCGGTCAGGGTGTCCGTGCTCGTCTGCTTGACGACGCCGGCCTTGGCCAACTGCTCGATCAGGGCCACCGGAGGCATCTTCAGTTCGGCGGCGAATTGGGCAACACTCATTTGGGCTGACATTACGATTGCGCCTCCTTACTGCTGCTCATCGGCGAACCAATGCGCGCGTGCCACGGTGATCAGGGCCTTGGCCCGCTCTGCGTCGATGCCGGTCAACTCCACCAGTTCGTCGACCGCGAGGTCGGCCAGGTCGTCGCGCGTACAGATGCCGCTCTTCGCCAGGCTGGCCGCCAGCGGCTTGTCCATGCCATCGAGTTCCAGCATGTCGTCGGCGACCTTTTCCAGTTCTTCCTCATTGACGATGGCTTCGGTCAGCAGCACGTTGCGCGCGCGATCGCGCAGTTCGTTGACCGTCGACTCGTCGAAGGCCTCGATTTCGAGCATCTCGGCGAGAGGCACATAGGCGACCTCTTCCAGCGTCGAGAAGCCTTCCTGCACGAGGATGTCGGCGACTTCGGCATCGACGTCGAGCTTCTCCATGAACAGTTCGCGGATGCTCGCGGTTTCCTTCTCCTGCTTTTCCTGCGACTCCTCGACCGTCATCAGGTTGATCGTCCAGCCGGTGAGTTCGGAAGCCAGCCGCACGTTCTGGCCGCTGCGGCCGATGGCGATGGCGAGGTTGGCCTCGTCGATCACCACGTCCATGCTGTGCTTTTCCTCGTCGACGACGATCGAGCTGACTTCGGCCGGCGCCAGCGCGCCGATCACGAACTGCGCCGGATCGGCCGACCACAGCACGATATCGACACGCTCGCCGGACAGTTCGTTGGTCACCGCCGTCACGCGCGAGCCGCGCATGCCGACGCAGGTGCCGATCGGATCGACGCGCGGATCGTTCGACTTGACGGCGATCTTGGCGCGCACCCCGGGGTCGCGGGCGGCGGACTTGATCTCGAGCAGGCCGTCCTCGATCTCGGGAACTTCGAGCTCGAACAGCTTCATGATGAACTGCGGCGCGGTGCGCGAGAGGATCAGCTGCGGGCCGCGGGCCTGACGGTCGATCTTCATCAGCCAGGCGCGCACGCGGTCGCCGGGGCGGAGGTTTTCCTTCGGAATCATCTGGTCGCGCGGCAGCAGCGCCTCGATGCGGCCGGCCTCGATGATCGCGTTGCCGCGTTCCATGCGCTTGATCGTGCCGGTGACGAGATGCTCCTTGCGCTCGAGGAAGTCGTTGAGCACCTGTTCGCGCTCGGCATCGCGGATTTTCTGGAGGATCACCTGCTTGGCGGTCTGGGCGCCAATGCGGCCGAAATCGACGGCTTCAAGGGATTCCTCGATGTAGTCGCCGATCTGCACCTCGGGATCGTCCTCGCGCGCCTCGGTCAGGCCGATCTGCTGGGCGGGAATCTCGACTTCCTCGTCGTCCAGCACCAGCCAGCGGCGGAAGGCCTCGTATTCGCCGGTCTCGCGGTTGATTTCGACGCGCACGTCGGCTTCGTCGTGAATGCGTTTTTTGGTGGCGGAAGCGAGCGCCAACTCGAGGGCGCCGAACACGATGTCCTTGTCGACATTCTTTTCCCGCGCCAGGGCATCGACCAGCAACAGCAATTCACGACTCATGACTCTTCTCCAATACTCAATAACTTAGAACGCTTAAAACTTGGGCACCAAACGGGCCTTGTCGATATTGTCGAAGGCGAACTCGCGTTCGCCTTCGGTGGTTCCGATCCGTACGCGACCTTCGGCGCAAGCGAGGATCGTTCCGGAAAAGTTCCGTTGCACACCTTCGGGGATGCGCAGCTTGATCTGCACGTCCTGCCCGGTAAATCGGACAAAATCCTCGGGCTTCTTCAGGGGGCGATCCATGCCCGGCGAGGACACCTCGAGCCGGTCGTAGTCGATGTTCTCGACCATGAACAGACGGGTCAGCTGGTTGCTGACCGCGGCGCAGTCTTCGACGGTGATTCCGCTGCGGGTTTCCGGCGCGTCGCCGGCAGGCCGGTCCCCGACCAGCGGCCGGTCAATCAACACCCGGAGCAGACGCGCGCGCGGGCTCGTCTCGAAATCCACGAGTTCGTAACCCAGTCCGACGACCGCCTGTTCGATGATGCCTGCCAGATCCGCCATTCCTGCTTTTTGCCCATCCTGATGTGCAACAACAAAAAAAAATGGGCCAACCGCCCATTTTCTTGTTTTCGCGCCAAGTTTCCAGAGGAAACAGCCGCGAACTATTCAAGCCGCCCATTGTACAAGTCTTTGCGCGGCAAAGCAATTTTTATCGCTCTTTTTCGCCCGGCTTTTCCTCCAGGACCTTCAGCAGGGCCTGGACCTCTCCTGGCTCCAGTTCATGGCATTGCCCCCGCTTCAGGTTGGCCGGCAGAACGATCGGCCCGTAACGCACCCGCATCAGGCGGCTGACGGTCACGCCCACCGCCGCGAACATGCGCCGCACTTCCCGGTTCCGGCCCTCTTCCAGCGTCACGCGATACCAGTGATTCGCCCCCTCGCCGCCGGCTGGCTGCAGGCGGATGAACTTCGCGAATCCGTCTTCCAGCTCGATGCCATCGGTCAGTTTGGCGAGCGATGCCTCGTCGATCTCTCCCAGCACGCGCACCGCGTATTCACGGTCGATGCCGTAGCGCGGGTGCATGAGCCGGTTGGCCAGCGCCCCGTCGGAGGTAAACAGCAACAGGCCGCAGGAATTGAAGTCGAGCCGGCCGATGGCGATCCAGCGACCGCCGCGCAGCCGCGGCAGGGCATTGAAGACGCTCGGGCGCCCCTGTGGATCATCGCGCGAGACGATCTCGCCCTCGGGCTTGTGATAGAGCAGCACGCGCGGCACGCGTGCGGCGAAATGCAGGTTGACCAGCCGGCCGCCGACCTTGACCTTGTCGGTGACCGCGACGCGCTGGCCGAGATGCGCCGGCTCGCCATTGACCTGCACCCGTCCGGCGGCGATCCATTCCTCGATTTCGCGCCGCGCGCCGAGCCCCGCGTCCGCCAGAGCCTTCTGGAGCTTGACGGTCGGGTCGGCACCAGGGGGGGCCGCAGTGGGGGCGGCCGACCTGACCTGGCTAGGCTTGCTCGGCGGCCGGAAAGGCGTCGCTTTGCGCCGGGACGGCTTCTGCTCCGTCCGTTCCGCTTGCGGTTGCGTCGCGGCTGGCCGCGATGGCCCCTGCCGTGACGTTTTCCGGGGTTTCGCTGATTTCGTTGATTTCGTTGGGCTGGGCATCGATCATCCGTTCGATCTCGGCCAGCGGCGGCAGTTCGGAGAGGCTGCGCAGACCGAGATCATCCAAAAACTTGCGGGTGGTGGCGTACAGGGCCGGGCGCCCGGGGGAATCCCGATGGCCGACGGCATCGATCCAGCCGCGGCCCTCGAGGGTCTTGATGACGTTGGGAGACACCGCCACGCCACGGATGTCCTCGATATCGCCGCGCGTCACCGGCTGGCGATAGGCGATGATCGCCAGCGTCTCCATGACGGCGCGCGAGTACTTCGGTGGCCGCTCGTTCTTCAGCCGGTCGAGGAAGACCTGATACTCCGGCCGCGTCTGGAAACGCCAGCCGGAGGACAGCTGGACGAGCTCGACGCCGCGCTCGGCCCAGTCGCGCCGCAGGTCGTCGAGCAGCGTGCGCCAGGTATCGTCGTCGAAGGGGTCGTCGAAGAGCTTCTTCAGTTCGGCCAGCGGCAGGGGTTCGGCCGCCGCCAGCAGCGCCGTCTCGAGCACGCGCTTGTAGTCTTCAGGCTTGTAGAGTTGCAGCATCGCGCAATTTTACATAGATGGGCGCCAGCGCCTCGCTCTGCGTCAGTTCGACGAGGTTTTCGCGCGCCAGTTCGAGGATCGCGAGGAAGCTCACCACCATGCCGGCAATTCCGGCATGTCCCGCCATCGGCTCGAACAGGTCCTCGAACACCACGTAGCCGCGTCCCTGCAGATGGCGCAGGATCAGGCCCATGTGCTCGCGTACCGACAGTTCCTCGCGCTGGATGCGGTGGTGCTGCTTCATTTTCGCCTGGCGCATGAGCGCCAGCCAGACCACCTGCAGGTCATGCACGCTGACGTCCGGCTGCCGCGCCGCGACCTTCTCGGCGATCCACACCGAGGCCCACTCGTAGTCGCGGTGCGCCTGCGGCAGCGCGTCGATGCGCGCGGCGGCCAGCTTCATGCGTTCATACTCCATGAGGCGGCGCACCAGTTCGGCGCGCGGATCCTCGGGCTCGCCGCTGTCCGCCTTGGGCGGGCGCGGCAGCAGCATGCGCGACTTGATCTCGAGCAGCATCGCCGCCATCAGCAGGTAGTCGGCCGCCAGTTCGAGATTGGAGCGGCGCATCGCCTCGACATAGACCAGATACTGCGCGGTCAGCGGCGCCATCGGGATGTCGAGAATGCTCAGGTTGGCCTTGCGGATCAGGTAGAGCAGCAGGTCGAGCGGTCCCTCGAAGGCGTCGAGAAACACCTCCAGCGCATCGGGCGGGATGTACAGGTCGCGCGGCATCTCCGGCAGCGGTTCGCCGTAGAGTTTGGGCACATGGGGCGCATCAGCTGCCGTCTCGCCACGACTGACTTTCGGTTCGTCCATTGTCATGACACCGTGTAGGCAGCAGTGCCCACCGCGATCAGGTCATTCCGGTCGTTGAACAGCTCCATGCGCGTGACCGCGACCTTGTTGCCGGTACGCAGCGGAAAGCCGCGCGCCAGGAACCACTCGCCGGTACCGGGCCGCAGGTAATCGATGCGCAGGTCGATGGTGCCGATGCGCGCGAAGCGTTCGAGGATTTCCTCGACCGGCTTGCCTTTCAGCTTCTGCTGCACGCCGAGGAAGGCCACCAGTCCGCCGGTGACGTCGAGCACCGACGAGATCACGCCGCCGTGCAAAATGTTGCGCACATAGTTGCCGACGAGATCGGGCCGCATCGCGAAGCGGCATTCGGCCTGCTCGTGATGCAGCGACAGCACGTCGATGCCGAGGATGCGGTTGAACGGCATGCGCTCGACGAAGCTCTCGCGGATGATCGCGAGCAGCTTCGCCTCCTCGGCCGCCTCCTGCTCCGCCGTCTTTCTCACGAGTAATCCAGTCCGATCGCCTCGCGCACGTCGCGCATGGTTTCCTGGGCGAGCTTGCGCGCCTTCTCGCAGCCGTCGGCGATGATGTTCTTGACCAGCTGCGGATCCTCCTCGTACATGCGGGCGCGCTCGCGCATCGGCTCCTGCTCCTTCAGCACGCCCTCGATCACCGGCTGCTTGCACTCGATGCAGCCGATGCCGGCGGAACGGCAGCCTTGCTGCACCCAACTCTTCACCTCGTCATTCGAATAGATCTGGTGGAACTGCCAGACCGGGCACTTGTCCGGATCGCCCGCATCGGTGCGCCGCACGCGCTGCGGATCGGTCTGCATGGTGCGGATCTTCTTGCGGATCGATTCCTCGTCCTCGCGCAAGGCGATCGTGTTGCCGTAGGACTTCGACATCTTCTGGCCGTCGAGGCCCGGCATGCGCGACGCCTCGGTCAGCAAGGCACCGGGCTCGGCCAGAATCATCTTGCCGCTGCCTTCGAGGTAGCCGAACAGCCGCTCGCGGTCGCCGTGCGAGAGGCTCTGCGCCTCGTCGAGCACCGCGTGGGCCTGTTCCAGCGCCGCTTCCTCGCCCTTCTCCTGATAGCGCGTGCGCAGCTCCTCGTAAAGCTTGGCGCGCTTGCTGCCGAGCTTCTTCACCGCCTCCTTCGCCTTCTCCTCGAAACCCGGCTCGCGGCCGTAGAGGTGGTTGAAGCGGCGCGCGATCTCGCGCGTGAATTCGATGTGCGGCACCTGGTCCTCGCCCACCGGCACCTTGTCGGCGCGGTAGATCAGGATGTCGGCCGCCTGCAGCAGCGGATAGCCGAGGAAGCCGTAGGTGGTCAGGTCCTTGTGCGTCAGTTTCTCCTGCTGGTCCTTGTAGGTCGGCACGCGCTCGAGCCAGCCGAGCGGCGTCATCATCGAGAGCAGCAGGTGCAATTCGGCGTGCTCGGGCACGCGCGACTGGATGAAGATGGTCGCCTGCGCCGGATCGACGCCGGCCGCCAGCCAGTCGACCACCATGTCCCATGCGTTCTGGGTGATCGTGCCCGGCTCGTCGTAGGCAGTCGTCAGCGCATGCCAGTCGGCAACGAAGAACAGGCAGGGGTATTCATGCTGGAGCTTGATCCAGTTGGCCAGCACGCCGTGGTAGTGGCCGAGGTGGAGGCGGCCCGTGGGGCGCATGCCGGAGAGAACGCGTTCGACGAACATGGTTGGAGTCAGAGTGAAAACAGGTTCTTGATGAAAAAGAGGAAGGTACGCATCAGCGGCGTCAGGATCAGTTCCAGCCCGCCGAGGAACATCAGCGCCAGCAGGATCACGAAGCCGTAAGGCTCGATCCGCGCGAACTTCCACGCGATCGGGTGCGGCAGCAGGCTGACGGCGATGCGCCCGCCGTCGAGCGGCGGAATCGGCAGCAGGTTCAGCAGCATCAGCACGCCATTGACGGTGATGCCGGCGCGCGCCATCTCGGCCAGCGGCAGACTATACGCGTTGTCGGGCATGAGCACCGCGAGTTTCAGCACCAGCGCCCAGGCAAACGCCATGAACAGGTTCGCACCCGGCCCGGCTGCGGCCACCCAGAGCATGTCCTGCTTGGGCTTGCGCAGCCGGCCGAAATCGACCGGCACCGGCTTGGCCCAGCCGAACAGGAAAGCCCCCTTCGTGAAGAACAGCAGCAGGGCGGGCACCAACAGGGTACCGACCGGGTCGACGTGCTTCACCGGGTTGAGCGTGATGCGCCCGAGCTGCCAGGCCGTCGGGTCGCCGAAATGGCGCGCCACGTAGCCGTGCGCCGCCTCGTGCAGCGTGATGGCGAAAATGACCGGGATGGCGTAGATCGCCAGTGTCTGAATCAGGTTTTCCATGGAAGAGGGATTTTAATCGACGCTCAGTCGCTGACCAGTCCGAAGGGTTCGAGCGGCCCCTTGCCGGCGCGCACGAGTTCCGGAGCGCCCCCGACCAGGTTGATCACGGTCGTCGCCCCGCTGCCGCAGGCGCCCGCATCGATGATCAGGTCGACCTGGTTCTCGAGCCGGTTGCAGATTTCCTCGGAATCGCTCAACGGCCCCTCGTCGCCGGGCAGGATCAGGGTCGAGCTCAGGATCGGCTCGTTGAGTTCCTTGAGCAGCGCCAGCACCACCGGATGATCCGGCACGCGCAGGCCGATGGTCTTGCGCTTCGGATGCAGCACGCGGCGCGGCAGCTCCTTGGTGCCCTCGAGGATGAAGGTATAGCTGCCCGGCGTCGCCGCCTTGAGCAGGCGGTACTGGACATTGTCGACGCGCGCATAGGTGGCGATTTCCGACAGGTCGCGGCACATCAGCGTGAAGTGGTGGCGCTCATCCACGCCGCGGATGCGGCGGATGCGCTCGAGCAGCGCCGGGTCGCCGAGATGCCCGCCGAGCGCATAGGCCGAGTCGGTCGGGAACACCACCAGCCCCCCCCTGCGGATGATCTCCGCCGCACGCGCGATCAGCCGCGGCTGGGGGTTCTTCGGATGGATCTCGAAATAATCCGCCATTACTGCCAATCCGCCCAGACCGGTTTCAGGTCGGCCGGCAGTTGCACCATGCGGCCGAGGTCGATATAGCTCTCGCCCGGCCCGTGGAAATCCGAGGCGCGCGAAGCGAGGAAGCCGAACTCCCGTGCGATGCCGGCGATCTCGCGTATCTCCGCTTCGTTGCTGGAGCCCGACACCACCTCGATGCCCTCGCCGCCGCAGTCCTTGAATGCGCGGTACAACTCACGCCGCTCGGCGGGCGTGAGCCGGTAACGGCACGGATGCGCGATCACCGCGATGCCGCCGGCTGTCCTGATCCAGTCCACCGCTTCCGGCAATTCCGCCCAGGAATGGCTGACATAGCCCGGCTTGCCCTTGGCCAGCCAGTAGTCGAACACCGTTTTCACGTCCGGCGCGAAACCGCGCTCGACGATGTAGCGGGCGAAGTGCGAGCGCGAAATCAGCGCCGGATTGCCGACGTACTTGAGCGCACCCTCGTAGGCGCCGTCGATGCCGACCTTCGCCAGTTCCTCGGCCATCAGGCCGGCGCGCGAGTCGCGTCCGCTGCGCACGCGCGCCAGCCCGGCGACCAGTTCGGGATGTCGATGGTCGAGGTTCAGTCCGACGATATGGACCGTCTGGTCGTCGCCCCAGGACACCGAGATCTCGACGCCGGTGACGAAACGCAGCCCCTGCGCCTGCGCCGCCGCGGCGGCCTCATCGATCCCGCCGATCTCGTCGTGGTCGGTCAGCGCAAGCAGGTCGACGCCGTTGGCCAGGGCACGCTCCACCAGCGCGGCGGGCGCGAGCAATCCGTCGGAAGTCGTCGAGTGGCAGTGCAGGTCGGCATTTGCGGGATTCATGCTTGTTCCAGTAGGTCGATCAATTGCGCTTCGTCGAGTATGGTAACGCCCAATTCCTGCGCTTTCGACAGTTTCGAGCCCGCTTCGGTGCCGGCAACCACGTAATCGGTTTTCTTCGACACCGAACCGGCGACCTTGCCGCCGCGTGCCTCGATCAATTCCCTGGCCGCGTCGCGCGTCAGGGTCGGCAGCGTGCCGGTCAGCACGAAGGTCTTTCCGGCCAGCGCGGCAGTCGCGCGCGGCGCCGGTTCGCCTTCCGGCCAATGTACCCCGGCGGCGCGCAATTGTTCGATCACCTCGACGTTATGGCGTTCCGAAAAAAAGCGTGCGATCGACGCTGCCACCACGGGGCCGACCTCGGGAACCTGCTGCAGGCTGTCCGGGCCGGCAGCCATCAGGGCATCCAGCGCGCCGAAGTGGCGTGCCAGGTCTTTCGCCGTCGCCTCGCCGACGTTGCGGATGCCCAGCGCGTAGATGAAACGCGCCAGCGTGGTCTGGCGGCTTTTCTCGATGGCCGCGAGCAGGTTCGATGCCGATTTCTCCGCCATGCGCTCGAGGTTCGCCAGCGCCAGGATGCCAAGCTTGTAGAGGTCCGCCGGGGTCTTGACGATGGCGTTGTCGATCAACTGGTCGACCAGCTTTTCGCCGAGCCCCTCGATGTCCATGGCCCGGCGCGAGGCGAAGTGCAGCAGCGCCTGCTTGCGCTGCGCCGGGCAGAACAGCCCGCCGCTGCAGCGCGCGATCGCCTCGTCCTCCGGGCGTTCGATCGCCGAACCGCAGACCGGACAGGCCTTCGGCATGACGAATTCGGGCGCCAGGATCGGGCGTTTTTCAGGCACGACGGCCACGACCTCGGGGATCACGTCGCCGGCGCGGCGCACGATCACCGTGTCGCCGACGCGCACGTCCTTCCTTCTGACCTCGTCCTCGTTGTGCAGCGTCGCGTTGGTGACCGTCACGCCGCCGACGAAGACCGGCGCAAGGCGGGCCACCGGCGTGATCGCGCCGGTGCGGCCAACCTGCACGTCGATGGCCTCGACGGTCGTGAGCGCCTCCTCGGCGGGAAACTTGTGCGCGATCGCGAAGCGCGGCGCGCGCGACACATGGCCCAGCGTGTCCTGATCGGCGAGGCGATCGACCTTGTACACCACCCCGTCGATGTCGTAGGGCAGTGCGCGCCGTGCCGCGCCGATGCGCTCGTAGTAATCGAGCAGTCCCTTTGCGCCCAGCACCACTTCACGTTCCCTGGCGACCGGGAAGCCCCAGCCGGCGAGGCGTTCCATCATTCCACTATGCAAAGTCGGCGCTGGCAGGACGGCACCGGGATCCGCCACGCCGTAGGCGAAAAAGCGCAGCGGCCGCCGCGCGGTCACCTTCGGATCGAGCTGGCGCAGGCTGCCGGCCGCGGCATTGCGCGGATTGGCGAACTCCTTCTCGCCGCGTTCCCGCTGGCGCTCATTCAAACGCTCGAAGTCGCGGCGCAGGATCAACACTTCCCCGCGCACTTCTAGCAAAGTCGGGACATCCTTGCCACCCAGGCGCAGCGGGATGTTGCGCACGGTGCGCAGGTTCTGGGTCACATCCTCGCCGGTGAAGCCATCGCCGCGCGTCGCGCCCTGCACGAAGACACCCCGCTCGTAGCGCAGCGTGATCGCCAGCCCGTCGTATTTCGGTTCGCACGCGTAATCGATGTGCTCCTTGCCGAGCCCTTCGCGGCAGCGTCGATCGAAGGCTTCCGCCTCTTCGGCGCTGAAGGCATTGTTGAGCGAGAGCATCGGCACCGCGTGCGTGACCTGCCGGAATTCGGGCAGCGGGGCGCCGCCGACCCGCAGCGTCGGTGAGTCCGGCGTGCGCAGCTCGGGATGCGCCGCCTCGATGTCCAGCAGCTCGCGGAACAGCCTGTCGTACTCGGCGTCGGGAATCGTCGGCGCGTCGAGGACGTAATAGGCGTGATTGTGGCGTTCGATCTCGGCGCGCAGATGGGCCGCGCGGCTGGCGGAATCGCCGGCTGGGTGATCGGGCATCAGGAAAACAGGCGCAGGGCGCGCACGCCGCCGGGGGCGATGCCACGGTCGGCCATGCGCTTCTGCAATTCGTCGATGCGGCCGCGGATCGTGGCGATCGTGGCTTCGGGCAGGGGTTTGCGGTGCGCGTCGGCCAGTTGGCCGCCGAGGCTGTCGGTGCACTGACGGGCGAAGGCCATCATGCTGTCGAAGTTTGCCGCACCGGCGGCCACGCGCGGCACGTCGATGCTGTAGATCAGGTCGATCAGTTCCATCGCCTCGACCCGCTCGGCCGGGAAGGCCGTGGCGGAACGACAGATGAGCGCGAAGGCCTCGGCGCCGGAGGCATCCAGGGCAACGTAGCGTTCGCCTTCGAGCCTGAGTCCGGCGGCCTCGATCAAGGGCTTGAGCAGGCGGCCCGACATCTGGGCCGAATCTTTCGGCAGCACATGGAGGCTGAGCTGCAGGTCGACCGATGCGCAGAAGGCATCGAGTTCCCGGGCGCGTTCGAGCAGCGGTACGAGCGGCGGCGTCTCGGCACGACCGACGAAGCGCTGCGCGAGGCGGGCAATCCCGTCGATGAAAGTCTTCAGCGTGTCTTCGCCGACCGCTCCGAGTCGGTCGACCAACTGCAGGGCGACGGCGAGGTGCGTGACGCTGCCGTCATCCTGCGGCTGCAGGGTGCGCCAGTGCCCGCTCTGTTCTTCGAAACCGAGCCACTGGATCGGCTTGTCGATGCGCTCCGACCAGTCGCGATGCTCTTCCCACAGGGCGGTCACCGGCACCGGCGCGACGAACTCGATGCGCAGCAGGCAATCGGCATGTCCGTCACCCCATTCGGCGGGCACGGGTACGCTGCCGCCACCCTCCTTCCCGGCATCGAGCAGCAGGTCCACTTCGGCCGTTCCGGACAGCGCAGCATTTTCCGGCTCCAGCGGCAGATCGGCATCCATGAAACTCGGCTCCGGCGCGACGGCACGCTCGGCAGGGGACAGCGGGCGCGCCTCGGGAGCCTTCCCGACCGCGGCATCTTGACTGTCGACCGCGATCTGCGGGGCGAAGCCCGGCTCGGCCTTCTCGGACCGTACGGCAGCTTGCGGCGCCAGGACGTCGCCGCCGGTCCTGGGGAGCATCTGCTCGGCGCGCTGGCGATGCCTCTTCTCGACCCGGCGGTTATAGAACCAGATCGCTGCGACCAGCGCGACGCCCAGCGCGATCAGGGAAAGCTGCAATTCACTCATTTACCCACCCCTCCCGACCTCCCCTCCCGGGGAGGTGACGAGTGTTCGCCGCTATGCGGCTCCGGTTCGCCGGCTGCGCCACCCTTGGGACGGCCCTGCGGGTGGCGCTCCTCATGCCGCTTCCTTGTCGGCCATGCGCAGCGCTTCCTCGATGTCGACCTCGACGACGCGCGACACGCCCTGCTCCTGCATCGTCACGCCGATCAGTTGCTGCGACATCTCCATGGTGATCTTGCTGTGGGTGATGAAGACGAACTGCGTCTGGCGCGACATGCGCTTGACCATCTCGCAGTAGCGGATGGTATTGCTGTCGTCGAGCGGCGCGTCGACCTCGTCGAGCATGCAGAACGGCGCCGGATTGAGCTGGAACAGCGCGAACACCAGGGCGATGGCCGTCAGCGCCTTCTCGCCGCCCGACAGCAGGTGGATCGTCGAATTGCGCTTGCCGGGCGGCTGGGCCATGATCTGGATGCCGGCGTCGAGGATCTCGTCGCCGGTGAGGATCAGCCTGGCCTCGCCGCCGCCGAACAGCTCGGGGAACAGGAGGCCGAAGTGGCGGTTGACGCTGTCGTAGGTCTCCTGCAACTGCTCGCGCGTCTCGCGGTCGATGCGGCGGATGGCGTCTTCCAGCGTGTTGATCGCGGTGGTCAGGTCGGCCGACTGCTCGTCGAGGAAGCCCTTGCGTTCCTTTGCGGTCGCCAACTCCTCCAGAGCGGCGAGGTTGACCGGGCCGAGAGCCTCTATCTCGGCGGTGAGGCGCGCAATGTCGCCCTGCAGCGTGCCGTCGCGGAGGCCCGGCGTCAACTCGACGGCCAGCGCCTCCTCGTCCTCGGGGCTGACGACGTGCGCTTCCTTGAGGCGTTCCTGGAACTGCTCGACGTTGAGGTGCGCCGCCTGTTCCTTGAGCTTCAGGTCGTTGATGCGCTCGCGCGCCGGCTGCAGCCCCTGCTCGATCTTCAGGCGCTCCTCGTCGACGCCGCGCAACTGGGCGGCCGCCGCTTCCAGCGCGTTGCGCCGTTCAGCCAGCGCCGTCTCCTGGGTGCTCTTCACCGTCAGTGCCGATTGCAGCTGCTCCTGGATCACCGCGTCGCTGATCGCGGCGAGTTCCTGCGCCGCGGCCGCGCGGTCCTGCGCCAGCTGCGCCAGCTGCGTCCGGGCGGTCTCGGCGGCACGCGCGTTGTCTGCCAGCTTGGAACGGCACTCCTTCTCGGAGAATCCCGCGTCCTGCGCCTCGCGCGCCAGCTGGTGCTCCAGCGCCCGCGCTTCGCGCAAGGCCGTATCGCGCTGACGTTGCAATTCCTGCGCGGCTTCGGCGCGGGCACGCGCGGCGGCGAGGGCATCGCGCCCCTTGCCCGCCTCCTCTTCGGCGGCGAGCAACGCGGCCCTTTCCTCTTCCTCGACGCGCACGATCTCCTCGAGGTCGCGGGCAATCTGTGCAGTACGCTCGTCGTGACGGGTCTGTTCCTGGCTGAGCTTGAGCGCCTCGACCTGCGCGGCATGCAGGCGTTGCTGCGCTTCCTGCAAAGTCCGGCGCGTCTCGGCCAGAAGCTGCTGGCCGGCGGAAACGGCCGCCTCTGCCTCGCCCTGGAGATCCCGCGCGTGCTGCTCGGCCTCCTCGAAGACCATGATCTGCGTCGCCAGTTCGTCGATCTCGCGCTGGCGCTCGATCACGCCGTGCGTCTTGGCATCGGGCGCGTAGAGCGTCAGGCCGGCGGGCGTCGCCAGTTGGCCGGCACGGTTGATGCGAGATCCGCCCGCGAGCAAGTCCTCATCTTTCTCGACGACGCGTACGTCGCCGAGCCATTCGTCGAGCACCTGCGCCCAGCGCGGATCGCGGCAGTGCACCCGGCTGCGCAGGCTGTCGGCGCCAGCGACGGCCGGGGAGCCCTCGCGGCACAGCGCCAAGGCAGCGGTCGCGGGCGGCGTCGAGGCGAGCGCCAGTTCGAGGGCTTCGCGGTTGGCCGGCACGGCCAGCAGCCGCTCGCGCAGCACCGCTTCCACCGCGGTTTCCCAGCCCGGCTCGACTTCGATCTCGTGCCAGAGCGGTTCGGCGTCGCCGAGCCCGAGCACCGCGAGCCAGCCGGCCAGGTCGCCGCCCTTCCCGACGCGATCCTGCAGCTGGCTCAACGCATCATGGCGCGCGCGCGCACCGGTAACGTTGCGGTGCGCGGCCTGCAGGGCCTCGCGCGCGGTGCGCAATGCGGCTTCGAGCGTCGGCTGGCGCGCCTGCAGTTCGTGCAGGCGTTCCTGGGCCGCGGTGAGCGCGGCATCGGCCTGCGCCTCGGCTTCCTGCGCCTGGGCAAGCCGCACCGGATCGGGGGCGGCCAGCCCGCCGCGTTCGGCGTCGATGCGCTGGCGGCGCTGGGCGAGATTGTCGAGCGCGCGGACGGCGTGCCCGCGATCTGCTTCGGCAAGCCGCAGGGCCTGCTCGGCGGCATTCAGGGCCTTGCGCGCCTCGCCGACCTGGGCTTCGGCGTCCTTGACGGCCTCCTCGGCCTCGGGCAGCCGCGCGGCGGCTTCCTCGTGGCGGGCGGTGGCCGTCAGGGCACGTTCGCGCGAGTTTTCGAGCAGCGAATTCCAGCGCAGTTCTTCCTCCTCGACGCGGCGCATCTCGCCCGACCAGTGCTGCTCCTGGCCGTCGAGCTGTCCCAGCCGCGCTTCGAGACGCATGCGCGTGTCGCGGATATGGCCGATCTCCGATTCGAGGCGCTTGACCTCGGTATTGGCCGAATACATCTCGGCCTGCGCCGCGTGCAGGGCATCGGAGGCGGCGAAGTGGGATTCGCGCGCCTGCTCGACGCGCGCCTCGATCTCGCGCAGCGCCGCCGTCTCGGCCTCGACCTTGTTGATCGCCTCGGCGACCTGGCGTTCGAGCTTGACCGCGTCGGCCTGCGCGTCGTTGCGTTTCTTGAGCCAGAACAGGCTCTGGCGGCGGTTGAGCTGGAACTGCAGGTCGCGGTACTGGCGCGCCACCTCGGCCTGGACTTCCAGCCGGCCGACCTGGCTTTCGAGTTCGCCGCGGATGTCGTCGACGCGGGCGAGGTTCTCGCGGGCGTCCTCGAGCCGGCCTTCGGTCTCCTTGCGGCGCTCCTTGTACTTGGTGACGCCGGCGGCCTCTTCGAGGAAGAAGCGCAGTTCGTCGGGCTTGGCCTCGACGATGCGCGAGATCATGCCCTGGCCGATGATCGCGTAGGCGCGCGGGCCGAGGCCGGTGCCGAGGAACAGGTCGATCACGTCGCGGCGGCGCACGTGCAGGTTATTGATGTAGTAGCTGGAATTGCCTTCGCGGTCGAGGATGCGCTTGACGGTGATTTCGGCGTACTGGTTCCACTGGCCGGACACCCGCCCCTGAGCGTTGTCGAAGAACAGCTCGACGCTGGCGCGGCCGACCTCCTTGCGCAATCCCGAACCCTTGAAGATCACGTCCTGGATCGACTCGCCGCGCAGCTCCGAGGCCTTCGACTCGCCCAGTACCCAGCGCACCGCATCGATGATGTTCGACTTGCCGCAGCCGTTCGGCCCGACCACGCCCGCGAGCTGGTTCGGGAACAGCACGGTGGTCGGCTCGACGAAGGACTTGAAGCCGGCGATCTTGAGCTTGGTGAGGCGCACGGGGAACGGGATAGCGAAGTAGGACGACGGATTATAAACGGTGGCCATTAGAATCCAGATTCCCGCTGCCAGCCCGATCTCGATGACTCCCGCATCCGCTTTTCTCCTCGGCGTCCGCGCCCTGCTGCCCATGCTGCTGGGGGTGGCGCCGTTCGGGGTCATCTATGGCGTGGTCGCGCTGCAAAGCGGGATCCCGCCGCTGGCGGCCTTCCTGATGTCCTCGCTGGTCTTCGCCGGATCGGCGCAATTCCTGCTGGCGCAACTGGTCGGCGCCGGCGCGCCGGCCCTGCTGATGGTCGGGGCCGTCGGCCTGATCAACCTGCGTCATGCGCTCTACAGCGCCTCGGTCGCCCCCGTGCTCGCCCAACTGCCCCGCCGCTGGAAGCTGCTGCTTGCCTACCTGCTCACCGACGAGGCGTATGCAGCCGCGATTCCCCACCTGCTCGCCGAACCGCGCTCGCCGCAGGCGCACTGGATCCTGTTCGGCGCGGGTTTCGCGCTCTGGTTCGGCTGGCAGTTGTCGACCCTCGTCGGCGTGCTGGTCGGCGCGCGACTGCCGGCCGACCTCGGCCTCGATTTCGCCCTGCCGCTGACCTTCATCGCCATCGTCGTGCCGCTGATCGACAGCCGCGCCCGCCTGGTCGCCGCGCTGGTCGCCGGCGCAGTGGCTGTGGTGCTGGTCGCGCTGCCCTACAAGACCGGCTTGTTCGCGGCCGCATTGGCCGGGCTGGCGGCCGGCGCCTTCATGCAGGGAAGGAAACCGGCATGAGCCAATCCAGCTTGCTCCTGCTCTGGCTCGCCTGCGGGCTGCTCACTTTCGCGATCCGCTACTCTTTCATCGCTCTCGAAGGCCACTACCGGCCGCCGGACTGGTTCATCCGCTGGCTGCCCTTCGTCCCGATCGCTGCGCTGACGGCCATCACCGCGCCGGAACTCGCTCTGGTCGCCGGCCAGTTCGACCTGGGCTTCGGCAACCCACGCTTCTGGGCCGGACTGGCCGCCATCGCCGTCGCCGCCATCTGGAAGAACACGCTGCTCACCATCGCCAGCGGATTCGCCGCCCTCTGGCTGCTCAACTGGATACTTTAATAGTCGGCGCTGGCGAGACGGCACCCGCAACAATCACGCCCCGCAAAGCGGGGCGTGATCGGCGGCGGCAGGCAGCGGCATCAACCATCCTTCAAGGCGCGCCGCAGGATCTTGCCGACATTGGTTTTGGGCAGGCTGTCGCGGAATTCGACGTGTTTCGGGATCTTGTAGCCGGTGAGCTGGCCGCGGCAGTGATCGATGATCGCCTGCTCGGTCAGGTCGGGATCGCGCCGGACGACATAGAGCTTGACGACTTCGCCGCAGTGCTCGTCCGGCACGCCGACCGCGGCTGCCTCGACCACGCCCGGATGCTGCGCCACCACTTCGTCGACCTCGTTCGGATAGACGTTGAAGCCGGACACGAGGATCATGTCCTTCTTGCGGTCGACGAGGAACACGAAGCCCTGCGGATCGACATAGCCCATGTCGCCGGTACGCAGGAAGCCGTCCGGCGTGAATGCCAGCGCCGTCTCGTCCGGACGCTGCCAGTAGCCCTGCGTCACCTGCGGGCCGCCCACGCAGATTTCGCCGATCTGTCCAAGCGCGACTTCCTTGCCCGCATCGTCGCGGATCGATATATCTGTCGAGGAGATCGGCAGGCCGATCGCGCCGTTGAAGCTCTTCATGTCGAGCGGATTGATCGTCACCGCCGGCGAGGTTTCCGTCAGGCCGTACGCCTGCAGAAGGGGAACGCCGGTCGTCTTGAGCCAGCGCTCGGCCACGGGCGCCTGCACGGCCATGCCGCCGCCCAGCGTCACGCGCAGCGGCGAAAAGTCGAGCTTCGCAAAATCCGGATTATTGAGCAGCGCATTGAACAGCGTGTTGACCCCCGTCACCACCGAGATCGGATACTTGCGCCACTCCTTGACGAAATTCGGGATGTCGCGCGGATTGGCGATCAGCAGGTTGCGCGCGCCCATCTGCAACAGGGTCAGGCTGACCGTCAGTGCGAAGATGTGGTACAGCGGCAGCGGCGTGACGATCAACTCCTCGCCGTCCCGCAGTACCGATTTGATCCATACGTGCGCCTGCGTCACGTTCGCGCCGATATTGGCGTGGGTCAGGATGGCCCCCTTCGCCACGCCGGTCGTGCCGCCGGTGTATTGCAGGAAGGCGATGTCCTCGTGTCCC
>JAJZSW010000008.1 GCA_021849505.1 Pseudomonadota bacterium
ACGAGTGCCGTTACGTCGAGGAACCCTCCTGCTACGACATGTTCTTCGTCAGTACGAACCTCGCCGACAAGGTGGTCGATGTGCGCGTCGATGCCGGCACGACGGCCTCGGACCATCAGCCGGTGCTGCTGGAAATGCGGGATTAGAATCACGCCGCAGCGATTAAAGGAGAACCCTCATGTGCCTCGCCATCCCCGCCCGCGTCGTCGACATGCCCGATGAGGAAACCGCCATCGTCGATCTCGGCGGCGTGAAGAAGGCGATCTCGCTGGCGCTTGTCGAGGACGTGACGGTCGGGGACTACGTCATCGTGCATGTCGGCTTCGCGCTCAACAAGCTGAATCCGGAAGAGGCCGAAAAGACGCTCGCCCTGTTCGCCGAGATGGGCGAACTGGTTGCCGCGCAGGATGGCGTGACGGGCGCCGCATGAAGTACATCGACGAGTTCCGCGACGGGGAGCTCGCGCGCGGACTGGCAGCCGCGATTGGAGCGGCGGTGCAGCCGGGACGCGAATATGCCTTCATGGAGTTCTGCGGCGGCCATACGCACGCGATCTCGCGCTATGGCGTGACCGACCTGCTGCCGGCCAGCGTGCGCATGGTGCATGGGCCGGGCTGCCCGGTCTGCGTGCTGCCGATCGGCCGCATCGACATGGCGATCGAGCTGGCGCTCAAGCACCGGGCCATCCTCTGCAGCTACGGCGACTGCCTGCGCGTGCCGGCCTCGGACGGCCTGTCGCTGCTGAAGGCCAAGTCGCAAGGCGGCGACATCCGCATGATCTATTCGGCGGCGGATGCGCTCAACATCGCCCGCGAGAATCCGACGCGCGAGGTGGTGTTCTTCGCCATCGGCTTCGAAACGACCACGCCGCCGACGGCGGTGGTGATCAAACAGGCCGCGCAGGCAGGCCTGAAGAATTTCAGCGTGCTGTGCTGCCACGTGCTGACGCCGGCGGCGATGCATTGCATCCTCGCTTCGTCCGAGGTGCATCTCGACGGTTTCGTCGGTCCGGCGCACGTCTCGACCGTGATCGGCAGCCGGCCCTACGAGGTGTTCGCGGCGCAGCACGGCAAGCCGGTGGTGATCGCCGGCTTCGAGCCGCTCGACGTGATGCAGGCGATCCTGATGCTGATCCGGCAGGTGAATGACGGCCGCAGTGAAGTCGAGAACGAATTCACGCGCGCGGTGACGCGCGCTGGCAACCTCAAGGCGCAGGCGCTGGTAGATGCCATCTTCGAGCTGCGCCCGAGCTTCGAGTGGCGCGGACTGGGCAGCATCGCAAAGTCGGCGCTGGCGCTGCGGCACGAATACGGGTCCTTCGACGCAGAGCAGCGCTTCCACCTCGAATACCGGATCGTGCCCGACCACAAGGGTTGCGAATGCGGCGAGATCCTGCGCGGCGTCAAGGAGCCGCGCGCCTGCAAGCTGTTCGGTACCGTCTGCACGCCCGAGAACCCGGTCGGTTCCTGCATGGTGTCGTCCGAGGGCGCCTGCGCGGCCCATTATTCTTTCGGACGTTATCGAAGCACGCCATAAGGGGTAGAAGCTACGCCTTTACGGGTAGAAATTAAATCTATCGCCTTTGACCCGGGTCAAATTCCCATACAACTCATGGGCCTATAAAACACCTCGTAAACAACCACGAGGAGCGGGAGACCATGAGTGCATCCATCTTCGATCTCGACAGAGAGAGTTTCACCGTTGCCGAACAGCGGCTCCACATGCCGCGGCGCGAATTCCTGCAATTCTGCACCACCGTGGCGGCGACCCTCGGCTTGCCGGCCGGCGCCGAGGCGGCGGTGGCCAAGGCGGTCGAATCCGCCAAGCGTCCGCCGGTGATCTGGCTCCACTTCCAGGAATGCACGGGCTGTTCCGAATCGCTGTTGCGCGCCGAGCATCCAACGCTTGAGAAGCTGATTCTCGACGTCATTTCGCTCGACTACCACGAGACGCTGATGGTGGCTGCCGGTCACCAGGCCGAGGCGGCGCGCAAGGCGTCGATGGCGGCCAACAAGGGCAAGTATGTTCTCGTCGTCGAAGGCGCGATTCCCACCAAGTTGAACGGCATTCACTGCAAGGTCGGCGGCCATACCGCCATCGAAATGACCAAGGAATGCGCGGCCGACGCCGCGGCGGTGATCGCCATCGGGTCCTGCGCCTCCTGGGGCGGCATGCCTTCGGCCGACCCGAACCCGACCGGCGCATCGAGCGTCGCCGAGGTGCTCGGCAAACCGGTCGTGACGATTCCCGGCTGCCCGCCCAACCCCTACAACTTCCTCGCCACGGTGGTGCATTTCCTCACCTTCGGCACGCTGCCGGCGGTCGACAAGCTCGGCCGCCCGCTGTTTGCCTATGGTCGCCTGATCCACGAAAACTGCGAACGTCGCGCGCACTTCGACGCCGGCCGCTTCGCGATGCAGTTCGGCGACGAGGGCCACAGGAAGGGATATTGTTTGTACAAGCTCGGCTGCAAGGGCCCGGAAACCTGGGCCAACTGCCCGACGCTGGGCTTCGGCGACGCCGGCGAGAACAACTGGCCGGTGGGCTGCGGTGCGCCCTGCTTCGGCTGCAGCGAGAAGGGCGTCGGCTTCACCAAGCCGATCCACGCAATGGCGAAGATGGCCAACGTGACGCCGCCGCTGCAATATCCGCGCATCGAGGAACGCATCGGCACGGGCTCCAGCTTCGCGAGCGCGGCGGCGCTGGCCGCCATCGCCGGGGCGGCCGCGGGCGGCGCGGCGATGCTGGCGAAGAATCTTGGCTTGTCGCATCAGGCCGCGGAACAGGAAAAGAAGAGCGGCCAGAAACCCAAAGCGGAGGCTTGAAATGAAAAGCCGTCGTGAATTTCTAAAACGTGCCGTCACCGGTGCTGCAATAGTCGGTGCCGGCGCGACGGCATCAGGCGCAGTGCTGGCGCGCGAGACGCACAAGGTGCCCCCCGGCGGGCTCGGCCTGCTCTACGATGCGACGCTGTGCGTCGGCTGCAAGGCCTGCGTGGCGGCCTGCAAGGAAGCCAACGGCAACCCGCCCGAATTCAACACGGTCGACCAGCTTTGGGACACGCCGCTCGACACCAGCGGCTACAGCTTCAACATCATCAAGATGTACCGCAACGGCACGATGGAAACGAAGGATGCCGAGAAGAACGGCTACGCCTTCATGAAGACCTCCTGCCTGCATTGCGCCGATCCGAGCTGCGTGTCGGCCTGCCCGGTCTCGGCGATGATCAAAAATCCCGTCACCGGCATCGTCACGTACAACCCGGACAAGTGCATCGGCTGCCGCTACTGCGTGGCGGCCTGCCCGTTCGGCATTCCGAAGTATCAATACGACGATCCGCTCGGCCGCATCGGCAAGTGCGAGTTGTGTGTCCATCGGCACAAGGACGGCCATTACTCGGCTTGCGCCGAGGTCTGCCCGACCGGCGCGACGCTGTTCGGCAAGACCTCCGACCTGCTGGCCGAAGCCAGGCGGCGCCTCGCCCTCAAGCCCGGCGAGATCACCACCTATCCGCGCGGCCGGCTCGGCGATGCGGCGGCGCCCAACGTGAATTGGCGCGTCGAACCCGACCAGACCTACGAGGGCGCGGTGGGCAACTACCAGCAGCACATCTACGGCGAAACGGAGTACGGCGGCACGCAGGTGCTCAAGCTTTCCGGCGTGCCCTTCGAAAAGGTCGGCATGCCCAAGCTGCCGCCCTATTCGTCGGCGGCGATGTCCGAGACGATCCAGCACACCCTGTATGGTGGCCTGATCATGCCGGTCGCCGTGCTCGGCGCACTGGCCTGGATCGCCAAGCGCAATGTCAAGCCGGAGGCGGAGGAGGAAAACGAGTCATGAGAATCCTGCATCATGCCAAGCCCGCTCCCGTCGGCGGACCGCTGCTCAACGCGGTGACCCTGACGGCGGGCATCCTGGTCGCCATCATGGCGGCGATTCTCGTGGTGCGGTTCTTCTACGGCCTCGGCAGCGTCACGAACCTGAACGACGGCTATCCCTGGGGCATCTGGATCGTCGTCGACGTGATGATCGGCTCGGCCTTCGCCTGCGGCGGCTTCTCCGTGGCGATGCTGGTCTATATCTTCAACAAGGGCGAGTATCACCCGCTGGTGCGGCCGGCACTGCTGGCGAGTCTGTTCGGCTACACGCTGGCCGGCGCGGCGGTGATCGTCGACCTCGGCCGCTGGTGGAACGTCTGGAACATGTACTGGCCGTGGTCGGCGAACCCGAACTCGGTGATGTTCGAGGTGGCGATCTGCATCACGCTCTACATCCTGGTGATGTGGATCGAGTTCGCGCCGACCTTCTTCGAGAAGCTTGGCATGAACGCGGCCAAGCGCCGGCTGTCGAAGATCATGTTCATCATCATCGCGCTCGGTACATTGCTGCCGATGATGCACCAGTCCTCCCTCGGCACGCTCTGGGTGGTGCTCGGCTCGCAGGTGCATCCCCTCTGGCAGACGCCGGTCGTCCCTCTGCTGTTCCTGCTGACCGCCATCATCATCGGCTATGCCGTGGTGCTGTTCGAGTCCTGCGTCGCTTCGGCCGCCTACCGGCGCAGCATCGAGATGCATCTGCTGACGCCACTGGCCAAGGTGATGCTCGGTCTCGTCGCGGTCTATATCGCGGTGCGCTTTGCCGACCTGATCTGGCGCGGCGCGCTCGGACTGGCCTTCGGGATGACGCTCGAAGCCGTGATGTTCTGGTTCGAAATGGCCTGCTTCATCGGCGTCTTTCTCGTCATCGGCAGCGAAGTCCAGCGACGCAATCCGGCCCGCCTGTTCGTCGGCGGCATCATCATCATGCTGGGCGGTGCCCTGCTGCGCATCAACGGCTTTCTGATCGGCTACGACACGGGCGGCGGCTACCAGTACTTCCCGTCGCTGACGGAGGTGCTGGTCACCGTCGGCATGTTCGCGATCGAAGTCATCGGTTACATCGTCATCACCCGCCGCTTCCCGGTCCTGCCCCGGGAAGAAGCCCACGCCTGATTGCTGGAGAACAACATGAGCAAGAGAATTACCGTCGATCCCATCACCCGCATCGAAGGCCACCTGCGCATCGACGTCGATGTCGATGGCGGCAAGGTGAACAAGGCGTGGTCCTCCGGCCAGATGTGGCGGGGCGTCGAACTGATCCTGCAGGGCCGCGACCCGCGCGATGCCTGGTCGATCACGCAGCGCATCTGCGGCGTGTGTACGACGGTGCATGCGATCGCCTCGGTGCGCGCCGTCGAGAACGCGCTGCAGCTCGAGGTGCCGCTCAACGCGCAGTACATCCGCAACCTGATCATGCTCGCCCATGCGGTGCATGACCACATCGTGCACTTCTATCACCTCTCGGCGCTCGACTGGGTCGATGTCACCTCGGCGCTCAAGGCCGATCCCGACAAGACCGCGGCGCTGGCCGAGAGCCTCTCGCCGTGGAAGCTCAACGGCAGGCACGAGATGCGCGCCGTCAAGGAGCGCCTCGCCGGCTTCGTCGGCGGCGGCCAGCTCGGCATCTTCACCAACGGCTACTGGGGCCACCCGGCGATGAAGCTGCCGCCGGAAGTCAATCTGCTGGCTGTTGCGCATTACCTGCAGGCGCTGGAAGTGCAGCGCAAGGCGAACAAGATCGTCAGCATCCTCGGCGCCAAGACGCCGCACATCCAGAACCTTGCCGTCGGCGGCGTGGCCAACCCGATCTCCACCGATTCGCAATCCGTATTGACCGTCGAACGCCTGCTGGCCATCAAGGGCTGGATCGACGAGTTGGCCGATTTCGTCAAGAACGTGTACCTGATCGACGTCGCGGCGGTCGGCGCCTTCTATGCCGACTGGACCAAGTACGGCGCGGGCGTCACCAACTACCTGTCGGTGCCGGATCTGCCGCTCGACACCAAGGGCACGCAGTTCGCGCTGCCCGGCGGCTATATCGACGCCGGCGACGTTTCAAAGTTCAAGCCGATCGTCAGCTTCAACGACGACTTCTGGGGCAAAGGGGTAGAGGAGTCGGTCAAGCACTCGTGGTACGAGGATGGCAACAAGAAGCCGCTGCATCCCTACCAGGGCGAGACCAAGCCGAACTACACCGATTTCCAGGACGCCGGCAAGTATTCCTGGCTCAAGTCGCCGACCTTCTATGGCAAGCCGGCCCAGGTCGGTCCGCTCGCCCATGTGCTCTGCATGTTCGCCGCCGGCCACGAGCCAACCAAAAAGTACGCGACACTCGCACTCGACACCGTGTCCGCGCTGGCCAAAACCAAGGTCGGCATTGATGCCTTGCATTCCACCATCGGCCGCCATGCCGCCCGTGCGGTGCGCTGCGCCGTGATGGTTGATCAACTGAACGATCAGTGGGGTTTGCTCATCAACAACATCGCCAAGGGCGACACCAAGACCTTCAACGCGCCGGTGTTCCCGAAGGGCGAGGCCATGGGCGTCGGTTTCCACGAAGCGCCGCGCGGTGTGCTCTCGCACTGGGTCGTCATCGACAACGGCAAGATCAGGAACTACCAGTGCGTCGTGCCCTCGACCTGGAATGCCTGCCCGAAGAACGACAAGGACGAGATGGGGCCGTACGAGGCATCGCTGATCGGCAATCCGATCGCCGACCCCGAGAAGCCGCTGGAAGTCCTGCGCACGGTGCATTCGTTTGACCCTTGCATCGCCTGCGCCGTGCATCTGACCGATACGGAAAACGAGCAGAACGTCACGATCAAAGTTGTTTGAGCACTCGATGAAAGCCGTGGTGCTGGGCGTCGGCAATGTGATCCTGGCCGACGAAGGGGTGGGTGTGCGTGTCATAGAAGCGCTGGAGCGCGATTACACGGTACCGGAGGGGGTGACCGTCATCGACGCCGGCACCTCGGGCATGGAAATGCTCGAGGACATGTCCGACCTCGATTTCCTGCTGGTCGTCGATGCCATTGCCGCCGGCAAGGCGCCGGGCGAACTGGTGCAGCTGCGCGGCGACGCGGTGCCGGTGTTCTTCCGCCGCAACCTCTCGCCGCACGGCATCGGCCTTTCGGATGTGCTGGCGTCACTCGAATTTCTCGGCGCCGAGCCGAAGGAAACCGTCATCCTCGGCGTGCAGCCGGCCTCGCTGGAGCTCTCCACCGAGCTGACGCCGCTCATTGCCGCGCGCGTGCCGGAACTCGTGGCGCAGGTGGTCGATGAACTGACGCAACGCGGCCTTGCGCCGACGCGCCGCTGAAAGTCGGCGCTGGCAGGACGGCACATGTTCGCGGAAAACCCCAGCGCGCAGGTCGAGGCGACCTTCCGCCGCATCCAGGCCGAACGCATGGCAGGGCTGCCGCTGCTCAATCCGGCGCTGGAGGTCGCGGGGCTGGGTTTCGCGCGCCATGAAAACGACTGGCGCGGCGTGCTGGTGACGCCCTGGTGCGTCGACCTGCTGCTGCTGCCCGCGACGGCCGACTGGCCGGTGCCCGGCCCGCACGAGCGGGTGTTCCGGCAATACGCCGCGGGCAATTTCGCCTTCCTGCCCAACTACGAGGAAGGGCTCGGCGACTACCTGATCTGCGCGCTGATCCACGACATGAAGCAGTTCCCCGATCAGGAAACCGCGCGCATGACAGCCCAGGCCTGCCTGATCGCGCTCGATCTCGCGCCCGGCCAGCCGCAGCCCGATGCGGCCGCACCCAGTTCATCCGCCCGCCGCAAATTCCTGTCGCTGGGCAGCTAAAATCCAGCCATGCATGAAATGTCGCTCGTCGAGGGCGTGCGCGAGCTGATCGAGGACGCCGCGGCGCGCGAAGGCTTTTCCCGCGTGAACAGCGTACGCGTCGAGATCGGCCAGCTCAGCGGCGTCGAGCGCGAGGCCTTCGAGTTCTGTTTCGACCTGGCGATGCGCGACGGCATCGCCGCTGGCGCGCAGCTCGAAGTGTTGGCCACGCCGGGGCGCGGGCGCTGCCCGGCCTGCGGCAGGGAAACGGCGCTGGCCGTCGTCTATGATCCATGCGAGCATTGCGGCACGGTCCCGGTCGCCGTGATCGGCGGCACTGAGATGCGCGTCATCGACCTTGAAGTGGAGTGAATGAAATGTGTACGACTTGCGGTTGCGGCGAAGGCGAAACGAAGATCGAGGGCCAGAATATGGGTGATGGCCTGCAGCATGCCCATGTGCACACGCATGCGGACGGGACGACGCATAGTCATCCCTACACGCCCGCGCACACCCATGCCCGCACCGTCAAACTCGAACAGGACATCCTGGCCAAGAACAACGCCTACGCCGCGCAGAACCGCGCGCGCTTCGCCGCGCAGGGCATCCTCGCGCTGAACCTCGTTTCCAGTCCCGGTTCGGGCAAGACGACGCTGCTGGTGAAGACCATCGAGGCGCTCAAGGGGAAGGTCGGCATCGCCGTGATCGAAGGCGACCAGCAGACCAGCCACGATGCCGAGCGCATCCGCGCCACCGGCGCGCCGGCCGTGCAGATCAACACCGGCAAGGGCTGCCACCTCGACGCGCACATGGTCGGCCATGCGCTGGAACAACTGCCGCTGGCCAAGGGCGGCGTGCTGATGATCGAGAACGTCGGCAACCTCGTCTGCCCGGCGGCCTTCGACCTCGGCGAGGCAGGCAAGGTGGTGATCCTCTCGGTGACCGAAGGCGAGGACAAGCCGCTCAAGTATCCGGACATGTTCCGCGCGGCGCGGCTGATGCTCGTCAACAAGTGCGACCTGCTGCCCTACCTGCAGTTCGATGTGGACCAGGCGATCGCCTACGCGCGCCGCGTCAATCCGCTGATCGAGGTGATCCGCGTTTCGGCGACGACGGGCGAGGGCATGGTCGACTGGCTGGCCTGGATCGAGAAGGGTGCTGCAGCCGTTCGTGGCTGATGCCATCCGCATCAGGGTAACGGGCGTCGTCCAGGGCGTCGGCTTCCGGCCCTTCGTCTGGCGGCTCGCGCACGAACTCGAATTAGCAGGCTGGGTAAAAAATGACGCGGCCGGCGTCGAGATCCATGCGGAAGGCGCAGCCGCAGCATTGAATGAACTCGAGCGGCGCGTCCGCGACGAAGCGCCGCCGCTGGCACGCGTCGATTCCGTATGGGTGCGACCGGTCGCGTACGAAGCCACTGCCGGGTTCGCGATCATCGCAAGCTCGGGCGGCAGGGTCAGCACGGCGATCGGCCACGACACCGCGCCCTGCGCGGCCTGCCGCGCGGAACTGTTCGATCCGGCCAATCGCCGTTATCGACATCCCTTCATCACCTGCACGCATTGCGGGCCGCGCTACACGGTGACGCGGCGCCTGCCCTACGACCGGCCGCAGACCAGCCTCGCACCCTTTCCGTTCTGCCCGGACTGCCAGCGCGAATACACCGACCCGGCCGACCGGCGCTTCCATGCCGAGACGACCTGTTGCCCGAACTGTGGCCCCCGCTTGTCCTTGCGCGATGCCGCCGGCCAACCAATTGAAGGCGATCCGATCGCGCAGACGCTGGCGTTGTTGAAGGCCGGCAGGATCGTCGCGATCAAGGGGCTGGGCGGTTTCCACCTCGCCTGCGATGCGCGCAAGGCCGCGACGGTTGCATGCCTGCGCGAGCGCAAGCAGCGCGAGGAAAAACCCTTCGCGGTCATGCTGGGTGCCGTCTCGCCGGCACTGACTTTCGCGCAATTGACGGGCGATGATGTCGCGCTGCTGGAAAGCCCCGAGCGCCCCATCGTGCTGCTGCCGAAACTGCCGGCGACGGATGCCTTGCTGCCCGGCTGCGCGCCCGGCCTGCCCGAAATCGGCCTGATGCTTCCGGCGACGCCGATCCAGTATCTGCTTTTCCATGACGCGCCGGACATGGTGCTGGTGATGACCAGCGCCAATCCACACGGCGAGCCGCTGGTGATCGGCAACGCGGAGGCGCTGCAGCGGTTGGCCGGCATCGCCGATGCCTTCCTGCTGCACGACCGTGACATCGTTGTGCGTTGCGACGACAGCGTGCGGCGAGGGACAGGATTCGTTCGCCGGGCGCGGGGTTATGTCCCCCGCAAGATCAGTCTGCCCCGGGCTGTGCCGCCGGTGATTGCAGTCGGCGGCTGGTTCAAGAACACGATCTGCGTCACGCGCGGCGACGAGGCCTTTGTTTCGCAGCACATCGGCGATCTCGACAATGCCGCCGCCTGCGGCTTCTTCGAGGAGAGCGTCGCCCACCTGCTGCACATCCTCGATGTCGAACCAGCGATCGTCGTGCACGACCTGCACCCGGACTTCCATTCGACGCGCTTCGCCGCGGCCTTCGCGGCGGAACGCGCCATCCCCGGGCTCGGCGTGCAGCATCACCATGCGCACATCGCCGCGGTGTGCGCCGAGCATGGCGTGAGGGAGCCGGTGCTCGGCGTGGCACTCGATGGCGTGGGACTCGGTTCTGATGGCACGGCATGGGGTGGCGAACTGCTGCGTGTCGAGGGCGCGCGTTTTGAACGACTGGGGCATCTGCGCCCGCTGGCGCTGCCCGGGGGCGATATCGCGGCGCGCGAGCCCTGGCGCATGGCGGCGGCGGCCCTGCACTTGCTCGGACGTGGCGACGAAATCGCGCGGCGTTTCGCCGATGAACCGGCCGCGCCGATGCTGGCAACCATGCTGGAGCGGGGCATCAACAGTCCGTTCACTTCAAGTGCCGGCCGGCTGTTCGACGCGGCAGCGGGCCTGCTCGGCGTGCGGCGGCGCGCCAGCTTCGAGGGACAGGCGGCGATGCTGCTCGAAGGGCTGGCGGTCCGGCACGGGGCGATTGGGGCGTGTCCCGACGGCTGGCGCATTCGGGACCAAATCCTCGATCTGCTGCCCATGCTGGCACATCTCGAGGACTGCGAGGATGCCGCTGCGGGCGCCGCCTGGTTCCATGCGACGCTGGCCGCGGCGCTGGTCGACTGGCTTGCCGAAGCCGCCGGGCGGACGGGCATCCGCCGGGTGGCTGCTGCGGGCGGCTGCCTGCTCAATCGTCTGCTGTCCGCCGCATTGCGTGCCGGGCTGGCGGCGCGCGGCCTCGAACTGCTGGAAGCGCGGGCATTGCCGCCCAACGATGGCGGCCTGGCGCTCGGTCAGGCGTGGGTGGCGGTTAATTCGGCGGCAGGAGCCTGAATTCGCCGGGCGGGTGCGCCAGTCCGTGGCCCAGCGCGAACTTCTCGAATTCGCCGGCTTCGAGTGCCGGCGTGCAAATATAGCCCTGATATTCGTTGCAGCCGGCGGCGACCAGGAAGTCGCGCTGCTCGATCGTCTCGACGCCTTCGGCGATGACCTTGAGGCGCAGCGCATCGGCCATCTGGATGATGGCGTTGACGATGGCGGTATCGCTCTCGTCGCGGGGCAGGTCCTGGATGAAGGAGCGGTCGATCTTGACCTTGTGGATCGGGAAGCGCTTGAGGTAGGACAGGCTCGAATAGCCGGTACCGAAATCGTCGATCGCCAGCCGCACGCCTAGCGCGGCCAGCAGCTCGAGGCGGCGCAGCGTTTCGTCCACATCCTGGATCAGGATGGATTCGGTCAGTTCCAGCTCCAGCAGGCCGGGCGGCAGCGCATGCTTCTTCAGCGTCCGGTCGATGCGCTCGACGAAGTCGGCTTGCTGGAACTGCAGGGCCGAGACGTTGATCGCCATCATCAGCGTCAGTCCTTTGGCGTTCCAGTCCGAGCATTGCCGCACGGCTGCGTCGAGTACCCAGTTGCCGATGCTGACGATGACGCCGGACTCCTCGGCGATCGGGATGAACTGGGCAGGCGCAATGTCGCCGAGTTCGGCATCGCGCCAGCGCAGCAGGGCTTCGGCACCGAAAATCGCGTTGTCGCGGAAGCGTACCTGCGGCTGGTAGTGCAGGCGGAAGCCCGTGTCGGGCGCGGGGTTGCTGAGTGCCTGGCGCATTGCGTGGTCGATCTTCATGCGCGACAGCAGGCCGACGTTCATCTGGCGCTGGTAGAAGCGGAACCCGGCACGGCCGCGTTCCTTGACGTGGTACATCGCGGCGTCGGCGTTCTTGATCAGGTCGTCCATCGTCTGCCCGTCGTCGGGATAAAGCGCGATGCCGATGCTGCAGGTGAGGGTGAAGGACATCTCGTCGATCACGAAGGGCTGGGCGAGCCGGTTGAGGATGCGCCGGGCGATGATTTCCGCGCCGCGCGCATCGGTCTTGTGGAGCAGGATCAGGAATTCGTCGCCGCCGAGCCGCGCGGCCGTATCCACCTGGCGCAGGCAGTCCTTGATGCGTTCGGCGACATCGACCAGCACGCGGTCGCCGAACATGTGGCCGAGCGAATCGTTGATGTGCTTGAAGCGGTCTAGATCGAGGAACAGCAGCGCGAAACCGACCTTCTCGCGATGGGCGAGCCCGAGGGCGAATTCGATGCGCTCGGTGAGCATCAGCCGATTGGGCAGGCCGGTCAGCGCGTCGGTGTAGGCCAGTTCCTCGATGCGCTTGCGGGCATTGACGGTCTCCGACAGATCCTTGAAGAAGCCGATGAAGTGCAGCAGTTTGCCGTTGTTGTCGGACACGCGCACGAGCGATGCCTGGCAGGGCAGGGTGTTGCCGGCGCCGTTGCGGTGCCAGGCTTCGCCTTCCCAATAGCCGTTTTCCTGCAATTGGGCTTCGACCTGGGCGACGAAGTGCTCCCGCGAGACCATGTCGGAGAGGATGTCATAGGTGTTCCTGCCGAGCAGTGCGGTGCTGCCCTGGCCGGTGAGACGCTCGCAGGCGGGGTTGACCGCCTTCAGTGTCTTTTCCGGATCGGTGACGAAGATCGCGTCGAGGCTGGCTTCGAAGACCTTGGCGGCGATTTGCAGGCGCGCCTCGTCGGCGAGCCGCTGGGTGATGTCGCGGTAGGAATAGACGCGGCCGATCGGCCGGCCGCGCGCGTATTGCGGCAGGGTCACGCGTTCGAGAATCTTCCCGGTGCGCAGCAGCAGCGTGTCGGTCGCTTCGAGCAGGGGCGAGCGGGCGATGGCGGCGAGGCGGGCGGCGTAGGTGGTGGCATCGACGACGTTCTGCGCCATCCAGGCGTGGATGGCGCTGTCGTTGCGCTGGGTCATCAGTTCCTGCGGCAGGTTCCAGAGGTCAGCGTAGCGCTGGTTGTAACCGCGGATGCCGCCGTCGAGATCGGTGACGAGGATGCCGTCGGCCGTCGATTCGAGCGTGGCGCGCAGTTCGGCGACGAGCTTTTCGAGCTCGCTTTCGATGCGCCGTTCCTCGGACTGGTCGCGGATGCCGACGACGAAGATGGCGGCGGAATCGTTGAGCATGACGCGGCTGACGCGGCGCTCGACCGGCACCGCCGTGCCATTGGCATGCAGCAGCAGCGTTTCCGAGAGGATGTGGTCCGAGAGGCCGGCGGCGACGTCTTCCCAGAAGTAGATGTCTTCCGGTGTGGCGGCGAGGTCGACGACCGGCTTGCCGACCAGGCTGTCGGCGGGCACGCCGAGCAGATCGGCGGCGACGCGATTGACGGCGAGCACACGCAGCTCGAGCGCATCGACGATCCAGACAGCCTCGATCATCCCTTCGATGAGCGGTTGCCAGGTCCGCCTGTTCATGCGGCGAATTCGATTTCGCGGGCGTTGCGCGCGCGCTCGAAGAAGTAGCAGATGCGCTGGCGCGGCGACAGGTAGTCGAACGCGGCCTTCGGCAGCTGCAGCGGCTTCAGGCTGCGGCGGATGCCAAGTTCCCCGGCTTGCTCGAGATCCTCGACCGGCGCTTCGTCGCGCGGTACGCTCGGCTCGTGGATTACGACGTTCGGTTTGAGCGGCCGCGCCGCGTTGACCGAAACCACCAGCGCCAGACGGCCGTCGGACAGCTCGACCACCGAGCCGGGCGGATAGACCCCCATCATGCGGATGAAGGGCATCAGGACCTTGTTGTCGAACTGCTGCCGCATCTGCGCGAAGATCAGCGCCAGTGCCTCGTGGGGCGTGATGGCCTGGGCCGGATTGCCCGGATTGCAGAGGTTGTCGTAAAGGTTCACCAGCGCAACGATGCGCGCCAGCGGCGCGATCTGCTCGCCGCTCAATTGGCTGGGGTAACCGTGCCCGTCCGCGAGTTCGTGGTGCTGGGCGATGATGGCCAGCTCCTCGGGCCTGAGCTTCATGCGTTTGCCGATGGCGACGCCATGGGCGACATGCTCCTGGTAGAGCCGACGTTCCGCTGAGGTATACCGGCTGTCCATCCATCGCAGTTGTTCCGGCAGCATGGTCAGGCCGATGTCGTGGAGCAGGGCGCCGCTGCCGAGGATGTCCAGCTGGGCGGTATCCAGTCCGAGGGTCTTGCCGAGCAGAAGCGAGATCACGGTCACATTGACCGAATGTTGCGAGGCGCGCTCGCCGATGCTTTCCGACAGCAGGCGGATCGCCGTCTCTTCCTGCGCCAGCATCTTGCCGACCATGTCGCCGACCAGCTCTGCCACCTGCGTGCGGGCGGTTTCCGGCTGGTTGCCGATCTGCTCGATGACCTGGCGATAGGCGCGCGAGGCGGTGGTAAATTCGCGCTCGCAGAGTTCGAGGCTCTCGCGCTGGGCGTGGAGCTTGTCGCGGCGCTGACGCCGCTCTTCGGCCAGCGCGGCGGCCTCTGCCGCGACAGCTGCCGCGATCGCCTGCCGCGCAGCCGCGGCGGCTTCGACGCTTCCTCCGGCAGCGGACTGCCCGGTTGTCGTGGCTGGGGCTGCCGTCCCGTCAGCACCGACTTCTCCGTCCGCCTGCCCGGCCGCGGGTGGCGGCTCGCTTCCCGGCTCGGGATCGCTCTTTTCCGGCGACCAGCGGATGCGTTTCACCCCCAGCTTGATCAGCGTGTCGATCTGGTCGCGCGAACTGATCTTGAAGCTGTTGAGCGCAAACGGATGCTTGATCCAGCCCAAATCGACATAGACGTACGTGCCGATGTGCACATCGTCGATATCGATGAATTGGGCTTCGCTGTCCTGGGTGGCCATGATCTGCAGCAGTATTACGGCTCGTGCGGCCGTAATCTTGAGGGCAAAGGAAGAAACTCCCTCCCCGCCCGTCCGGATATATTACTAAAGTAAAGTAAATCCGGTGACGTTCAGGAGCGGTTTTTTTCGAACCAGGCCAGCTTGTCCCTGAGCCGGACGACTTCGCCGACGATGATCAGGGTCGGCGCCTTGAGGCCGGCGGATTCGGCCAGAGCCGGCAGCGTCGTGAGCGTGCCGGTCACCGTGCGCTGGTTCGGCGTGGTGCCCTGCTGCACGATGGCCGCCGGCCAGTCGGCGGGCAGTCCGTGGGCAATCAGCTGGTCGCAGAGGTAGGCCAGTCCGTGCAGCCCCATGTAGATGATGACCGTCTGGCGGCGGCGCGCCAGCCCTGGCCAGTCGAGGTTCATGCTGCCATCCTTGAGGTGGCCGGTGACGAAGACGCAGGCCTGGGCGTAGTTGCGGTGCGTCAGGGGGATGCCGGCATAGGCGGCGACGCCGGCCGCCGCCGTGACGCCCGGCACGACCTCGAAGGGGACGCCGTTTTCGCGCAGGGTTTCGACTTCCTCGCCGCCGCGCCCGAAGGTGTAGGGGTCGCCGCCCTTGAGGCGGACGACGCGCTTGTTGGTTCTGGCCAGTTGTACCAGCAACTGGTTGAGGTCGGCCTGCGGCACGGCGTGGTTGCCGCGCTGCTTGCCCGCGTAGATGCGCTCGGCGGCGGGATTGACGAGCGCGAGGATCGCGTCCGAGACAAGCTGGTCATACACGAGAATGTCCGCGTCGCCGATGATGCGCAGCGCGCGCAGCGTCAGCAGTTCCGGATCGCCGGGACCGGCGCCGACCAGATAGACGGTCCCGCGGACTGCGGCACCCCGACTGGGGAGATTGGGCGGTAGGTCGATCGTCATGTCAGCTGCAGCCCCCCGACGTACCGGTGCTACCACCACCACAGCCGCCGCAGCCGCTGCTGCGGCTTGCGCAACCGCCGCCCTGGGGTGGATCGTTCGGATTGTTGAAGATGAACTGGAATTCCCCGGGGTGCAGTTCGACGAAATCGAGCGTCGCGCCGGCCAGCAGTTCCTGGCTGCGCGGCGAGATCAGCAGGGTGACCCCGCAGGATTCGATCACCGCGTCTTGCTCGCGTTCCTCGTCGAAGCCCATGCCATAGACGATTTCGCCGTCCTCCACCTTGGCCGCGACGCGCAGGCTGGTGAGACCGGGTGGTTCAGCGTCTTCCTGTTGCGCGGCGGCGGCACGCAGGATTTGTTCGGCGGCGGAGGGGGTCAGGTTGAACATGATGTGGTCTCTCGGGTCAGGGTGGAACAGTTTCTCGCGAACTGGATGAAACGGGCCGGCCAGTTGCAGCCGGCCGTGCTGCGTAGATGGGTGTAGGACGCCAGCAGGTTGTGGCGCAGGATGCCGTCGTGCCGGCCATCGATGCCATGGCCGCGCTTGACCGTGTAGGCGTAGCGCGTATCCGCCGGCAAGCCGCGAATCTCGGAATAGTGGAACTCGTGGGCGTGCAGGGGGTGGCAAAAGTCGGCGCTGGCGGGGCGGCACCAGGGGTGATCCTGCGTCGGCTCGATGACGACATAGCCGCGGCCGACAGGTTTCTCGTGCATCAGGATGTCCCCCGGGATGACCCCGACCATCGGACGGGCCTTGCCATGCCAGGCGATCGACTGTGCCAGATACATCAGGCCGCCGCACTCGGCGTAGGTCGGCAGCCCGTTCTCGATCGCGCTGCGGATATCGCTGCGCAGACTCGTATTGGCGGCAAGATCGTCGAGGAAGGATTCGGGAAAGCCGCCGCCGATGAAGAGCGCATCGCAGGGCGGCAGCCGGGAATCCTTGAGGGTGTCGAAGGGGACCAGCTTGGCGCCGGCGGCGGCGAGCGCTTCGAGGTCGTCGGTGTAGTAAAAGCCGAAGGCGGCATCGCGGGCAATCGCCACACGCAGGCCGGGCTGGACAGGCGCGACCCCGGCCGGCGGGGCGGCGAGCGGAACGTTCGTCGCGGTGATGGCGAGCAGGCGCTCAAGGTCGACCTGGCGGGCGACGCGTTCAGCAATGGCGGCGATGGTCTGCTCCGCGTGGGCGGCCTCGTTGGCGGGCATCAGGCCGAGATGGCGCTCCACGACGGCAAGCCGGGCATCTTCATGCACGGCGCCCAGCACCGGCACATCGGTGTAGTGCTCGACGACGGCGCGCAGCTTGGCCTCGTGGCGGCTGCCGCCAAGGCGGTTGAGAATCACGCCGGCGATGCGGATGTCCGGTTCGAAGGCCTGATAACCGAGGATCAGCGGCGCGATGCCGCGCGTCTGGCCGCGCGTGTCGAGCACGAGGATCACCGGCAGGTCAAGCAGGCGGGCAAGGGCGGCGTTGCTGTTGCTGCCGTCGAGCGCCAGACCGTCATAAAGCCCCTTGTTGCCTTCGACGAGGCAGACGTCGGCGTTATGACCATGGGCGAATTGCGCCTTGATCTCGTCGTGCGGAGAAAGGAAGAAATCGAGGTTGCGGCAGCCGCGTCCGGCGGCGCGACCCAGCCAGAGCGGGTCGATGTAGTCGGGCCCCTTCTTGAAGGGTTGCACCGTCAGGCCGCGCGCGCGCAGGGCGGCCGCGAGGCCGATGCTGAGCGTGGTCTTGCCCGAGGATTTGTGCGCGGCGGAGATCAGGAAACGATGCATGGAGCGCTGCATGTTGCCCGGGGAATCCCCTTGCGGGGATTCCGCCGTGCAGGATGCTTCAGTCGTGCAGTGCGCCGCTGGCCTGCAGCTTGGCGATGTCGTCCTGCGGCATGAAGGGCAGGACGCGCACGGCGATCAGGGTCAGCAGGAAAGCCACGCCGAACCCGCCGACGCTCAGGAGTATCTCGGGCATGCTCGGCACGTAATTGTCGATATGGCCGTCGAAGAAGGTGCTCTTGACCTCCATGCCCGGGAACATGTCGAGCGGATAGGCCTGCCCGCCGATGATGAAGACGTAGAGGAAGCACAGGCCGCCGACGATGGTCAGCAGGGCGGCGGCCGTACCGGCGCCGGCACTGCGCTGCATCGAGGGCACGAAGAGCAGCAGCAGCGGCACGATTGTGCCAAGCACGACGAAACCGCCCCAGAACAGCTGCGGGAAGATGCCGCCGCTGAGCAGGATGAACTGCTCGAAATCGGTCTGCTTGGCGTAATAGATGTTGGTCAGGTGATAGACCAGCACGAAGTAGAACACCGCGGCGATGAACACGCCGAGCAGGCCGTTGAGGCGCTTGCGGATCGACTCGTGCAGTTCGGCGCCATGCCATTTGTACATCGCGCTCTGGAACAGCAGGAAGGCCGCCAGGCCCCAGGCGAATGACATGATGATGAACATCGGCGCGATCACGGCCGAGTGATAGGCTTGACGGGCGACCACGAAGCCGAAGATGGAGCCGGTACCGGTCGTCATGACCAGGCGCCAGATGAAGGCGGCGACCCCGACGGGCTTGGAGTAGGCGTACATCTTCCGGTCCATCAGCATCCAGACGTAGAGGCCGACGAGGCCGAAGAACACCGGATAGAGCACCATGTTCCACCCGAAGACCGAAGTCCAGTTGACATGAGTCATGGCGATGACCAGTCGGTCTGCGCGGCCAAGGTCGAGCATGATGACGAACAGGCCGGCGGCGAGCATGGTGATCGCCAGCAGGCCGGAGAGTGGTCCGCGCGACTTGTAGGCCTTCTTGCCGAAAACGGTGCCGATCGAGGCGACGTTGAGCACGCCCGAGGCGGCGACGATCAGGAAGATGGCGAAGACATGCGGCAGGCCCCAGAACACCTGGTTGTTCATGCCGGTGACGTGGTGGCCGCTGGTCTCCATGTACAGCGCCGCGCCCAGGCCGAGCAGGCTGATCAGGGCGCCGATGCCGGCCAGGGCGTAGAAGCTCGGGCCTTCCAGACGATTAGTGAGTGCGGTTTGCATGATGGTCAGATTCCCTGATAACGCACGCCGAGATTGAGTTTCAGATCGCCGCGCACCTGGGTGGTTTTCTCATTGGCGATGCGTTGAGCGATTTCACTCGCGGGATCGTTGAGATCACCGAACAGCATGGCGCCTTCCGGACAGGATTCGACACAGGCCGGCTTCAGGCCCTTGTCGACCCGCTGGACGCAGAAAGTACAGGATTCGACGCAGCCCTGGCCTCGCGGCACTTCCGGATTCTGGTTCGTGAGCGGCAGATGGACCAGCGAGCGCGCCTTGTAGGGACAGGCCAGCATGCAGTAGCGGCAGCCGATGCAGGTGTGACGATCGACCAGCACGATGCCGTCGGCGCGCTTCATCGATGCGCCCGTCGGGCAGACATCGACGCAGGGCGGATGGGCGCAATGCTGGCAGAGCATCGGCAGGGAGTGCTCCTGGCCGGTCTTGGGATTCTTCAGATCGATCTTGCGGATCCACTGCGAGCCCTGCCGCGCATCCTTAAGGGTTTCGTTGATGCCGTTTTCGGTGTTGCAGGCCTTGACGCAGGCATCGCAACCGCTCGCGCACTTGGTCGTGTCGATCAGCATGCCCCAGCGCACCTTCCCGGAGGCACCCTGGGAGGGAGTATTTGCTTCCGAAACTTGAATCAGGTGCAGGCCCGGGGCAAGGGCAAGAGTTCCTAGACCGGCGCCCGCAACGGCGGCGGTGCCGACAAAATTGCGACGAGACTTGTCTTGCGGTTGGCTCATGGTTTTACTCCCGCAGCCTCGGCATGTTTATATCCGGCCTTCGGTTGATGGCATTGCCAGCAATCGACTTTTACCGCGGCATAGGTGTGGCAGCTTTCGCAGAAACCATCCTTGCCGAGCACCGATCCGGTCGTCTTGCTGGCATGGCAATCGATGCAGCCGTTCAGACTGGCTTTCTCGCCGCGGATCCCCTGGCGCAGGGTGCGGTCACGCGTGTGATTGAGCATCTTCATGTGATTGACGCGCATTTCCGCCGTCGGCGCGATGCACTGACCGGGATTCTCGATTATCACGTTCGGTTTCGGCGCGCCTGCAGTGGCAAAAACGGGGGCAAGCAGCAGGATCGCCGCTAGACCGACGAGCATCCGTTTCATGATGGCCATACTCCTCCTTACCCCTTGTGTGCTGCGTTATTCACCAAGACCCATCTGGATGTAGCCGGTCGGGCAGACATCGTGGCAGATATGGCAGCCGATGCACTTGTCGTAATCCGTCGCGACATAGCGGCCCGTGGTCGCCTCGGTCTTCTTGACGCGATAGACGGCCGTCTGCGGACAGTACATGACGCAGTTGTCGCACTCGAAACACAGGCCACAGCTCATGCAGCGCTTCGCTTCGGCAACGACCTGCTTGTCGTCGAGCGGATCGAGGCGCTCCTCGAAGTTGCCCAGCGCGGACTCCTTGTTGAGGTGCGTGATGTGGCGCTTGTTGCGCGGGGTGTATTGGAAGTGGCCGAGGAACAGCTCGGTGTGCGGGATGATGTAACGGTCCGAGCGGTTGTCGTAGTTATGCACGGATTTCGTCGCATCAGTGCCGCGCACCGGTTCCTTGACCTCTTCGAGAGGCAACCCTTTTTCAACGTACTTGCGCATCAGGTCGAAGACATGGACATCGACCTTCGGACGCCGGCCGACTTCGAGACCCTGCAGATGTTGATCGATACCGTCGGCCGCAATCGCGCCATGGCCGATCGCGGTGGTCAGCAGGTGGGGGCGAATAACGTCGCCGCCGGCATACACGCCGGGCTTGCCCTGCACCTGGTAGTTCTTGTCGGTACTGACCATGCCCTTGCCGTTGTTGAACTCTTCCAGGCCGACCAGATCGACCGTCTGTCCGATCGCGGAGACGATCAGGTCAGCGGGGAGATCCTTCTCGGTGCCTTCGATGGGCTTGATGTCGAGGCGGCCGCCGACCATCTTGGCTTCGCACTGCTTGACGCGCAGGGCTGTGGCGCGACCATCGCCGCCCTTGATGACGGCGACCGGCATCCAGCCTTGCATGATTTCGATGCCTTCGGACTGGGCGTGTTCAAGTTCCTGCTTGCTGGCGGTCATGAAGACCGAAGTCAGCACGACATCGGCTCCCTGGCGGTTGGAAATGCTGGCGACGTCCTGAGCCAGTTGGCCGGCAATGGCACCCTCCCAGTCGGTGGGCCTGACGGTATCGATATGACCGAGACGACGGGCCACCGTAGCGACGTCCATCGAGGTATCGCCACCCCCGACCACGACCACGTTTTTGCCGACGGTCTTGAGGCGGCCGTCGTTGAAGGCCTTGAGGAAGGCGGTGGCGGTCACGACGTTGGAAACGTTGTCGGCACCTTCGGCAGGCAGGGCGCGACCGCCCTGGGCACCCAGGCCGAGGAACACCGCGTCGTAGTCCTTGCGGATCTGCTCCATGGTGATGTCGACGCCGATCTTGCACTTCAGCTTGGCTTCGACACCCAGGTTGAGGATGCGCTGGATTTCGGCATCGAGAACGTCGCGCGGCGTACGATAACCCGGGATGCCATAGCGCATCATGCCGCCGAGATGCTCATGGTCGTCGAAAATGGTGCAAGAGTGACCCTTCAGGGCCAGTTGGTAGGCGACCGACAGGCCGGCCGGACCGCCGCCGATGACGGCAACCTTTTTGCCGGTCAGCTTCTCGGGCTTCTTGAATTGCAGGTTGTTCTTGATTGCATACTCGCCGAGGTAGTGCTCGACGGAGTTGATGCCGACGTGGTCTTCGACCTGATTGCGGTTGCAGCCGCTTTCGCAGGGCGCCGGGCAGACACGGCCCATCACGGCGGGCAGCGGGTTGGCTTCGGTCAGGCGGCGCCAGGCATATTCCTGCCAGGGCATGACGGGCTTGCCGTCAGCGCCGACCGGCGGCTTCTCGATGCCGCGCACGATATTGAGATAACCACGGATGTCTTCGCCGGACGGGCAGGAACCCTGGCAGGGTGGTGTCGACTGGATGTAAGTCGGGCACTTGTAGGACCAGCCAGCTTGGAAAATCTTTTCTTGCGCCCGTTTGTAGGAGTCCGGTTTTTCACCGTCCTTGTACATGCGGAAGGTCAACTTTTCGCTATTAGTTTCGGGGGTCGCTGACATCGTCGTCTCCGTAATTATCGAGTTGCGTTTCGTATTTATTGCTCGTTGCCGAGGCGTATCGCGGTGCTAACCAACTGGTGTACTCCTCCCACCAGTCGCATGTTGAAACCGTAGTAGGGCAGAACCTTGGTGAATTGTGCCTTGCAGATCGCGCAGATGGTCGCCATGAAGTTGACGCCATGCTGGTCGACCACCTGCTGCAGCGCTTCCATGCGCGGGAAGGCGCCCTTGATGCGGGCTTCGACGAGTTCGTCGGTCAGGATGCCGCCGCCACCGCCGCAGCAGAAGGTGGCTTCGCGGATGGTATCCGGCGCCATTTCGACATATTTGTTGGCCACCGCCTTGATGATGTTCCGCGGGATTTCGAACTGGCCGCCAGGATAGTCGCCCATGCGGGAGGCTCGCGCCACGTTGCAGGAATCGTGGAAAGTAATGATGCGGTGATCGTTGGCTTCCTTGTCGAACTGGAGACGGCCCTGCTGGATCAGATCCCAGGTGAATTCGCAGATGTGCGACGGCTGCTTGTAGCGCGGGTCGAGCTGCTTTTGCAGTTCGATGGCGAAGGGATCGTTGGCGCCGGCACCCAGACCACTGAGCGTGTTCCAGAAGGCGTAGGCAATCCGCCAGGCATGGCCACATTCGCCGACGACGATGCGTTTCACCCCGAGTTCGAGGGCAGCCTTGCGGATCCGCAGGGCAACCTTGCGCATCATCTCGTAGTCGCCGTCGAACATGCCGAAGTTGCCGGCTTCCGACGCGTAGGACGAGAGCGTCCAGCTGATGCCGGCGGCGTGGAAGACCTTGCCGTAGCCGATCAGGCTTTCGATGTGCGGTTCGGCGAAGAAGTCGGCGGATGGAGTCACCAGCAGGACTTCGGCGCCCTGGACATCGAGTGGATACTTGATGTCGAAACCGGTGTCCTCTTTCAAGTCCTCTTCGAGACCTTCCAGCGTGTTTTCGAGCGCCGGACCCGGCAGGCCGAGGTTGTTGCCGATCTTGTTGACCTTGCCAAGAATCTCGTTCGTATATTTCTGGCCGTAACCGACGGTATCGAGGATATTACGTGCCGCCATGGTGACTTCGGCCGTATCGATGCCATAGGGGCAGAACACGGAGCAGCGCCGACATTCGGAACATTGCCAGAAGTAGGTGTACCACTCGTCGAGCAGTTCCTTGGTCAGATCCTGCGCGCCAACCAGGCTCGGGAACATCTTGCCGGCGAGCGTGAAATAGCGACGATACACCGAGCGCATCAGCTCCTGACGTGCGACCGGCATGTTCTTCGGATCGTTGGTGCCGATGAAGTAGTGGCATTTGTCGGTGCAGGCACCGCAATGCACACAGGAGTCCATGAACACCTTGAGCGAGCGGTATTTGCCAAGCAACTCGCCAAACTTGCCGATGGCCTTGTCGTGAGTGACCTGCCAATCCTCCGCGAGTTTGGTTTGGTAGCCGAGGGCTTCCTGGATCTTCTCACTGGCTACGTGTGGCCGCGAGTGCGCCATCGCACCAGCCTTGATGGCCGGGACTTCAGGGTAGTCGCGGTACTTGGGAATCGGAAACTCAAGATCGGCCATGTCAGTTCTTCTCGATCTGGGCGGCCCACGCTGCCAGATGGCGTTTCTCGCGCGGGTTGTCGGCCTGGTTGCGGGTCGGGCTGAAGAATACGCCCGGGGCATGCAGCAGCTTGCTGAAGGGGAACAGGATCAACAGCAACGCCACAAGAAGCAGGTGGATGATGAGTGCCGGATGGGCAGGCAAGGGGTTGATCTCGAAGACCATCAGGCCAAGGAAGAAGGCCTTGACAGCGACGACATCGACGTGCGAGACGAAAGTCATGGCTGCACCCGAGATACCGATGCCAATTAGCAGAGCCAGCCAGAGATGGTCGGAGGGCGTCGTGATGTAGCGAATACGTTCGACGAGGAAGCGGCGCGCCCAGAGGCCACCCAAGCCAGCGATCATCATGAAAGCGGCATATTTGCCGAAGGGCTGGAAGAAGAGCAGCCAGGCAGGAATCGGGTCGATGAAGTAGCGCAGGTGGCGCACCAGCACGAGGAAGAGGCCCATGTGGAACAGCCAGCCGAACAGCCAGATCCACAGGTTGCCCTTGAACAGGCTTTCGAACAAGACGACTTCCCGGGTCATGCGGAAGGCGACTCCCGTCGTCGTGGTCGGGGCCGGCGTCGTGGGAATCGACAGTGGCGCCGGTGTGCGGGCGAAGTCGTAGATCTTGTAAGCCAGGCCGACGACGAACAGGGCGGTAGCCAGGTAGAACAGGATCGCGAAGAACAGTGTCATGGACGAGGCACCACAGCGAACACAGCAATCAAAGGCGCAACGATACCCGCGTCAAGCCACGACATTTCCGGAGGCCTGTCGGCAACGCTGCGAAACTCGGCGCTGGCGGGACGGCAAGCAAGCCATCCCGCAGCGCATTGCTACTGTTTAGACGCAGCCGGTCGGCTTCGGCAGGCCGGCGATCTTGCACGCCTGCTTGGCCGGGCCGTAGGGGAACAGCTCGTACAGATATTGGCTGTTGCCCTTGTCGGCACCGAGCTTTTTGCCGATCGCCTTGGTCAGCACGCGCACAGCCGGGGCGATCTGGAACTCGTTATAGTAGTCGCGCAGGAAGTTGATGACTTCCCAGTGGTTCTCGGTCAGATTCACGCCTTCCTGCTGGGCGAGGAAGCCCGCGACATCTTCGTTCCAGTCGCCGAGGTTGACCAGATAACCCTCTTCGTCGGTTTCGTAGCTCTTGCCATTAACTTCGATAGCCATTTTTTGTCTCCTGGTTGATTGATTGTGATTGGGTTACAGCCATGACTGGCAGGTTTTGTTATCCGCGACGAGATCGACAAAGCCGGCGTAATCGACAGCGGTGATGCCGTCCATCACGCGGTCGGCGATACCGCGCGCTTCAAGGTCGACGGTCAGGGCGTAAAACTTGAACTTGCCCATGGCACCCTTGATCTTGTTTTCTTCAGCACCGCCCTTGACGGCCGCATAGACGCCATCCTCGATCAGAAGGATGGCACCTTCGCCAGTTGCCAGCACGGAATCCAGAGCGGGACGGTCGTATGGGGACTTGTTGATGATATGCAGCATGTTGGTATCCTCAGAACGACAGGAGAACGTCCTGCTCTTCCATCAGCTTGCCGATGTCGGCACGGGAGAGCACTTCGACAGGCACGGCGAGATCGTCAGCAGTCAAGCCGCGTTCCGCCAGGGCTTCCTGGGAAACGTAAAGCTTGGTAACGTCATAATCCTCCAGCGCGCCCCAGGTCTTTTCGAATGCCTTGACCTCGATCCCCTTGGTGTTGTGGCCCTTCTTCAACTGGAAGACGCCATCGTCAAGGAAGGCCAGCGAGACATCCTGCTCGAAGGCCGCGGCGATCAGCACCACTTCCAGTGCTTCCCAGGCGTAGATGGTGCCGTAGGGCGCCTTGCGATTGACCATCATGAATTTCTTGGTAGTCATCTTGGGTCCCCTTAGTCGCCGAACACGACCAGGCGGTCGGACTGGATGCCGGCTTCGATCAACTGACCGAGACCGGAGATGCGGAAGCCGGGCGCCAGGTTGGTGGCATCCTTGCCGTTGCGCTTCATCTCGCCGTCATCGACGATGCCGCGGCGCTGGGCGGCGGCGACACAGACCACGAGGTCGAGGTTGTTTTCCTCGGCCAGCTTCGACCAGCGGTTGATGATGTTGCGGTCATCCTGCGGCGGCGTGGTGAGACGCGTGGCATTGTTGACGCCGTCGTGATAGAAGAAGATGCGAAAGATCTCGTGGCCCTTCGCCAACACCGCCTTGGCAAACTGATAGGCGGTGTCGGAGGACTGGTGCGTGTACGGACCTTCGCTGACCAGAATCGAAAACTTCATTGTGCAAGGATCCTTAGAAGCGGACGTGGGCCGAAGCGTTCAGGTTGTAACGGCTGCCGCGCCAATCGTCGATCATGTACTTGGTGAAGGGCAGGCCGGTCTTTTCGAAGAAACGCGGCCAGCCGATGCGCTCGATCCAGTCGGCCATACGCTCCCACGGACGGGCGTCCGCCTTGTAGACCATCAGGATGTTCTTGACGATCGCATTGACCTCGGGCCAGCGCGGTGCATTGTTGGGCAGGCCGGCGGCAACCATCTTGTGGAAGGACGGCTTGCTGCGGGCGTTGGAGTTCTTGCCGCCCACCCAGATCGCCAGCTTGGAATGCTCCGGATCGTTGATCTGCATCGGGGGGCAGGGGGGATAGCAGGCGCCGCAGCAAATGCACTTCTTCTCATCGACTTCAAGGCTTGGCTTGCCATTTACCAGGGCGGGACGGATGGCTGCGACCGGGCAGCGTGCAACGACGGTCGGACGCTCGCAAACGTTGGCGACCATGTCGTGGTTGATCTTCGGCGGCTTGGTGTGCTGGATGACGACAGCGATGTCGGCCTGGCCGCCGCAGTTGATTTCGCAACAGGAGGTGGAGAGCCGCACGCGGTTGGGCATCTCTTCCTTCTTGAAATCATCGAACAGGGCATCCATCATCGACTTGACCACGCCGGAAGCGTCGGTGCCGGGGATGTCGCAGTGCAGCCAGCCCTGGGTGTGGGCAACCATCGAAACGGAGTTGCCGGTGCCGCCGACGGGGAAACCGTTCTTCTCGAGTTCGGCGATCAGCGGAGCAACCTTCTTTTCGTCAGAAACGATGTATTCGATGTTGGAACGGATAGTGAAGCGGACGCGGCCTTCGGCGAACTGGTCGGCGATGTCGCAGAGCTTGCGAATCGTGAAGACGTCCATCTGGCGGGCGGTTCCGGCACGCACGGTCCAGACTTCATCGCCCGTGTTCGCGACGTGGTGCAACACGCCGGGACGCGGACGATCGTGGTATTTCCAGTTGCCGTAGTTGGCGGCGAGCTTCGGGTGGAGGAATTTCTTGTTGTCGAGGAAGTACTCGACCGGCTTGCGCGCTTGAGGTTGAGCCATGAATCGTCTCCGAGTAATTTAGTCGTGAATTGTTGCTATACGAATAGGGTTTTCAGCCTGGCCGTGAACCGGATTCCTGAATGAATCCGGTCCGGGCCTGAGGCGAAATGACTTAGGCTGCAGCCTTCTTGGCGTTGATCCTGGCGACCTCTTCGTCCCAACCGCCGGTATTGACGTAGGGATTCGAGCGCGGGCAATTGACCATGTTCGCGTCCACATCCACATCGATGCCTTCGAGGAAGTTGGCCAGGCCGATACGTTCGATCATCTCGCCGGTGCGCTCATGCTCGAGGGCGTTTTCGGCGAAGAAGTCGATGATGGTCTGGCCCAGTTCGACGAGTTTCTCGTAGTCCTCTTCCTGCTTCAGCGACATGAAGGGGACGATCACCGTGCCCAATGTGGCGCCGATCTTGAGGTGGCCGTGGCCGCCGACGAGGATGGTCGCACCCTTGTCCTTGCCCGGACCGAGGGCGCCGGTCATGACGTTGATGCAGTGCATGCAGCGCACGCAGTCCTTGTTGTCCACTTCGAGCGACTGGCTGTCGTTCAGGGCGACGGCGCTGATGTGGGCATCCTTGCGCACGTCCTTGGTCTCCTTGACCTGGAGGGCGCGCGTCGGGCACATGCTGACGATGTCGTTGATCAGTTCATTCATGCCATGCTTGGCGAACCACTTCTTGCCGAGCGCGTCATCGGTCTTCATGTTGTCGCGCCAGGTGCCGATGATCGCCATGTCGGAACGCTGGATGGCGTTCATGCAGTCATTGCCGCAACCGGAGAACTTGAACTTGAACTTGTAGGGCAGGGCGGGACGATGGATGTCATCGAGGAAGCGGTTGACAACCATCTGGTGAGCCTTGGCTTCGTCGTAGCATGACTGCTCGCAGCGGGCTGCGCCGACGCAGGACATGCCGGTGCGGACGGAGGGGCCGGCGCCGCCCATGTCGAAACCCATCTGGTTGATTTCGTCCCAGGCGGGCTGGACGTTCTCGGTTGTACAGCCCTGCAGCATGATGTCGCCCGTCTGGCCATGCAGCGCGATCAGGCCGGAACCGTACTTTTCCCAGATGTCGCAGAACTTGCGCAGGGTTTCGGTATCGTAGTGCATGCCGGGAGCGGGCATGATGCGGAGGGTGTGGAACTCGGCGGCATCCTTGAACTTGGGCTCGCCTTTTTCATCCTTGATTTCGGTGAAGCGGGGAATGACGCCGCCGCCGTAACCGAGCACACCGACCGTACCACCCTTCCAATAACCTTTGCGGGTCTTGTAAGAGTGCTCGAGATGGCCGAGCAGGTCGACGACGTAATCCTTGTCCTTCGCCAGACGCTTCAAGCCGGTGACAAAACTGGGCCAGGGGCCGGACTCGAGTTGGTCAAGCAAAGGGGTAGCGTGAGGCTGTTTGGCCATGTTATCTCCTCGTAGGTGACTGTTGGGAACTGATGATCGCTAGGGGTGCATCGGATTCCGATTTTTTGCCATTATCAGGTTCGGATTATCTTTGGCACCATACCTCCGGCAGGTAGAATAGCCGCATTCGAGGGATTAGGTGAACCTACCCGAAGGGAGTATGGGGTTTTCCCCGATGCGGTGATGGCCCCCTGGAGCTTGTGGTGCGATAGTCCATCCCCATCTTTGGCAGCATTATTCTATTCCGGCGGCGAGCCGACCAACCGTGGACAAGATTACCAGCCTTGACAAGTTTCGTGTGCCCGTGGGCAACCAGGAAATCGAATTGCAGCAGATCGAATTCGCAGCCGGTGGCATACCGTTTCTCCGTTTGCGCATTCGCGAGCACCGCCGTTTCACGATTTTCGATGTTGACCCGGTGACGGCGGCACGCTGGGCCGAAATCATGGCTGCCTGGTCGCGCCAGCAACTGGAAGCCGCGGCAAACCCGCTGCCGGGAGGCGGGCTGTCCTGTGACGAACCCTGAAATGGTCGATCTCCAGTTCGTGCTTCAGGGCAGAAGTGTCCCGCTGGATTATGCTGATGCCTTGTGGCAGGCGATCCGGGCAAGCTTGCCCTGGCTGGACAACGAGGCACTGGCCGGCGTCCATCCCCTCTATGGCCTGAGTCCCGGACGCGGCGAGTGGTATCTCTCGCGGCGCTCGCACCTGAATTTGCGCCTGCCGCACGAACGGGTCCCGGACGCCCGGGCTCTGGTGGGTGTTCAGCTTGATCTGGCGGGGGTGAGCATCGAGGTTGGCAAGGTGACCGAGAAAGCAATTACGCATACCCCGGTCCTCTATTCAAAATTTGTCACCCTCGATTCGGCTGCAGCCGGTTTGCCGGATGAGGCTCAGTTTTATGCAGGCTGCCTGGAGGAATTGGGCAGGCTGGAGCTCAAACCCCATTCGGTGCTCTGTGGCAAACGGCAAATTGCCCAGACATCCCAGGGAACCTTGCACGGATTCAGTCTGATGGTGACAGGACTCGACGAAGCCGCGACGCTGTGCCTGATGAAGCACGGACTCGGCATCGAGCGCAAGCGCGGCTGCGGCATTTTCGTACCGCACAAGTCCAATCCGGCAGACGGCAGCTAGAATGATTCGAAAAATTCATCTCAACTCATAGCCAAGGAGGAAATCATGGGTATCGTTATCAATGGTGAAGAAAAAGAAGTCGATGATTACGGCTATCTGCTGGAACCCGACTACAGCGAAGAGGCCGTGCAGGCTTTCGCCACAGCCGAGAACATCACGCTGACCGAGCAGCACTGGAAGGTCATCAACTACCTGCGGCAGAAATATCAGGAAGAAGGCCATACGCCCAACATGCGCAACCTGGTCAAGGGGCTGCAGGACGAAGACGTGTTGCCCGAAGCTGATACCAAGCTGCTGTTCGATCTTTTTCCGGATGGCGGCGCGGCCAAGCAGGGCTGCCGGATTGCCGGACTGCCCCAGCCGAAGGGCAAGGGTGGTTATTGATCCCGCAAAGTCGGCTCTGGCGGGACGGCACTGAATAATGGCCATTCGCCTGAAAACCAAGTTCCACACCAAGGGCCAGCGCTCGCCTGCGACGCTGGCCTCGGTGGTGGCCGTGTTGGCGTGGAAGCTCGCCATCGAGTCGATCAAGCGCATGCGCAAGGCCGACTACGACATCGATCCGGGACGCCAATACTTCGACTTTGTATGCGAATTCCTTGCTTTTCTCGCAGTGTCCGCCGACCGCGTCGCCTATCGTGAGCTGGATGAGGCGGCGCGCGTGGAATTCACGACCGTGATGACCAGAAACATTGGTCGCTTCGTCGAGGAAAACAACATCATGCTGCTGGGCGAGGCCGTGCCGGGCGAGTCGCAGCGCCATTTCATCGACCTGTTCAACCGTCGTGCCGGAGAGTACGCCGAGTTCGACTACGACGAAAGAGGGCCGGATTTCGGTTTCAAGCGTTTTTTCGCCGCCTGTCTGCGCGACGTGCTGCCCGAGAAGGACAAGCTCTGGGTGGTCGATCAGGCGATGGATATCGAGGCACCGGAAGCCCTGAAGATGCTGGAAAAGACCCTTGCCGGTCTTTTCAACCCGGAACAGGCGAAGAGCGAGCGGCGGCAGGATCTGCGCGGCTCGATCGACTGAGAAGAAACAGGATGGCCGGTCCCTACGACCTGAACGATGCCCGCGCCTATGCCGCATGGCGCGAACAGAAACTCGATACCGCGCCACGGCGCATCGAAGACATCGTCGTGACGCTGGATGACCCGCGTCAGCTCAAAACCGCTGAACGCGCCAGTCTCGTCGATCTCAACCAGCGCTGCAACATGGCGATCTACGTCAGCAAGACCGGCACCGATCCCGACAAGGAGATTCCGCGCCGGCTCGGCCAGCAGCTCGGCATGACGACGCTCGATGGTCACTGGCTCACCGACAACGACGGCATTTCGCCGATTTCCGTCACGGGCGCCGAACAGCGTGGCGAGCGCAAGGAATTCATTCCCTACACCGACAAGCCGATCCGCTGGCACACTGACGGCTACTACAATACGCCCGAGCGTACGATCCGCGGCCTGCTGCTGCATTGCGTACAGAGCGGCGCGACCGGCGGTACGAACCAGCTGCTCGACCACGAGATCGCCTACCTCCTGCTGCGCGACGAAAATCCTGACTATATCCGTGCGCTGTCGGCGTCCGATGCGATGACGATTCCGCCGCGCACCGACGACCAGGGCGTGGCGCGGGATGCGCAGTCCGGACCGGTCTTTTCCGTCAATGACGACGGCACGCTGCACATGCGTTACACGGCCCGCTCCGTCAGCATCGCATGGAACGCAGCGGCGGTCGCCGCGCGCACGACGCTCGAGCGCATCCTCGCGACGCCGACGCCGTGGACCTTCCACGGCCGACTCGAGCCCGGCATGGGGCTGGTCTGCAACAACGTCCTGCACGACCGGAGCAGTTTCACCGAAACGCCCGAAAAGCGGCGCCTGCTCTATCGTGCCCGTTACTACGAGCGCATCGCTGCCCGCTAACCGCTTCAGGGGGTTCGCCCCCTATAATCGCCGGGTCATCCTTACTGGTAGCTGGCAATGCCGCAGTTGTCCCCGGAACTCGAGCGCAGGCTGACCACGGCCGTCGATCGCATGCCCGCCTTTCCGAAGAGCGTGCAGACGGTCCTCGAAATGACGCGCAACATCAATTGCCTGCCCAAGAGCCTCGTCGGCGTGATCGAGAAGGATCCCGTGATGACGATGAAGATCCTGCGCGTCATCAACTCGGCCTACTACGGCCTGCCCAACAAGATCAGCTCGGTCGGCCAGTCGGTCGTCTATCTCGGCATCAACACCATCAAGAACCTCGCGCTCTCGTTCGCGGCAGTCGGCATCCTGCCGCGCTTCAACACGGCCGGCTTCGACGTCCAGCGCTATCTGCTGCATTCGCTGACGGTCGGTTCGGTCGCGCGGCTGCTTTGCGAAAAGTACGCACGCTCTGAGGCCGATCCGGGTGACTGCTATGTCGCCGGCCTGCTGCATGATTTCGGCAAGGTGGTGTTCGCCCAGTATATGTCTGCCGAATTCATCCAGGCACTGGGCATTGCGACAGATTCCGGCAAGCCGCTGCATGTCGCCGAGACCGAGGTCATCGGCGCGGATCACGCCTATGTCGGCGCCTTGCTGGCAAAGAAATGGCAGTTCGGCGCGGCGCTGGTGGACTGCATCCGCGACCATCATGCGCTCGATGTCGAACCGACCCCGATGCTCGACTGCCTGCGCATGGCAGACGCCATCTGCCGCAAGCATGCCTTTGGCGATTCCGGCAATCCCTGGCGCGACGAGGAACTGGCGCAATTGCCCACCCGTTTCGGCGCTGACCTCGAGGCGGTTGTTGCTGCACTGGGCGACCTGAACAAGCATGTCGAGGATGCGCGGGCCTTTGCGCAGATCGGTACGGAAGGGTAGGCGATGAAAGTGAAGATGTGGGGCGTGCGCGGCTCGATCCCGGCGCCGGGACCGCGCACCGTGCGCTACGGCGGCAACACCACCTGCATCGAGGTGCGCAGCGACGACGACAGCCTGGTCATCCTCGACGCCGGCACCGGCATTTTCCCGCTCGCGCAAAGCCTGCTGGCGCGTCTGCCGGTGCAGGCCAACATCTTCATCACCCATACGCACTGGGACCATATCCAGGGCCTGCCCTTCTTCGTACCGCTCTACATTCCCGGCAATCAGGTATGCATCCATGGCGCATTCGACCTCGTCTCGATGCAAGGCATCGAGCAGGTGATGAATGTGCAGTTGCAGTACAGCTATTTCCCGATTCGCGAGGCCGAGCTGAAAGCCGGCATCGAGTACGTGACCTTGACCATTGGCGAGTCCGTCAACATCGGCGATGCGCGCGTGACACCGGTGCTGTTGAACCATCCGGTCACGGATCTCGGCTACCGTATCGAGTGCAACGGCAAGTCGCTGTTCTTCACCGGTGACCACGAGCCCTGGCTCAATATCTATGCGCCGGAAGATGACGAGTACGCCGAATACCAGGCGATGGTCGAGCAGCGTCAGGCCGAGCTCGACGCCGCGATCGGCCCGGTCGATCTGCTGATCGTCGATACCGCCTACACGCAGGCAGAGTACCCCCAGAAGATCGGCTGGGGTCACGGTACTTACGATACCGCGATCGCCATGGCCCGACGCATCGGTGCCAAGCGTCTGCTCTGCACCCACCACGAACCGACGCGCAGCGATGATGATCTCGAGAAGGTGTTCGCCGAGGCGCTGGCGCGTCATCCCGATCCGGGCTGCGAAATCCTTCTGGCCAGCGAGGGGCTGGAGATCGTGCTCTAACCGAGCATGTCGAGTTCGGCCTGGGCCTGTGCGATTTGCAGGTCAAGACGCTGCGCCATTTCTCCCAGCAGATCGCGACCCTGCCGTTCGGCCATGCGCGCGGCGGTAAACAGTTCGTAGAGTTTCGATCCGTAGAGCCGGTCGAGTTCGGCCGTGATGGCGGCAATGCGTTGCCTGACTGCCGCGAGTTGTGCCGCGAGTGCCTGCAGGCTGGCAGAACCCGGCGCTGGCGGGACGGCACCAACCGGCATTTCGTGCTGTCCTTCAAGCCAGAGGCTCAGCACTTCTTCAAGTGCGGCGACATCGCCGGCGCGATAGGCACGATTGGCCTCGCTCATCAGCTGGGTGCGCCAGGCGCGGTCGACTTCGTCGCTGGCACGGTCGGGGTGGATTTTTTGCGCGAGCTGGCGGAAGCGCTTTTTCAGGTCGTCGCCCGGGGCAAAGCGGGCCGTTTCATTCTGTGCTTCACGTGCTTCATAGGCATTGTGCTCGCGCCGCGACTGCTCGGCGCGGGACTGGGCGTTTTGTGCAGCCTCATGCAAGGCGGCATCTTCGGGCTGGCGCTCCATCCGCGCCTGGGCAAGGTCAGCGTGGATACGGTCAATTTCCGTCATGCGTCCGGCGATCAACTCGTGATAGCGTGTGGTGAATATGGCGAGCTCGCCTTGGGCGGTGGCCAGTTCAAGTTCCAGTTCCGCCAGCTCCTGGCCGAGCACATCGAGCTCGGCACGCAGGCGAAGGGTCTCGTCGGAGGGTGCCAGCGTCGTTCCGCTGCTAGCTACGCCGACTGACAGCAGCACAGTGTGGCGGGCACCGGGCCAGGCCGTGCACAGCGAAGCGGGCAACGGTCCGGATTGAACCAGCATCACCCAGTCGGTCGGCACGGGATGGCGTTGCGCGATCGGCCACGGACCAATGCGCACCGGGAACAGGTCAAGGATGCCGGTCGGAGGTGCTTCGCGTTCGAGGCCGCGCGTCGTCCACGCAAGGCTGGCGCGCCAGAGCGCATCGTCCAGTTGCAGACGCGAACGCATGGCAACCCAGGCCGCGCCGTCGCTGTCCGCGGCGGCGCGGGTCAGCCGGCTTTTCAGCAGCGCGAGCGTGGCACGCAAAGCGATGTGGCTCGCATGGTCCGCGCCCGGCAGAACCAGGCATAGCGGGCGCAGCCGCAGGTCGAGGGCATTGGAAATCTCGGGCAGCAGGCTGTCGTCGGCGGTGACGATCCAGAGCGTGCGCTCGCGCACCAGGGCCGCGGCGGCTAGCGCCGCCAGCGCGCCGACGGCGACGGACGGATCCGCAAGCGGCACGGCGACATCGAAAGTCAGCCCTGGCGCGGCGGCACCCGCAGGCGCGCGCGCTCCGTCGAAGTGTCGCAGCCAGTCGGCGAGGGTCGCGGCGATGTCGGGGGCGCAGTCCATGCGGCATTCTAGTCGGCGGTTCGTAGTAAAGTGCGCGCTGTGACTTGATCTGGAGGGTGGAGCGTGTTTTCGATCATTCAGGCCGCAGGATGGCCGATCTGGTTTCTGCTGGCGACATCCGTGATTGCCGTCGCGTTGATCATCGAGCGCAGCGCCACATTGCGGCGTGCCAAGATCGTGCCGGCCGGCCTGCTGCAGAGCACGGTCGCGGAATTTCGCCGTGGCGGCGCAAGCGCTGACCTGCTGAAACGGCTCGATGCGCATTCGCCGCTCGGCAAGGTGTTCGCCGCCGGCCTGCGCAATGTCACCAGTTCCCGCGAGGTGATGAAGGAAGCCATCGAGGAGGCCGGACGCGGGGTGGCGCACGAACTCGAGCGTTTCCTGACCAGTCTCGGCACCATCGCCTCGATGAGCCCGTTGATGGGCCTGTTCGGCACCATCGTCGGCATGATCGAAATATTCGGCTCGGGGACCGGCGCCGGCCACAACCCGCAGCAGCTCGCCCATGGCATTTCCATCGCGCTTTACAACACCGGCTTCGGACTGCTGATCGCCATCCCGGCGATGATCTTCTATCGTCATTTCCGTGCCTTCGTCGATAGCTGTGTGATCGAGATGGAGCAGCAGGCGCTCAAGCTCGTCGAACAGGTACATGGGGAACGCCAGTGAATTTCCAGCGAGGTCGCGCCCGCGATGAGCCGGAGATCAACCTGATCGCCATGATCGACGTTCTCCTGGTGATCCTGATCTTCCTCATGGTCACCACGACCTATTCGAAGTTCGCCGGCCTCGAGATCAATCTGCCGACGGCGGATGCCCAGGCGCAGCAGGACAAGCCGAACGAGATCGACGTGGTCGTCATGGCCAGCGGCAGCGTGATGATCAACAAGGCACCCGTGTCCGGCGGCGTCGAGATGATCGCCCAGTCGTTGCGGAATGCCGCGGCGGGTGGCGAGCCGGTGGTGGTGATCAACGCCGACGCCAAGGCGGCGCACCAGAGCGTCATCGATGTCATGCAGGCTGCGCGCAACGCCGGCCTGACCCACATTTCCTTTGCCACCCAGCAAAAGGCGCAGTGAGGCCCTGACCAGGGTCTGGCGCGGGCGCGGCCCGCTCGTCTGGCTGCTGCTTCCATTCGGAGTGCTGTTTTTCGCGATCGCTGCGCTGCGGCGGCTCGCCTACCGCCTTGGCCTGTTCAAGTCGGAGCGGCTTCCCGTGCCGGTCGTGGTCGTCGGCAACATCATCGCCGGCGGCGCAGGCAAGACGCCGCTGACGCTGTGGCTGGCGCAGCGCCTGGTCGCGGCGGGCCGCAAGCCGGGGATCGTCAGCCGCGGCTATGGACGCGACAGCGATGACATTCGCAAAGTCGGCGCCGGCGCGACGGCACTCGATGTGGGCGACGAGCCGCTGCTGCTTGCCCGCCGCTCCGGCTGTCCTGTCTATGTCGGGTCCGACCGTGCCGCGGCGGCGCGTGCGCTGCTGGCCGCGCATCCGGACTGCGACCTGATCCTTTGCGACGATGGTTTGCAGCATTACCGATTGCAGCACGATGTCGAAATCGCCGTCATCGACCGGCGCGGGATGATGAACGGCTGGCCCTTGCCCGCCGGACCGCTGCGCGAACCGGCGAGCCGTTTGGAACATGTAGATGCCCTGGTGCTCAACGATACGCTGCATGCGCCGCTGAGCAGCGTGCCGACCTTCGCGATGCGACTGGCCGGGCAACGGTTCTATCGCCTCGACGATCCGCGCATCACATGCGCGGCAAGGGATCTGGCCGGACAAACCTTGCATGCAGTGGCCGGCATCGGCGAGCCGCAACGCTTTTTCGACCATCTCGCGACTCTGGGTTTGAAAGCGGAACACCATGCCTTTCCAGACCATCATCGCTATCTCGCCGCGGACCTGAAATTTGCCGGCAATGCGCTCCTGATGACGGAAAAGGACGCGTTAAAATGCGCCGGCCTTTGCGCATTGCCGATCTGGGTCTTGCCGGTCGATGCCGTCGTCGAACCCGATCTTGCCCGCCACGTTCTGGACATTCTGGAGAAGAACACCAATGGACCCGCGCCTGCTTGAAATCCTCGTCTGCCCTCTGTGCAAGGGCCCGCTCGACTATCGCAAGGATGCCGCCGAACTCGCGTGCAAGGCCTGCCGGCTGGCCTTCCCGATCAAGGACGACATCCCGATCATGCTCGAGGACGAAGCACGCCAGTTCGGTCCCGAAGAAGGCTGACATGTCCTTCCGCGTCGTCATCCCGGCGCGTTATGCTTCGACGCGGCTGCCCGCCAAGCCGCTCGCCGACCTGGCCGGCAAGCCCATGGTGGTGCGCGTCGTCGAGGCGGCCCTGCAGAGCGGCGCCGAGGAAATCATCGTCGCTACCGACGATGCGCGCGTGAGCGCGGCGGTTGCTGCGCATGGCCACGTCGCCGTGATGACGCGCAGCGACCATGCCAGCGGCACGGACCGCATCGCCGAAGTAGCCGCCCAGCGCGGCTGGGCTGACGATGCCATCGTTGTCAATCTGCAGGGCGACGAACCCCTCATCGAGCCAGCCCTGATCGCCGCAGTGGCCCATGCGCTCGATGCCGACCGCGCCGCGAGCATCGCCACGGCAGCTCACCGCATTCACGGCATGGCGGAGTTTCTCAATCCGAATGTCGTCAAGGTCGTTACCGCTGCGAGCGGGCGCGCCCTCTATTTTTCCCGTGCGCCGATCCCCTGGCACCGCGACGGCCTCGCACAGCAGCGCGATACGCTGCCCGTGGAACTCATGGTGCGCCGCCACATCGGTCTGTATGCTTATCGCGTGGATTTCCTGCGTCGCTATGGCGAATTGACGCCCGCGCCGATCGAGCAATGGGAGGCGCTCGAGCAACTGCGCGCCTTGTGGCATGGCTTTCACATCCATGTCATCGATTGCGCTTATGCTCCGGAGGCGGGCGTCGATACCCCTGCTGATCTCGAGCGCGTCCGCAAGCGTTTTGCTGCGCCGCACTAATCACGACGGCTATCTTGGGATAGATAAAATCTAGCCAAGCAGCTGTCCTTTGGTGCGAACATTCGCGAAATTTGAAATACAACTAACCAATCGAGGAGACACGACGATGCGTTTGATTCTGTTGGGCCCCCCGGGTGCCGGTAAAGGCACGCAGGCCAATTTCATCAAGGAAAAGTTCGGCATTCCGCAAATCTCCACCGGCGACATGTTGCGCGCCGCGGTCAAGGCGGGTACGCCGCTGGGCCTGGAAGCCAAGAAGATCATGGATGCGGGCGGCCTCGTGCGCGACGACATCATCATCGGCCTCGTCAAGGATCGTCTCAAGGAAGCCGACTGCAAGTCCGGCTACATGTTCGACGGTTTCCCGCGCACCATTCCGCAAGCCGAAGCAATGAAGGAAGCCGGCGTGCCGATCGATTTCGTGCTCGAGATCGACGTGCCCGACAGCGAGATCGTGGCGCGCATGAGCGGACGCCGCGTGCATGTCGCCTCCGGCCGCACCTACCACGTCAAGTTCAATCCGCCCAAAGTCGAAGGCAAGGACGATGTGACCGGCGAAGCGCTGATCCAGCGTGACGATGACCGCGAAGAGACCGTCCTCAAGCGCCTCGAGGTCTACCATCAGCAGACCGAGGCCTTGGTCTGCTATTACGGCAAGTGGGCGGAGAGTGGTGCAGCCGGTGCCCCGCAGTACCGCAAGATCAACGGCCTCGGCAAGGTCGACGCCGTCCGTGATGCCGCCTTCGCCGCCTTGAAATAAGCGACGGGGGACGAGGACACATGGCTATCAAGAAAATGAACGCGTTCTACGCGCAGTCGGGTGGCGTCACCGCCGTCATCAACGCCTCCGCCTGCGGGGTGATCGAGACCGCGCGCAAGCACAAGGACAAGATCGGCAAGGTCTACGCTGGCCGCAACGGCATCATCGGTGCGTTGACCGAAGACTTGATCGACACCACCAAGGAGTCCGCCAGCGCGATCGCCGCCCTGCGTCACACGCCGTCCGGCGGTTTCGGCTCGTGCCGCTACAAGCTGAAGTCGCTCGAAGCCAACAAGCGCGAGTACGAGCGCCTCATCGAGGTGTTCAAGGCGCACAACATCGGCTACTTCTTTTACAACGGCGGCGGCGATTCGGCTGATACCTGCTACAAGGTATCGCAGCTGTCCGAGAAGCTCGGCTATCCGGTGCAGGCGATCCACGTGCCCAAGACGGTCGACAACGACCTGCCGATCACCGACAACTGCCCGGGTTTCGGCTCCGTCGCCAAATACATCGCGGTATCGACACTCGAAGCCACCTACGACGTGCGCTCGATGTGCGCGACCTCGACCAAGGTGTTCGTGCTCGAGGTGATGGGCCGCCATGCCGGCTGGATCGCCGCGGCGGGCGCGATGGCCTCCACCAAGGATACGGAGCTGCCGATTGTCGTGCTGTTCCCCGAAGTGCTGTTCGACCAGAAGAAGTTCCTTGCCAAGGTGCAAAGCCTGGTCAAGAAGTTCGGTTTCTGCACGGTGGTCGTGTCCGAGGGCTGCCACTGGCCCGACGGCAAGTTCCTCGCCGAACAGGGTACGCGCGATGCCTTCGGCCACGCCCAGTTGGGCGGTGCCGCGCCCGTCGTCGCCAACATGATCAAGGATGCCCTCGGCTACAAGTTCCACTGGGGCGTTGCCGACTACATGCAGCGTGCCGCGCGTCATATCGCCTCGAAGAGCGACGTCGACCAGGCCTATGCGATGGGCAGGGCGGCCGTCGAGTTCGCCCTCAAGGGCCACAACTCGGTGATGCCGACCGTCGAGCGCGTTTCCAGCAAGCCGTACAAATGGAAGGTCGGCATGGCCCCCTTGTCCAAGGTTGCCAACGTCGAGAAGATGATGCCGAAGAACTTCATTACCAGCGATGGTTTCGGTATCACCGACAAGTGCCGCGAGTACCTCGCCCCGCTGATGAAGGGCGAGGATTATCCGCCGTATGGCGCCGACGGGCTGCCGAAGTACGTGACACTCAAGAATGTCGCGGTGGCGAAGAAGTTACCGGAGTTCAAGCTTTAAGCAGTTGTTTCTGGCAGGCAAGGGCCGCATCCGAGGCCGGTCTGGGATGCGGTTTTTGATGGTGTTTCGCAGTTTTTTCCTTGAAAAGGGGGGTGTATGTCTGAAGGTCTGATATTTGCACTGGTCTGTGCCGTTGGCGCTATTGCCTACGGTCTAATTTCTACCCAGTGGATTCTAGGGCTGGCAACCGGCAACGACCGTATGCGGGAAATTTCCGCGGCGGTTCAAGAAGGTGCGCAAGCCTATCTGAAGCGCCAATACACCACCATCAGCATGGTGGGTGTGGCGCTGGCGGTGGTGATCTGGATTTTTCTGGGTACCGCCACGGCTGTCGGCTTCATCCTGGGCGCAGTACTCTCGGGCCTGGCTGGCTTCATCGGCATGAACGTTTCCGTGCGTGCCAACGTGCGCACCGCCGAAGCGGCAAAGGGCGGCATCAACACCGCGCTTAACGTCGCCTTCCGTGGTGGTGCCATCACCGGCATGCTGGTGGTTGGCCTCGGACTTCTGGGTGTGGCCGGTTTCTACGCCTATCTCAAAGCGACCACTGCGGCCGACGTCCCGATGGCCACGCTCCTGCATCCGCTGATCGGCCTCGGTTTCGGTTCATCGCTGATCTCCATCTTCGCCCGTCTTGGCGGCGGCATCTTCACCAAGGGTGCCGACGTTGGCGCCGACCTGGTGGGCAAGGTCGAAGCCGGCATTCCGGAAGACGACCCGCGCAACCCGGCCGTGATCGCCGACAACGTCGGCGACAACGTCGGTGACTGCGCCGGCATGGCCGCCGACCTGTTCGAGACCTACGCCGTGACCATCGTCGCGACCATGCTGATCGGTGCTCTGGTGCTCACGGGCTTCGAACAGCAGGCCGTGATCTATCCGCTGGTGCTGGGTGGCTTCGCGATCATCGCGTCGATCATCGGTGCGATGTTCGTCAAGCACACGCCAGGCCAGAAGATCATGACTGCGCTCTACAAGGGCCTGATCGTCGCCGGCATCCTGGCGCTGGTCGCCTTCTACCCGATCACCACCTACTTCCTCCCTGACAACATTCTCGATAACGTCTTGGGCATCAGCGGTGGCAGCCATATGCGTCTGTATGGCGCGGCAGTGATTGGTCTGGTGCTGACCGGTTTGATGGTCGTGATCACCGAGTACTACACGGCAACCGAGTACGCCCCGGTGCGGCACATCGCCCAAGCTTCGACCACCGGCCACGGCACCAACGTGATCGCCGGCATCGGCGTCTCGATGCGCGCTACGGCACTGCCCGTGCTGGCGGTCTGCGCCGCCATCTGGGCGTCTTACCTGCTCGGCGGTCTCTATGGCATTGCCATCGCCGCGACTTCCATGCTGTCGATGGCCGGCATCATCGTCGCGCTTGACGCTTACGGCCCGATCACCGACAACGCTGGCGGCATTGCTGAAATGGCCGAACTGCCGAAGGAAATCCGTGACGTGACCGACCCGCTCGACGCCGTGGGCAACACCACCAAGGCGGTGACCAAGGGTTATGCAATCGGTTCCGCCGGCCTGGCCGCGCTGGTGCTGTTTGCCGACTTCACCCACGCGCTCGAAGCCTTCAAGCCGGGTGTCAAGTTCCTGTTCGACCTGTCCGATCCGGCCGTCATCATCGGCCTGTTCGTCGGCGGCATGGTGCCTTATCTGTTTGCCGCCATGGGCATGGAGGCCGTCGGTCGCGCCGCCGGTTCCATCGTCGTCGAAGTGCGTAGGCAGTTCCGCGAGATCAAGGGCATCATGGAAGGCAAGGCCAAGCCGGAATACGGCACCTGTGTCGACATGCTGACCAAGGCCGCGATCAAGGAAATGATGATCCCCTCGCTGTTGCCCGTCCTCGTCCCGGTTATTGTCGCCGTGAGCATGAACTTCCTCATGCCCGACGTGAACGGCGTCGGTGCGGGTGTGCGTGCGCTCGGCGGCGTGCTGATGGGTACCATCGTGACCGGCATCTTCGTCGCGATCTCCATGACCACCGGCGGTGGCGCATGGGACAACGCCAAGAAGTACATTGAAGAAGGCAATTTTGGTGGCAAGGGCTCCGACGCGCACAAGGCTGCGGTGACTGGCGACACCGTTGGCGATCCCTACAAGGATACGGCCGGCCCCGCGGTTAACCCGCTGATCAAGATCATCAACATTGTGGCACTGCTGATCGTGCCGCTGGTTGCATAAGCAACCTGGCTTCAAGCCGAAGGGCAGTCCCGGCAACGGGACTGCCCTTTTTCTATGGGTGTTGAAACTCGGCGCTGGCGGGACGGCACTATGCCGTGCCTTGACGCCGGAAATCGCGCAGACGAAAGCCCAGAGCCCAGAGTGTGGCGAAATAGGCAGCAGCACCCGCGATTACCAGCGCGGATAGATGGGCCACGCGCGTCCAGGCCGGCGCAATCAGCCAGTCCGCTTCCTTGCCCATGCCGAACCAGAGCGTTGCGGCAAGTACCATGAGCGCGATGGCGATTCTCAGGCCAAATTTAGTCCAGCCCGGTTGCGGCACATAGACGGCACGCTGGCGCAGGCCGCGGAACAGCAGCGCGGCATTCAGGCATGCCGCGAGTCCGATCGACAAGGCCAAGCCAGCATGCTTGAGCGGCACGATGAAGGCGAGGTTCATCGCCTGCGTCGCCAGCAGCGTGATCAAGGCGATCTTCACCGGCGTCCTGATGTTTTGCTGCGCGTAGAAGCCCGGGGCGAGCACCTTGACGAGGATCATGCCGATCAGGCCGATGCTGTAGGCTACTAGCGCCTCGCGCGTCAGCAGCACATCATTGGCAGTGAAAGCACCGTGCTGGAACAGCGTGGAAAGCAAGGGGACGCCGAGCATGGCGAGGCCGAGGGCGGCCGGCAGGGTCAGCAGGATAGTGAGCCGCAGACCCCAGTCGAGCAGTGCCGAGAATTCCTGCGGCTGGCTGCTGCTGTGGGCGCGCGCGAGGCTGGGCAGCAGGATCGTGCCGAGCGCGGCGCCAAGGAGGCCGGCGGGGAACTCCATCAGCCGGTCGGCGTAATAGAGCCAGGAGACGCTGCCGGACGTCAGGAACGACGCGAAAATGGTGTTGATCAGCAGGGAGATCTGCGCGACCGAGACACCCAGCACGGCGGGCGCCATCAGTTTCATCACGCGGCGCACGCCGGGGTCGCCGGGGGCGAAATCGAAGCGGGGCAGCATGCCGATCCGCTGCAGCGCCGGCAGCTGAATCGCGAGTTGCAGCAGGCCGCCGAGGAACACTGCCCAGGCCAGCACCATGACAGGCGGATCGAAATACGGCGCGGCGAACAGCGCCATGCCGATGAAGGAGAGGTTGAGCAGTGTCGGCGTGAACGCGGGCAGGGCGAAGCGGCTCCAGGTGTTGAGAATGCCCGCCGCCAGCGCGACCAGCGCCATGAACAGGATGTAGGGGAAGGTGATGCGCGTGAGTGCGACCGTCAGCGCGAACTTTTCGGCATCCGCGGCGAAGCCGGGCGCGGAGATGTAAATCAGCGCCGGGGCGCCGATGACGCCGAGCGCGGCGACGCCCAGAACGACGAGGAACAGCAGTGTGGCGACACGATCGACCAGTGCCTTGGTCTCGGCCTCGCCACGCCGGTTGCGGTATTCCGCCAGCAGCGGCACGAAAGCCTGCGAGAAGGCACCCTCGGCGAACATGCGCCGCAGCAGGTTGGGCAGGCGGAAGGCGACGAAGAAGGCATCGGTGAGCATGCCGGCGCCGAAGGCCCGGGCGATGACAAAATCGCGGACGAAACCGAGGATGCGTGACAGCAGCGTCAGGCTGCTGACGGTGGCCAGGGTGCGCAGCAGGTTCATGATGAGTGAAGCAGGTTCATGGGAGCGGATGTTAGCCTTGCACCTGCTTTTCCAAGCGCGGAAAAGCACCTTGCATTGACGTGCAACTCCTCATATAATGCTCCGCTTTCCGATTAACGATTACCTAACTGAGCTGAGCTTCGACACATGGCCAATACCGCCCAAGCCAAAAAACGCGCCTTGCAGGCAGTCAAGCGTCGCGCCCACAACATGAGCCTGCGTTCCGAGCTGCGCACCGCGATCAAGAAGGTGCGGAAGGCCGTTGTCGCCGGCGACAAGGCAGCCGCCCAGGCAGTCTTCAAGGAATCCCAGAGCGTCATCGACTCGATCGCCGACAAGAAGATCATGCACAAGAACGCGGCTGCCCGTCACAAGAGCCGCCTCTCTGCCGCGATCAAGGCGCTCTAAGCAGTCTGGAAACATCCGGAGTCAGGCGCGGGTGCCGCAAGGCGCCCGCGCCGTTTTCTTTATGGCTGGATCGAAACGAAATCTATACAGTCTGCGGATTTTCACTTATGATCATTTTCCCGCATCAAACCACGACGGCGGCCTGGATTGCCTCGGCCGCCGTCGTGTTTTCCGGATGCCGAATCATTGTTTGAAACCGCGGAGCGGATCATGTCGCACCTGATGCACAACTATGCCCGGCAGGCCGTGGCATTCACCCATGGCGAGGGCTGCCAGCTGTTCGACGCGCACGGCCGGCGCTATCTCGATGGCCTGGCCGGCATCGCCGTCAATACGCTGGGCCACAATCATCCCCGTCTGACGGCTGCACTCGAACGCCAGTTGCATCGCCTCATCCATACCTCGAATCTCTATCAGGTTCAGGAGCAGGAGGCGCTTGCCGACCGGCTGGCCCTGTTGTCCGGTATGGACGAGGCATTCTTCTGCAATTCCGGTTGCGAAGCCAACGAGGCGGCGATCAAGCTGGCGCGCCTCTACGGCCACAAGAAGGGCATCGAAAACCCGGCCATCATTGTCATGGAACAGGCTTTCCACGGCCGCACGCTGGCGACGCTTTCCGCCACGGGCAACAGAAAGGTGCAGGCCGGTTTCGAGCCGCTCGTCCCCGGTTTCGTGCGCGTGCCCTTCGACGATCTCGGCGCGATCGAGCAGGTCGCCGCCAACAACGCCAATGTCGTCGCCGTGCTGTTCGAGCCGGTGCAGGGCGAGGGCGGCATCAACATCTGTCATGATGAATTCATGCGCGGCCTGCGCCGCATCTGCGACGCCAAGGGTTGGCTGTTCATGGTCGACGAGGTGCAATGCGGCATCGGCCGCACCGGCCAGTGGTTCGCGCACCAGCACGCCGGCATCAAGCCCGACGTGATGACCCTGGCAAAGGGCCTCGGTTCCGGCGTGCCGGTGGGTGCCTGCCTGACCGCGGGTGCAGCGACCGGCGTGTTCAAACCGGGCAATCATGGCTCGACCTTCGGCGGCAATCCGCTGGCCTGCGTCGCGGCATTGATGACGCTGACCGTGCTGGAGGAGGACAACCTGCTGACCCGCGCAGCCGTGTTGGGCGAGCGCATCCGTGCGCGTTTTGCAGCGCAGTTGGCGGGCCAGGCAGGAGTCGTCGATATCCGCGGCAGCGGCCTGATGATCGGCATCGAACTCGATCGTTCTTGTGCAGCATTGGTGGCGTCAGGACTGGAAGCGGGCATCCTGATCAACGTGACCGCCGAAAAGGTGATCCGCCTGCTCCCCCCGCTGGTGATGAGCGATGCCGAGGCCGACGAACTGGTCGATGGCGTCGTGACGCTGGTACGCCGCTTCCTGGCCGGTTGAGGAGGACAGCATGAAAACACCACGCCATTTCCTGCAGTTCAAGGATTTGAGCCGGGCCGAGTTCGACTACCTGTTCACGCGCACGCGCGCGATCAAGCAGCAGTTCAAGGCTTACCAGAAATACTGGCCGCTTGAGGATCGCACCCTGGTGATGATCTTCGAGAAGGCCAGCACGCGCACGCGCCTGTCCTTCGAGGCCGGCATGCACCAGCTCGGCGGGGCGGCGATCTACCTCAATACGCGCGACTCGCAGCTCGGCCGCGGCGAGCCGGTCGAGGATGCGGCCGAGGTCATCTCGCGCATGAGCGATGCGGTGATGATCCGTACCTTCGAGCAGAGCATCGTCGAGCGCTTCGCCGCCCATTCGCGCGTCCCGGTCATCAACGGCCTGACCAACGAATACCACCCCTGCCAGATCATGGCCGACATCTTCACCTACATCGAGCAGCGCGGTCCGATCCAGGGCAAGACCGTGGCGTGGATCGGCGATTCGAACAACATGTGCAACACCTGGCTGCAGGCAGCCGAGCTACTCGACTTCAACGTGCATGTTTCGACGCCGCCCGGCTACGAGGTCGAGCCCGAGCGTGCCGGGCTCTACGGCACCGACCATTTCGAGCAGTTCGCCGATCCGCTTGAGGCGGCGCGTGGCGCCGACCTCGTCACCACCGACGTGTGGACCTCGATGGGTTTCGAGGCGGAGAACGAGACGCGCATCAAGGCCTTCAAGGACTGGCAGGTCGATGCCGAGATGATGCAGGTGGCGGATCCGCAAGCGGTGTTCATGCACTGTCTGCCAGCGCATCGCGGCGAAGAAGTGGCGGCGGAGGTGATCGACGGGCCGCAGAGCGTTGTCTGGGACGAGGCCGAGAACCGGCTGCACACCCAGAAGGCGCTGCTCGAGTTCCTGATCCTGGGCAAGGTTTGAGCATAAGGAGTGCTGTGATGGCAAAAACGAAAAGCAAGTCGGGCGTTAACAAGGTGGTGCTGGCCTATTCGGGAGGCCTGGACACCTCGGTGATCCTCAAGTGGCTGCAGGATACCTACGGCTGCGAGGTGGTGACCTTCACCGCCGATCTCGGCCAGGGCGAGGAGCTCGAACCGGCGCGCGCCAAGGCCATTAAGCTCGGCATCAAGAAGCAGAACATCTATATCGACGACTTGCGCGAGGAGTTTGTGCGCGACTTCGTCTTCCCGATGTTCCGCTGCAACGCGATCTACGAAGGCGAGTATCTTCTCGGCACCTCGATCGCCCGGCCGCTGATCGCCAAGCGCCTCGTCGAGATCGCGCGCAAGACCGGCGCCGACGCCATTTCACACGGCGCGACCGGCAAGGGCAACGATCAGGTGCGCTTCGAACTCGGCGCCTATGCGCTGATGCCCAACGTCAAGGTCATCGCGCCCTGGCGCGAGTGGGACCTGCTGTCGCGCGAGAAACTGCTCGCCTATGCAGAAAAGAACGGCATCCCGATCGAGATGAAGCACAAGAAGGGCGGCTCGCCCTACTCGATGGACGCGAACCTGCTGCACATCTCCTACGAGGGGCGGCATCTCGAAGACCCGTCCGCCGAAGCCGAGGATGCGATGTGGCGCTGGACCGTCAAGCCCGAGAAGGCGCCGAACACGCCCGAGTACCTCGACCTCGAATTCAAGTCCGGCGACCTTGTCGCCATCAATGGCAAGAAGATGAAGGCGCACGAACTGCTCGCCACGCTCAACCAGATCGGTGGCAAGCACGGCGTCGGCCGGCTCGACCTCGTCGAGAACCGTTATGTCGGCATGAAGTCCCGCGGCTGCTATGAAACCCCCGGCGGCACGATCCTGCTCAAGGCCCATCGCGGCATCGAGTCGGTCTGCCTCGACCGCGAGGTTGCCCACCTCAAGGATGACCTGATGCCGCGCTATGCCAGCCTCGTCTACAGCGGCTACTGGTGGAGCCCCGAGCGCAAGGCGCTGCAGGTGCTGATCGACCATACCCAGCAGAGCGTCAACGGTTGGGTGCGCGTCAAGCTCTACAAGGGCAGCGTCAGCGTCGTCAGCCGCGATTCGCAGACCGACTCGCTGTTCGACCCGACCATCGCGACCTTCGAGGACGATGCCGGCGCCTACAACCAGAAGGATGCCGAGGGCTTCATCAAGCTCAATGCCCTGCGCATGCGCATCGCGGCAAACGCGCGCATCAAGCGCGGCGGCAAGCGCTGAGATCACCGTAGCGCATGGAAGGCACGCTCTTCGGATTTACCGAAGCACAGATCGCCGGGTTCGGAGTCACCTTCGGGCTCGGCGCCTTCATGCTCTACATGCTGTTCATCATCGGCGAACTGGCCTATCGTTCGAAAGCCGGCAAGATCGGCACCTTTGCGCTGTTCTTCGTGCTGGCCTTCGGCATGCTGGGCTTCGTCGCCAAAACCATCATCGAGAAACTGTGGGGTATCTAAATGAGCCAGTTCGATAATGTCTCCGTCGTCAAGAAGGCCAACGTCTATTTCGACGGCAAGTGCGTGAGCCATACCGTGCAGTTTCCCGACGGCACCAAGAAGAGCGTCGGCGTGATCCTGCCGGCCACATTGACGTTCAACACCGGTGCGCCGGAAATCATGGAAACCGTCGCCGGAGCCTGCCGCTACAAGCTCAAAGGCGAGGACTGGAAAGCCTGCGGTGCAGGCGAGTCCTTCAAGGTGCCGGGCAACTCGTCCTTCGACATCGAAGTCACCGGCGAACCCTACCATTACGTTTGCCACTTCGGCTAAGCGGAGTACGCCATGCCCTCCTTCGACATCACCTCCGAAACCGACTTCGTCGCGCTGAAGAATGCCGTCGACGTGGCGGGGCGCCACATCGGCAACCGCTACGATTTCAAGGGCACGAGCGCCAAGGCCGAGCTCAACGAGAAGGACAAGCTCATCACGATCTGGGGCGATTCCGAGTTCCAACTCGGCCAGGTGAAGGACATCCTGTTTCCGGAATTGGAGAAGAAGGAGCGCGAGAGCACCAAGCGCCTCGATGTCGGCACGGTCCAGGTGGTCTCGGGCAACAAGGCCAAGCAGGAACTCAAGATCAAGACCGGCATCGAGCAGGAACTGGCGAAGAAGATCGTCAAGCTGGTCAAGGACAGCAAGCTCAAGGTGCAGGCGACGATCCAGGGCGACGCGGTGCGCGTCACCGGCGCCAAGCGCGATGTACTGCAGGAAGCCATCGCGCTGGTGAAGAAATCGGTGACGGATTACCCGCTGACCTACGGTAACTTCCGCGACTGAACAAAAGTCGGCGCTGGCGGAACGGCACCTTCCTATTCCAAACCGCCAATCCAGCGCGCGTAGAGGCGGTCGGCGGCGACGCGCATCGCGGCAATGCGGGCATCGATCCGCTCATACATCTCTTCCGGTCGCTGCACCGAGGGTCCGGGTACTGCATTCTCCTCGGCCCACTGGCGATTCCAGAGGCGGATCATCGCTTCGGTCATCTCGACGTGGCATTGCATGCCGAGATGCGGACCCATGACGAAGGCCTGATTTTCGCAGTACGCGCTGCGCAGGATGCGTGTGGCGCCCGGCGGAATCGCGAAGGTTTCGCCATGCCAGTGGAAGGCCGCGAAGCGTTCCAGGTCGCCGAGCCAGTCGCGGGCGGCCGCGTCGGTCGCCATGACCTCGCCCCAGCCGAGTTCCTTGACCGGATTTTTCGTGACGGCGCCGCCGAGGGCCTTGCTGATCAGCTGCCCTCCCAGGCAGTGGCCGATGACGGGCACCTTGGCCGCGACGGCGGAGCGAATCAGCTCGAATACCGGCGGCAGCCAGGGGAGGTCGTCGTTGACGCTCATCGGGCCGCCCATGAAGCACAGGCCCGCATAGTCGGTGCAGGTCGGCGGCGGCGCTGCACCGGCATCGACGGCGATCAGCTGCCACGGAATGGCATGGGCGTCGAGGAAGCTGGCAAAATAGCCGGGACCTTCCCCGGCGGAGTGACGAAAGATGGCGATGGGCTTCATGTGCGGCGGAATCAGAATCAAACTGGGACATTGTATGGCGATCCTCGCCGGGCTTTGGTCCGCCCCGGCCGGCGCTGCCGATCTCGCGCTCGTCGGCCTGATGTCCGACAAGGCGATGGTGGTGATCGATGGCGGCAAGCGGCAGACTCTGGCACTGGGGGGCGCTGCCGTCGATGGCGTCAAGTTGGTTGCGGTCGAGCCGGGCGCCGCGGTCTTCGAAATCGACGGCAAGCGACGGCGCATGCAGATCGGGCAATCGGTGGTCTCGGCGGCCAAGGCGGAGAAGCCCAGTCTGGTGCTGGCCGCGGACGGACAAGGACATTTCTTCACGCCGGGCAGCATCAACGGCGCGTCGATGCGCTTTCTCGTCGATACCGGCGCGACCTTCATTTCGCTCGGTGCCGGCGATGCCCGGCGGGCGCGCATCGACGCAACCAGGGGCACGCCCGGCATGACGATGACCGCGAACGGCGCGGTGCGTGTCTGGCGCGTGCGGCTGGCCAGCGTCAAGGTCGGCAACATCACGCTCCATGACGTCGATGCCACCGTGCATGAGCACGACATGCCGATCGTGCTGCTCGGCATGAGTTTCCTCAATCGCATGGAGATGCGGCGCGACGGCACTGCGCTGACCCTGACGCAGCGATATTGAGGATGGCCCTGTCAGAATCGCTCACCGCCGACTGGCTGCGCCAGCGTTTTCCGCTGGCATGGCCATCTGTGGTCGTGAGCGAGGCGCCGCTGCAGCTGCGCGAACCGGTCGCGGCCGCCGTGCTGGTGCCGATCGTCGTGCGCCAGAGCGGCTTGACGGTGTTGCTCACCCAGCGGACCGCCCACCTGCGCGATCATGCCGGGCAGATCAGCTTCCCCGGCGGGCGGTGCGAGGCCGGGGATGACTCGCCGATCGCCACCGCCTTGCGTGAAAGCAGCGAGGAGGTCGGCATCGAACCGCAACAGGTCGAGGTCCTCGGCACCTTGCCGGACTATTTCACCGGCACCGGCTTTTGCGTGACGCCGGTGGTGGGGCTGGTACTCCCGCCGCTGAATCTGCGCCTCGACGATTTCGAGGTGGCCGACGTCTTCGAAGCGCCGCTGGAATTCCTGCTGGACGGCGCCAATTACCGGCGCGAGTCGCTGGAGATCGCCGGCCAGATGCGCACCTACTGGGCGGTGCCATGGCAGGAGTATTTCATCTGGGGGGCGACCGCCGGCATGCTGGTGTGCCTGCGCGAATCCCTGCTCGGCACGGGGTAAGTCGGCGGCAAGGGGAGTGTGATATCTTCGGAAGGTCGCTGCGCGGCAGCGAAACCTGCCCTCGTCCATGACCCTTCTCAGCCTTCTTTGCGTCCTCGTTCTCGAACAGTTCAGGGCCCTGCCAGCCGCGCAGTTGCGCGCCGCGCAAACCGCCTATGCGCATTTCCTCGAGCGGCGCTTCAATGGCGGAGAGTACCGGCATGGCTTGATCGCCTGGATCGCCGGGGTCGCCGTACCGACGCTGCTGGTGCTGGTCCTGCATCTCGTGCTGAGCCAGGTGCATCCGGTCCTGGCCTTCGCCTTCGACGTGCTGGTGCTCTACTTCCTGCTGGGCTTTCGCCAGTTCAGCCATTACTTCACTGACATCCAGCTGGCGTTGCGCATGGGCGAGCTCGAGCGGGCGCGGCACCTCCTTGCGGAATGGCGCGGGCAGGGCGCCGAACGACTGTGCTCCGCCGACATTGCCCGCCTCGCGATCGAGCAGGGCATTCTTTCCTCGCACCGCCATGTCTTCGCGCCGCTGTTCTGGTTTCTCGTGCTGGGTCCCGCAGGCGCCGTGCTGTACCGTTTCGCCATGGTGGCCGCGGAATACTGGCCCCGCACGGGCGGGCCGCTCGACCGGCATCCGTCGTTCGGTGAGTTCGCCCGCCGCGCTTTCGAGGTGCTCGACTGGCTGCCCGCGCGCATGACGGCGGCAACCTTCGCGATCGTCGGCGATTTCGAGGATGCCGTGTATTGCTGGCGCACGCAGGCGAGTCAATGGGCCGATGCAGCGTCCGGTATACTTCTTTCGAGCGGTGCCGGCGCGCTGGGAATCCGGTTGGGTTTGCCCCTGCCGGAAGCTGGTGAGTTGGGCGGCATCGTGGCGCGTCCCGAACTGGGACTGGGCGACGATGCCGATGTCGATCATCTGCAAAGCGCCATCGGGCTTGTGTGGCGGGCCCTGGTGGTATGTCTGTTGTTGCTTGCCCTGCCGACGGTTGCCAGCTGGGTGGGCGCTTGATCCTGTAACCATCCCCAAACCATTTAATAATATCCAGGAGTGGAACATGTCCAACAAGGAAGTCGTAGTACTGAGTGCGGTGCGCTCGGCCGTGGGTGCCTTCGGCGGTTCGCTGAGCACGCTTGAACCCGCCGAACTCGGCGGGCTGGTGGTCAAGGAAGCCATTGCGCGCGCCGGCGTCGATCCCAAGCAGGTCACCTTTGCCACGGTCGGCAACTGCATCCCGACCGAAGTGCGTTATCCCTACGTCGCGCGCGTGGCGACCATCCAGGGCGGCATGTCGATGGACTCCACCGCCTTCGCTGTAAACCGCCTCTGCGGCTCCGCCCAGCAGGCGATCGTCAACGTGGCACAGGCCATCATGCTGGGCGATGCCGATTTCGGCATCGGCGGCGGCGTCGAAGTGATGTCGCGCGGCGCCTACCTGTTGCCGGCACTGCGTTCCGGCGCGCGCATGGGCGACACGCAGGCCATCGACGCGATGGTCGCCGTGCTGACCGACCCGTTCGGCGTCGGCCACATGGGCGTGACCGCGGAAAACCTCGCCGCCAAGCACGGCATTACGCGCGAGGAGCAGGATGCCTTCGCCGTCGAGTCGCAGGCGCGCGCCGCCAAGGCCATCGCCGAGGGCCGCTTCAAGTCGCAGATCGTGCCGATCACGCTCAAGACCCGCAAGGGCGATGTCGTGTTCGACACCGATGAGCATCCGAAGGCCGGTACGACGATGGAAACCCTCGCGAAAATGCGGCCGGCCTTCAAGAAGGACGGAACGGTGACGGCCGGCAACGCCTCGGGCATCAACGACGCCGCCGCCTTCCTCGTACTCGCCGATGCCGCCAAGGCGGCCGCCGGCGGCCACCAGCCGATCGCGCGTCTGGTCTCCTACGCCATTGCCGGCGTGCCGAACGACGTGATGGGCGAGGGACCGATTCCCTCGTCGAAGGTCGCGCTGCAGAAGGCCGGTCTGACCCTCGACAAGATGGACGTCATCGAGTCGAACGAGGCCTTTGCGGTGCAGTCGATCACGGTCGCCAAGGGCCTCGGCCTCGATCCCGCCAAAACCAACGTCAACGGCGGCGCGATCGCGCTCGGTCACCCGGTCGGGGCGACCGGCTCCGTGATCGTCACCAAACTGCTGCACGAAATGATCCGCGTCAATGCCAGGTACGGCATGGCGACGATGTGCATCGGCGGCGGTCAGGGCATCACGACGATCTGGGAAAGGATGTAGACACGCCGCGGTACAGAGACGAAGGGCCACCCGGACAAATTGGGCGGCCCTTCGTCATTTTGTGCCGTCCTGCCAGAGCCGACTTTTATGCGGCTTGCAGGTAGCGCTCCTTGGCGGCGCGGGCCTCGGCGGCCTCGGCGGGCGAGTAGGCCTTGCCCGACCACAGCATGCGGTAGGCGATTTCCTCGTTGCCGTTCTCGCAGAGTTCAAGCACCTGCTTGAACAGCGGCTGGAAGGTGTCGCTGCGGTGCGAGGCTTCGTGCTCCTCGAACGAGCGCCAGAAGGTGATGATCAGCGCCTCGCGATCCTTCAGCGGATTCGCGACCGCCTGGCCGATCGTGCTGCCTTCGTTCGATACCTGTCCGCTGTTGAGGACGACCATCCCGCCGACGAAGCCGGTGTCCGAATGGTAGGTCTTGACGTTCTCGCAGAGCAGGGCAACGCGTTCCTCGAGATCTTCCACGCTGAATTGCGGCTTGAGGATGACGCGGTTGACGGTGACGACGCCGTCGCTGTCGAAGTTGGGGATGAAGGACATCTGGTTCTCCTGTCGGGGTTGGGTGAAAAAATTGTTGATGTGTCTATAAGATGATGCTGATCTGGTAAAGTTCAAGTCAAATCAAAACCCTACAGAGAATATGGACGAATCGAACTTCACCGAGGAAACCCTCGCCAGTGAGCAGGTTTTCGACGGTAGGCTGCTCAAGGTGTTCTCCGACAAGGTGCGCTTACCCGATGGCGTGGAGTCGGTGCGCGAGTATGTGAAGCATCCCGGTGCCGTGGTGGTGATCGCCGTGCTGGACAACGGCAAGCTGCTCTTCGAGCGGCAGTATCGCTATCCGCTGCGCGGGGTGTTTCTCGAAGTTCCCGCGGGCAAGATCGATCCGGGCGAACACATCCTTGACACGGCGCGGCGCGAACTGCGCGAGGAAACCGGCTACAAGGCGAAAACCTGGCGTCACCTCGGGACGATGCATCCATGCATCGGTTATGCCGACGAACGGATCGAGATCTTCTGGGCGCACGGGCTGACGTTCGTCGGCGCCGAACTCGATCACGGCGAGATTCTGGAAGTCACCGAGATGAGTGTCGCCGACGCACTGCTGGCCGTGCGCGATGGCGAAATCACCGATGCCAAGACCATCACGGCGCTGCTCTGGGCCGAAAAAATACTCTCGGGGGCATGGCCGCTCACGCTGTAAAGAATCTGGACGACCGGCATGCCACGGTAGAATGCGCCCTTACGTTTGCGGAGTGATCAAACCCTGATGGATGCCCCCGCCGAGTTCCGTCCCGCGCTGCCGGAAGTGGACACCGACGAGCGCACGCGCCTGCAGGTTCTCGACATCTTTTCCGAGGTCTCGGCGAATCTGGCCGACGAAGATGACGTCGAAGAGTTGCTCGGCCGCTTCCTCGGCACCATGTTGCGGCTCGCGAAGGCCAGCGCCGGCGCAGTGCGCGTGGTGACCACCGACGGCCAGCACATGCGGCTGGTCGCGGCACGCGGACTGCCGCATGAGGTCGTCGAGCGCGAGCGGCTGGTGCCGATCGATTGCGGTCACTGCGGCGGCGCGCTCGCCGACGATCACTCGCGCTACGAGATCGACCTGAATGTCTGCGCGAAGCGGACCCAGCACCCTTACTTCGGGCGCGACTGCCAAGCCATGGTGGTCGTCCCGCTGCAGCATGGCGGGCGCCTGCAGGGCACCTACAACCTGTTCCTGCCCGAGCGCTTCGAGCTGCCCGAGGAGGTTGCGCTGCTGTTCAAGTCGATCGGCGAGCACCTCGGCATGGCGCTCGAGAACGCGCATCTCAAGCGCGAGAACCTGCGGATCAAGCTCATGAACGAACGCCAGATGATGGCGGCGGAGGTTCATGACTCGCTCGCCCAGACGCTCGCCTACATGAAGATGCGCATGGCCTTGCTGCAGGATGCCCTGCACGATCCGGCCGGCGTCAGCGAGAACGCCGTCAACAAGTATGCGGGTGATCTCGGCCAGGCGGTCGACGAGGCCTACCGGCAGTTGCGCGAACTCCTGGTGCAGTTCCGCAGCCGCATGAATCCGATGGGACTGCAGCAAGCCTTGGCCGGCGTGGCGAAGAGTTTCCAGGATCGTACCGGCATTGCTCTCGAATACCGCAACCGCGTCGTCGACCTGCGCCTCAGCGTGGACCAGGAAGCACAGGTGTTCTTCATCGTGCAGGAGGCGCTGGCCAACGTCGGACGGCACTCGGGCGCTTCCGTCGCGACCCTGACCCTCGAGGGGGCGGGCGATCACTACGTCGTCACGATCGACGACAATGGTCGCGGCGGACAGGGTTTCTTCGCCATCGCCAACCGTACCGGCGGCTTCGACGAGCATCCCCACCTGCGCGACCATTTCGGCCTGTCGATCATGCGCGAACGCGCACGGCTGATCGGTGGTCGCGTCGAAGTGTCCAATCTGCCCGCGGGAGGCTTCCGCGTGCGCCTGACTTTTCCCGCGATCGGGCCGATCAACAACAGGGTTGCCGCATGACCGAAAACGAAAAGATTCGCGTATTGCTCGTCGATGACCATACGCTGTTCCGCAAGGGCCTCGCCGAACTGCTCGAACAACGCGGCGCAATCCAGGTGGCCGGCATTGCCGGCAACGGCGACGAAGCCTTGCATATGCTCAAAGCCACGGCACCGGATGTCGTCATCACCGATCTCAACATGCCGCCGCACGGCGGTCTGGCGCTGTTGCGGCAGATGCGCGCCGAGGGCTGGCGCGGGCCCGTCTTGGTGCTGACGGTCAGCGATGACCAGGATGACCTCGCCAGCGCCATGGGCGCGGGTGCGCAGGGCTATCTGCTCAAGGACATGGAACCGGACGACGTGGTCGATGCCGTGCAGCGCGCGGTGCGCGGGGAAACCGTCGTAGCGCCGGCGATGACGCTGAAACTGGTGCATCTGCTGCAGGGCGGGCCGCAGCCGCCGAAGATCGATGCCCTGCAGCACCTGACGGCCCGCGAGCGCGAAATCCTAGATTATCTGGCGCAAGGACTGTCGAACAAGGCCATTGGCCGCGCACTCGACATTAGCCACGACACCGTCAAGCTCCACGTGCGCCATATCCTCGCCAAGCTGAATCTGACCTCGCGGGTCGAAGCGGCGGTCTTCGCCGTCGAGCAGAAGGCCGTGCATCAGGTCAAGACGCGCTAGCGCCAGCTGATTACTTGTCGCGGATCTCGCCGATGTCGAAGATCGCATCGGCTGCGCGGCGCCGGCGCCGGTTTTGGGCGAGCACCATGCCGGCTGCACCCACGATGCCGCCTCCCAAAATCGACAGGACGATCTGCGGGATCGCCCAGTCGGATTTCTGCTGGCTTTCCTCGACGAGCCGCAGCCGCTCCTTCTCGATCGCCAGCATGCGGTCTTCCATGCGCAGGATGAGTTCCTTCAGCTCGTTGTAGGCCTGTTCAGCCTGTTCGAGGCGGGCAGTGAGTTCGGCCTGCCGGGCAAACGTGTCCGCTGCTTGATCCGCCAAACGCGCCTCGGGAGAGCCGGGCTGCGGGGGCTTATCGTCACCGCCCCCGCCGCTGCTGATCTGCAGCCGGTCCTGAAGAATCTCTCCGGCCGTGCAGGCGTTGGCTGGGGAGGGTGTCGTGGTCACCGGCACGGTCGACGATGTGCGGCCATATCTTGCTCACGCAGCGGTGGTCGTCGCGCC
>JAJZSW010000070.1 GCA_021849505.1 Pseudomonadota bacterium
ACGGCCGGCGCGACCTGCCCTCGCTGATGGCGGTGCTCGACCACCTCGACCGCGCGACGCTCGAACGCCAGCGCCCGGCAACCCTGCCCCTGCTCAAGGAAGCCCTGCAACTCCAACTTGTTCCGCAAGACGATGAACCTCGCACTCTTTGACCTGGACAACACCCTGCTCTCCGGCGACTCCGATTTCGAGTGGGCGCAATTTCTCATCTCCAAGGGCGTCCTCGACCGCGAGGTGCATGAGGCCAGGAACCAGGCCTTCTACGACGATTACAAGGCCGGCACGCTCGACATCCACGCCTTCCTGAAATTCCAGCTCGCGCCGCTGGCGCGCCATGCGCGCACCGAGCTCGACGCCTGGCACCGCGAGTTCATGGACACGCGCATCCGGCCGATCATCGGTGCGCCCGCCCGCCGCCTCGTCCAGCAACATCTCGATGCCGGCGACCTCTGCGCGCTGGTGACAGCGACCAACAGCTTCGTCACCGGGCCGATCTGCCGCGAGTTCGCCATCCCGCACCTGATCGCCACCGTGCCCGCCCACGAGAACGGACAGTTCACCGGCGCGCCGCGCGGCATGCCGGCCTTCAAGGCCGGCAAGATCGTGCGCATGAACGCCTGGCTCGAGGAAACGGGGCTCTGGTGGGGCGCCTTCGCGCGCAGCACCTTCTACAGCGATTCGCACAACGACCTGCCCCTGCTGGAACTCGTGACACATCCGGTCGCCGTCGACCCGGACGACACACTGCGCGCCCATGCCGCCCGCAAGGGCTGGCCCATCCTCAGCCTGCGCTGAGTCTTCGGGTATCATGCGCGCCCCATGATCCGCAAGCTGTTGCGCCGCGTCTTCAAGCGCGGCGAACCCACTCCCCACCCGGTCGAGACCATCGGACCGGACCAGCATGGCATCCGCCCGGAGCAGGTTTTGCCCGGCGCGCGGCGCACCTGCGAAACCCTCCAGCAGGCGGGCTTCAAGGCCTACGTGGTCGGCGGCGCGGTGCGCGACCTGATCGCCGGCATCACGCCCAAGGACTACGACATCGCCACCGATGCCACGCCCGACCAGGTGCGCGGCCTGTTCCGCCGCTCGCGCATCATCGGCCGGCGTTTCCAGATCGTGCATGTGATGCAGGGCGCCGAGACGCTCGAGGTTTCGACCTTCCGCGCCGCGCACGACGAAGACACGCTCAAGGACGAGCATGGCCGCGTGTTGCGCGACAACGTCTGGGGCAACATGGAGGAGGATGCGGCCCGCCGCGACTTCACCGTCAACGCGCTTTACTACGACCCCGCCAGGGGGCAGGTGTTCGACTACCACCACGGCGTGCGCGACCTGCAGCGCAAGACGCTGCGTATGATCGGCGATCCGCGCGCGCGCTACCGCGAAGACCCGGTGCGCATGCTGCGCGCCGTGCGGCTTTCCGCCAAGCTTGACCTGCGCATGGATCCGACGGTGCAGGCGCCGATCCGCGAGATGGCCGAACTGATCGAGAACGTGCCGGCCGCGCGCCTGTTCGACGAGATGCTCAAGCTGCTGTTCTCGGGCCATGCGGTCGAATGCCTCAGGCGCCTGCGCGCCGACGGCCTGCACCACGGCCTGCTGCCGCTGCTCGACGTGATCCTCGAACAGCCGCTCGGCGAGAGGTTCGTCATGCTCGCGCTGACAGACACCGACCGGCGCGTGCAGGAAGGCAAGCGCACCTCGCCGAGCTTCCTGTTCGCCACGCTGCTGTGGCACGAGGTGCTGGCCAACTGGGAAACACGCAAGAAGAATGGCCAACTGCCGGTGCCCGCCATGCATGCGGCAATGGACGAGGTGCTCGACACGCAGGGCGAAAAGCTCGCCATCACGCGCCGCATCGCCGGCGACATCAAGGACATCTGGCTGCTGCAGCCGCGCTTCGAGAAGCGCGGCGGCCGCGCGCCCTTCCGCCTCGTCGAACAGGCGCGCTTCCGCGCCGCCTGGGACTTCCTGCGCCTGCGCGCCGAAAGCGGCGAAGCGCCGCAGGAACTCGCCGACTGGTGGGCGCAGTTCGAGCAGGCCGGCAATGCCGAGCGCGAAGCGCTGCTGAAACCCGAGACCGCCGGTCCGAAGAAGCGCCGCCGCCGGCGCAGCAACGCGAAGAACCCCGCCGACGCTGCTGAAAGTGCCGTCCCGCCAGCGCCGACTTCCGAGCCGTAGATGCACATTTCCGCCTGCGTCGCCTACGTGGCCATTGGCGCGAACCTCGGCGACCCGGTCGCGACGGTGCGCTCCGCTTTCGCGGCCCTGCGCGCCATTCCCGCTGCACGCTTCCTTGCCGCCTCCTCGCTCTACCGCACCGCGCCGGTCGGCCTCCGCAACCAGCCCGACTTCATCAACGCCGTGGCCCTGCTGGAAGTCGACAGTGCCGTCCTGCCGGCGCCGACTTTGCTTGACCGCCTGTTCGCCATCGAGGCGGACTTCGGCCGCGTCCGCTCCGTCAGGAACGCACCGCGCACCCTCGATCTCGACCTGCTGCTGTACGGCGACACTCAGCTCGACCTGCCGGGGCTGACGCTGCCCCATCCGCGCCTGACCGAGCGCGCCTTCGTGCTCGCGCCGCTGGCGGAGATCGCCCCGGATCTTGTCATCCCCGGTCACGGCACGCTTTCCGGCCTGCTCCCGGCCGTGGCGGGCCAGAAAATCGAAAGGCTGGCGTAAGTTTCCTTGATGTATCCTTTCGCATCGTTTATCGAGCGACAACCATGACCTACCTCGCCTCCAACAAGCCGATCACCCTGCCCGAACTGGCGCGCATGAAGCATGCCGGCGAGAAGATCGCGATGCTGACTTGCTACGACGCCAGCTTCGCCGCGCTCGAGGACCGCTGCGGGATCGACGTCATCCTCGTCGGCGATTCGCTCGGCAACGTGATCCAGGGCAAGACCTCGACGCTGCCGGTGACGATGGAACACATGGTCTATCACGTCGAATGCGTCGCCCATCAGGCGCTGCGGCCGATGGTCGTCGGCGACATGCCGTTCGGCGCCTACCACGAATCGAAGGAGCAGGCGATCCGCAACGCCGGACGGCTGCTCGCCGCCGGTGCCGAGATGGTCAAGCTCGAAGGCGGCGAGGTGATGGCGGAAACCGTGCATTTCCTCGTCGAACGCGGCGTGCCGGTGTGCGCCCACATCGGCCTGTTGCCGCAATCCGTCCATGCCCTCGGCGGCTACCGCGTGCAGGGCCGCGACGAGGCCGGCGCGCAACGCATGAAGGCCGATGCCCGCGCCCTCGAAGACGCGGGTGCCGCGCTGATGGTGCTGGAGATGGTGCCCTCCGCGCTGGCGGCCGAGATCACGCGCGAGCTCAAGGTCTGCGCGACGATCGGCATCGGTGCCGGCCCGGACTGCAATGGCCAGGTACTGGTGCTCTACGACATGCTCGGCCTTTACCCGGGCAAGAAGGGCCGCTTCGTCAAGGATTTCATGGCGGCGGCGCAGAGCATCGAAGGTGCCGTGAGCGCCTATGTCGCCGCCGTCAAGGACGGCAGCTACCCCGCTCCGGAGCACTGTTACTGAGCTGCGGTTCTCCCCGATGCAAGTTCATGAAACCATCGCCGGCCTGCGCGCCGCGCTGCAAGCGGCCGGCCGCATTGTGTTCGTGCCCACCATGGGCAACCTGCACGCAGGCCACACCACGCTGATGCGCCAGGCACGCGGGCACGGCGACACGGTCGTTTCCTCGATCTTCGTCAACCGCCTGCAATTCCGTCCCGGCGAGGATTTCGACAAGTATCCGCGCACCTTCGCGGCGGATTGCGAGAAACTCGTCGCCGCCGGCGTCGACCACCTGTTCGCGCCGAGCGAGGAAGAGCTGTATCCCGAACCGCAGCGCTACGTCGTCGAGCCGCCGGTCGAGCACGCCAACATCCTCGAAGGCGAATTCCGCCCCGGCCACTTCCGCGGCGTCGCCACGGTGGTGATGAAACTGTTCGCCGTGGTGCAGCCGCAGGCCGCGCTGTTCGGCAAGAAGGACTACCAGCAGTTCATGGTGCTGTCGGCGATGGTGCGCGAATTCGCGCTGCCGATCGAAGTCATTCCCGGCGAAACGGTGCGCGCGGAAGACGGCCTCGCCCTGTCCTCGCGCAACGGCTATCTCTCCGCCGCCGAACGCGCCGAAGCGCCCCGCCTGCATCGCTGCCTGAGCCGCTTGGCCGAGGCCGTGCGCGCCGGCAATCGCGATTTCGCCGCGCTCGAAGCCGCGGCCTTCGCCGAACTGCGCGCCCGGGGCTGGGCGCCGGACTACATTTCCGTGCGCAAAAGAATTGATCTACAATCCCCCCCCGTCGATGGAAACCCACCCTTGGTGGTGCTCGCGGCGGCCCGGCTGGGCAGCACGCGCCTGATCGACAATCTCGAAATCTGACCCATTCCCATCCCCCCGCCATTCTCCATTCGAGGCAACCATGAGCGAACATATCCATTACGTCACCGATGCAAGCTTCAAGAGCGACGTGCTGGAATCCCCCATTCCCGTTCTCGTCGACTACTGGGCCGAGTGGTGCGGTCCCTGCAAGATGATCGCCCCGATCCTCGACGATGTCGCGCGGGACTACCACGGCCGCCTCAAGGTCGCCAAGCTGAACATCGACGAGAACCCCAAGACGCCGGGCGAATACGGCATCCGCGGCATCCCGACGCTGATCCTGTTCAAGGGCGGCAACGTCGAGGCCACCAAGGTCGGAGCCCTTTCCAAGTCGCAGCTCACCGCCTTTATTGACAGCAACCTGTAATCCCATTACATTCGTCCCGAAGTCGCACGGCGGTTCCTGAGCAACCCGCGGCGATTTCGGACGACAGGCTCCCTCCTCCGCCTGTCGCGCAGCACACCACCTCCCCACGCAGCTTTCTCGATTCCGGGCATCCTTCGCCCGCGTTCACCCCAAACACAACCATGCAGCTTTCCGAACTCAAGAACCATCACGTCAGCGCACTCATCGACATGGCGACCACCGTCGGCATCGAGGGCGCCAACCGTCTGCGCAAGCAGGAACTCATCTTCGCCATCCTCAAGGAGCACGCCAAGAAGGGCGAGGTCATCTACGGCGACGGCTGCCTCGAAGTGATGAACGACGGCTACGGCTTCCTGCGTTCCGCCGACACCTCCTATCTCGCCAACCCCGACGACGTCTATGTCTCGCCCTCGCAGATCCGCCGCTTCAATTTGCGTACCGGCGACACCATCGAGGGCGAGATCCGCACCCCGAAGGACGGCGAGCGCTACTTCGCGCTGGTCAAGCTCGACAAGGTGAATGGCGAATCGCCGGAAATCTGCAAGAACAAGATCCTCTTCGAAAACCTGACGCCGCTGCACCCGACGCAGCACTTGCGCCTCGAGCGCGAGATCAAGGCCGAGGAGAACATCACCAGCCGCGTCATCGACATCATCGCGCCGATCGGCAAGGGCCAGCGCGGCCTGCTGGTCTCGGCGCCGAAGTCCGGCAAGACCGTGATGCTGCAGCACATCGCCCACGCCATCTCGGCCAACCACCCGGAAGCAGTACTGATCGTCATGCTGATCGACGAGCGTCCCGAGGAAGTGACCGAGATGACGCGCACGGTGCGCGGCGAAGTCGTCGCCTCGACCTTCGACGAACCCGCCACGCGCCACGTGCAGGTGGCCGAGATGGTCATCGAGAAGGCCAAGCGGCTGACCGAACACAAGAAGGACGTGATCATCCTGCTCGACTCCATCACGCGCCTCGCGCGCGCCTACAACACCGTGCAGCCGGCCTCCGGCAAGGTGCTGACCGGCGGCGTCGACGCCAACGCCCTGCAGAAGCCCAAGCGCTTCTTCGGCGCCGCGCGCAACATCGAGGAAGGCGGCTCGCTGACGATCATCGCCACCGCCCTGATCGACACCGGCAGCCGCATGGACGAGGTGATCTACGAGGAATTCAAGGGCACCGGCAACTCCGAGATTCACCTCGATCGCCGCATGTCCGAGAAGCGCGTCTACCCCTCGATCAACGTCAACCGCTCCGGCACGCGCCGCGAGGAACTGCTGCAAAAACCCGACGTGCTGCAGAAGGTCTGGGTGCTGCGCAAGCTGATGTACGGCCTCGACGACCTCGAAGCGACCGAATTCCTGCTCGACAAGGTCAAGGCCACCAAGAATAACGCGGAGTTCTTCGACGCGATGCGCCGCGGCAGCTAATCGCAGTTGATTTTTCAGCAGCTTTTCAGGATAATGCGCGGCTTTCCGCGAAACCGAAGCGGGCATCTCCGGATTTAAGGATACGAACATGAAAGAAGGCATCCACCCCAAGTACAACGAGATCGAAGTGACTTGCAGCTGCGGCAACAAGTTCACCACGCGCTCGACCAACAGCAAGCCGCTGCACATCGAAGTCTGCTCGGCCTGCCATCCCTTCTACACCGGCAAGCAGAAGATCGTCGACACCGCCGGCCGCGTCGAGCGCTTCAAGCAGAAGTACAAACGCGCCGGCGCCGCTGCCTGACCGGCATCGGTTCATGCTGACAAGGCAGCGGCTTGCGCTGCCTTTTCATAGGGGCAGCCGTGGCTGCCTTTTTTGCTTTCTTGCCCCATGAATCTCGGCCCGCTGCTCAATTCACAGGACCACTCCCCGCGTCTGCCGACGCTGGCCGTCGTCGTCCTGGCGGGCCTCTACCTGCTGATCGGCGTCACCGGTCACGACCCGTGGAAGACCGAGGACGCGATCCATATCGGCATCGCCCACGGCTTCGCCACGCAGGACGAATGGCGACAATGGCTGGTCCCTGCCGTCGCCGGCGAAGCCTGGCCCCACACCGCCCCGCTCTACCACTGGGTCGCCGCCCTGCTCGGCCAGCTGCTGGGCGGCTGGCTCGGCTTCCACGCTGCCGCACGCCTGGCGACGACGGTCTTCGGCGCGCTGTTTCTCTTCTTCCTCGCCGGCGCGGCGCGCAGCTTCCATGGCGACGCCGCCGGCCGCATCGCGCCCCTGCTGGCCATCGGCACGCTGGGCCTGCTGCTGCCGATGCACGAAGCCCAGCCGGCGATCGCCGGACTCGCCTGCGCCGCGCTCGCCTGGTGGGGTGGCGGCCTGAGCCGGCAAGGCAAGGCCCGGGGCGCGCCATTGCTCGGCCTCGGCCTCGGCCTCGCCTTCCTGGCGCACGGGTTGGTCGGTTTGATCATGGCCGTTGCCGTCCTGCCAGCGCCGATGATGTTGGCCCCCCACAGTCATCAATTCCGCCGCGACTGGAAGGGTTTCGCGCTCGCGCTGCTGGTCGCCCTGCCCCTGCTCGCCGCCTGGCCCTGGCTGCTTGCGCAGCAGGCGCCGGGGTTCTGGGCGCAGTGGTGGCAAAACGAATTCGCCGAGGCCACGCGCGCGCGCGGCCTGCCCGTCAGCCGGCATTTCGAACAACTGGTCTGGGCGGTCTGGCCGCTGTGGCCGCTCGCGCTCTGGAGTTTCTGGCTGCTGCGGCGGCAGATCGACCGCCTGCTGCTACCCCTGTTCGGGGTTGTCGTCACGCTGGCCTGGTTCCTCAGCGGCGCACCTCGTTCCCTCGCTGTCCTGCCCCTGATCGTCCCGCTGGCGCTGGTCGCCGCGGCCGGCGCCGACCGGCTGCGGCGCGGTGCCGCGAATGCCTTCGACTGGTTCAGCGTGATGACCTTCAGCTTCGTCGCCACCCTGATCTGGCTGGGGGCCAGCGCGCAGTCGCTCGGCTGGCCGCCGAAGATCGCCAACAACTTCGCCAAGCTGGCGGCGGGACACACCGTGGACTACGGGATCGTGGCGCTGGGCGGCGCCATCATCGCGACGCTCGCCTGGCTGCTGACCTGGGGACTGCGCCGCGCCAGCTGGCGCGCCAGCCTGCGCTGGGCGGCCGGCGTCACCCTGATGTGGGTGCTGATTTCCGCTCTCTGGCTCGCGTGGATCGACCACGGGATGACTTACCGCCCGGTGGCGCTGGCGCTGAAGCAGGCGCTGCCGCAGGGCGTCGATTGCATCGAACGCGGAGACTTCGGCCACGCCCACCGCGCTTCGCTCGACTATTTCGCCGGCATCCGCACGGTGGCGGCCGGCCGCCAGCCGGCCTGCGGCTGGCGCCTGACGATCGCCGAAAGAAACCGGAAAGTCCCAGACGGCTGGACCGAAGTCTGGCAGGGCGGGCGCACCAGCGACCGCAAGGAGCGCTGGTATCTCGACCGGCGGGTCGATTGAAACTTCAGGAAGCTGGCGCCATCACTTTCAGATTTTCAGAAAGTGCTCCCGGTAGTACTTGAGTTCTTCGATCGACTCGTAGATGTCGGCGAGCGCCTCGTGCTTGCCGCCCTTCTTGACGCCCTTCGCGATCTCCGGCGTCCAGCGCTTGCAAAGTTCCTTGAGCGTCGAGACATCGAGGTTGCGGTAGTGGAACCAGGTTTCGAGCTTGGGCATGTGGCGCGCCATGAAGCGGCGGTCCTGGCAGATCGAATTGCCGCACATCGGCGACTTGCCGCTCGGCACGTAGTGCTTGAGGAAGGCCAGCGCCTGCGCCTCGACCTCGGCCTCGGCGAGCGGCGAGGCCTTCACCCGGTCGATCAGGCCGGACTTGCCATGCGTCTTCTTGTTCCAGTCGTCCATCGCGGCCAGCACGCCATCGTCCTGATGCACGGCCCAGACCGCGCTTTCGGCGATCACTTCGAGTTGCGAATTGGTGATCACCATCGCCAGTTCGATGATGCGATCCCGGTCGGGATCGAGCCCGGTCATCTCCATGTCGAGCCAGACGAGGGCGTTTTGGTCTTGTGCCATACTGCAAACTTTCCAAGAATGAACCGCTTGCATTCTTGCATACCTGACCCATTTTCCGACTCATGGCTGCTGTTTTCTCGACCGTCTTTCTCGCGATGCTGGCGCTGACCACCGCGCTGCGCGTCTGGCTGGCACTGCGCCAGATGCGCCACGTCGCGGCGCATCGCGCCGCCGTACCCGGCGAGTTCGCCGACCGCATTCCGCTCGCCGACCACCAGAAGGCGGCCGACTACACCGCCGCCAAGCTGCGGCTCGGCCTCGTCGAACTCGCGGTCGATGTCGGCCTGCTGCTCGTCTTCACCTTCGGCGGCCTGCTGGCCGCCTTCGACGCCTTCTGGCGCGCGCAATTCGCCGCTGCGCCCTACCTTTACGGCCTCGCGCTGTTCGCCAGCGTCGGCGTCGCGGGCTTCCTCGTCGGCCTGCCGTTCGCGCTGTACCGCACCTTCAGGCTCGAGGCCGACTTCGGCTTCAACAAGATGACGCCCGGCCTGTTCGTCACCGACCTCGTCAAGCAGCTGATCCTCACCGTGCTGATCGGCGCGCCGCTGCTGCTGCTCGTGCTCTGGCTGATGGATGCGATGGACGCGCAGTGGTGGCTGTACGTCTGGATGACCTGGCTGGCCTTCAACCTGCTCGTGCTGCTGCTCTACCCGACCGTGATCGCGCCGCTGTTCAACAAGTTCACGCCGCTCGCCGAGGGCGAGGTCAAGTCGCGCATCGAGGCCCTGCTGGCGCGTTGTGGCTTCGCGAGCTCCGGCCTGTTCGTGATGGACGGCTCGAAGCGCTCGGCGCATGGCAACGCCTATTTCACCGGTTTCGGCCGCAGCAAGCGCATCGTCTTCTTCGACACGCTGATCGAGAAGCTCGCGCCCGGCGAGGTCGAGGCCGTGCTCGCGCACGAACTCGGCCATTACAAGCGCCGCCACATCGTCAAGCGCATCGTCGTGATGTCCGCGCTGTCGCTCGCACTGCTGTGGCTGCTGGGCCAGCTCATCGACCAGCCCTGGTTCTATGAAGGATTGAAAGTCGGCGCTGGCGAGACGGCACCGAATACTGCCATGGCGCTGATCCTGTTCTCGCTGGTGCTGCCGGTCTTCACCTTCCCCTTCGGGCCGCTGATGTCCTGGCATTCGCGCAAGCACGAATTCGAGGCGGACGCCTATGCCGCGCAGCAAGCCGACGGCGGCGAACTCGTCGCCGCGCTGGTCAAGCTCTATCGCGACAACGCCGCGACCCTGACGCCAGATCCGCTGCACTCGCTGTTCTACGATTCGCACCCGCCGGCGAGCGTGCGCATCGCCCACCTGAAATCGCTGTCCCGACCGGAACCCGCGCCATGCTGAACGAACAGGAGATCACCGCCCGCCTCGCCGCCCTTGACGGCTGGACGCGCGAGGGCCAGGCCATCGTCAAGACTTACCGCTTCGCGAACTACCACGAGACCATGGCCTTCGTGAATGCGGGGGCGTGGATCGCCCATCGCGCCGACCACCACCCGGATCTCGAGGTCGGCTACAACCGCTGCGTCGTGCGCTACAGCACCCACAGCGCCGGCGGGCTGACCGACAAGGATTTCGCCTGCGCGGCCCGCCTCGACGCGCTGTTCGCGGCTTGAAGCCGAGCGGCACCATCACCGCCGCAAACGAACGCGAAGGCATCGTTACCGCCGCGAACATGCGAGAAGGCGTCGTTACCGCCGCCTTCGGCCGGCACTACGAAGTCACCCGCGCCGACGGCCGCGTCGTCAGCGGCATCCCGCGCGGCAAGAAAAGCCTCTACGCCTGCGGCGACCGCGTCACGCTCGGCCCGCTGCACGACAACGAAGCGCAGATCCTCGCCCATGCGCCGCGCACTTCGCTGCTCTACCGCAGCGACCAGTGGAAGGAAAAGATCATCGCGGCCAACGCGACGCAGATCGTGCTGGTGGTCGCCACCGAACCCGCTTTCTCGACCGAGCTGATCTCGCGCGCGCTCGTTGCCGCCGCGCATCAAAAGCTGCGGCCACTCATCGTGCTCAACAAGTGCGACCTGGCCGACGCACTGCCTGCCGCGCGCGCACAGCTCGCGCCCTTTGCGGCGCTCGAGATTCCTGTCATCGAACTCAGCGCCCTGGCCGACGCCGCGCCGCTCAGGCCATGGCTGGCCGGACAGATGACGGTACTGGTCGGCCAGAGCGGCATGGGCAAGTCGACGCTCATCAACGCGCTGATTCCCGATGCCGGTGCGGCGACGCGCGAGATCTCCACTGCGCTCGATTCCGGCAAGCACACCACCACTCACGCGCGCCTCTATGCTTTCGAAAACGGTGCACTGATCGATTCACCGGGGCTGCAGGCGTTCGGCCTCGCCCACCTGACGCGCGGCGAAATCGAGCTGGGCTTCGCCGAGTTCGTGCCGCTGCTGGGCCACTGCCGCTTCCGCGACTGCAAGCACGGGAACGAACCGGGCTGCGCGATCAAGGAGGGCATCGCTGCCGGCACCCTCGACGCGCAGCGACTGGCGCATTTCGTCGCCATCGCCAGCGAGGGCGACCGCGCGAAGCAGTTCTGATGGCTCACCTGTTTGTCGACATCTCTTCGCACGGTTACGGCCATCTCGCGCAGACCGCGCCGGTGCTGAACCGGCTCATCGAGCTGCGTCCGGGCCTGCGCATCACGCTGCGCAGCGGGTTGCCGACAGAGAAGCTGCGGCAGCGCCTCCAGGCGCCGTTTGGCCACATCGCCGCCGCCAGCGATTTCGGCTTCGTGATGATGGACGCACTGACGATCGATCGCCCTGCCACCCATGAACGCTACCGCGCGCTGCATGCGGACTACGCCGCGCGGGTCGAGGCCGACGCCGCCCTGCTGCGCACCCTCGGCGCCGACGCGGTGTTCGCCAACGTTTCCTATATTCCCCTCGCGGCGGCGGCACGATTGCGGCTGCCCGCCGTGGCGCTGTGTTCGCTCAACTGGGCCGGCCTCTACGCCCACTATTACGACCGGGACGCCATCCACGCCGAGATGCTCGCTGCCTATCGCGGCGCCGCCTTCCTGCGCACCACGCCCGGCATGCCGATGCCGGGGCTCGACGACATCGCGGACATCGGAACGCTCGCCGAGAGCGGCAATGCGCGCCGCGGCGAACTGCGCACAAGAGTCGGCGCTGGCGAGACGGCACGCGTCGTGATGATTGCATTGGGCGGCATCCCGAAGCGGCTGCCGGTCGAAGGCTGGCCGGCCCTGCCGAACACGCACTGGCTCGTGCCGCAATCATGGAATGTTCAGCGCAATGACATGCACGCCTTCGAACCATTGGGCTGGCCCTTCGCCGACCTGCTGCGTTCGGTCGATGCCGTGGTGGCCAAACCCGGCTACGGCACTTTCGCCGAGGCCGCCTGCAACGGCACGGCCGTGCTCTACCAGCGCCGCGCCGACGGCTGGCCCGAGCAGGACTGCCTGATCGATTGGCTGCACGCGCATGCCCGCTGCGCGGAGGTGTCGGCGGGAGACCTGCAGGCCGGAAATCTCGGGGCGACGCTCGAGTCCTGCCTGCGCAGTGCCGTCCCGCCAGCGCCGACTTTCGACGGCGCCGACCGCGCCGCCCGCCGCCTCGCCGCGCTGCTTACCTGACGGGCGTCGCATCTCCCGCCGGCGGAATGTCGCGGCCGAGCTTTTCGGCATGGGTGCCGGGCAGCGGCGCCTCCTCGGGTTGGGGATGCCAGAAGAACCACACGCCGACGATGGCGGCAATCAGCAGCAGGTTGAGCGCGATCAGCAATATTCTCATGTCAACGTCCGGCCTCGAAGCGGAAGGGCACGGCGACGCGCTGGCTGCCGGCATCGACCAGCACGGTCGCCTGCCACAGCATGCGGCCGGTGACGCAGACCGGCAGCGTGGTCTGGCCGACATAACGTTGCGCATCGACGCTCTGCAATGTGATGCGGTTGTAGCCCATGTTCATGTCGACGCCGGCGAAATCGACGGCCACCTTGTCGGCGCGCAGGCCCTCGACCGTCACCGCCACGTCGAGCGGTCGGGTCACCGGGATCGGACGCGGCGTCAGTGCAAGGTACAGGCGCCCG
>JAJZSW010000071.1 GCA_021849505.1 Pseudomonadota bacterium
CCGGCTGATCCGCAAGCAACTGCATCTCAACCTGTTCCAGTACGCCTACACTTCGCTGACCATCATCCTGCCGAGCGCGATCGTCGCCTCGGCCGTGCTGGCCGGCGAACTCGAGGTCGGCAAGGCGGTGCAGGCCGGCGGCGCCTTTGCCATCGTGCTGTCCGCCGTTTCGGTGATCGTCGAGAACTTCGAGGGCCTGAGCCGCTTCGCGGCCGGCATCGAGCGCCTCAACACCTTTTCGCGCGTCCTCGCCCTGCCGCCCGGCGCCCGACTGCACGGCCAGGGGCTGATCGAAACCGCGGAGGGCCCGACCCTGGCGCTCGATCACCTCACCCTGCTGACCCCCGGCGGCGAGCGCATCATCGTCAGAGATCTGTCGCTGGCCATCGAACCGGGACAGGGGCTGATGATCACCGGCGCCAGCGGCGCGGGCAAGAGCTCGCTGCTGCGCGCCCTCGCCGGACTCTGGTACCGCGGCAGCGGCCGCATCGTGCAGCCGCCCGAACGGGAGATCATGTACCTGCCGCAGCAGCCCTACATGATCCTCGGCTCGCTGCGCAGCCAGCTGCTCTACCCGCACACCGAACAGGAGGTCGCCGACGTCGAGCTGATGCGCCTGCTCGATCGCGCGCGCCTGCCCGACCTGGCCGAGCGCTTCGGCGGCCTCGACGCAGAACGCGACTGGGAAAAAGTGCTGTCGATCGGCGAGCAGCAGCGCCTCGCCTTCGCCCGGGCGCTGCTCGCCAAGCCGCGCTACGTGATGCTCGACGAGGCCACCAGCGCGCTCGACCCGGCCAACGAGGAACGCCTCTATAGCGAGCTGGTCGCCGCCGGCGTCACCCCGGTCAGCGTCACCCACCACGCGGTGCTGCGCCCGTTCCACCGGCAGGTGCTGGAACTGACCGGCGAGGGCGCATGGCGGCTGCAGCCGGCGCACGAATAGCGCCAGTGCCGTCCTGCCAGCGCCGAGTTTTTGGGGGCTTGTATTGCAAATGCAATGTGCCCTTGCCGCGAGAGTCGGTGCTTAAGGCGCGATCCCAATCATCACAAGGGGAACCGCTGGCACTCCCCTGCCGTTGCGAATGACGTTATAAAGCTCGCCTTCATAGTAACCAGGGCCGGAAGACATTTCAGCCTGCAATGACTTCATCGGCAGAATTTCGATCCCAACATCAATCTGATCCCTCACATAAAAGGCCAGATGCTTGACGAACAAATCGTAGGCTACAAACGCGTATTTCCCGAATTGAACCTCGATAGCGACCCGGTCCTTGACGAAGTCGGTCTGGTTGTAGCTGAAGATTGGTTCTTCGCCGGCAGCTTCGATTTCTTTTTTCTGTGCATCTGGCAGCAAGGGGATCGTGCTGCGAATTAACTTTTCACTTCGCGTCACCCAATACGACACACGACTTTCCTTCCATTCCTGATCGCGTAGCAAGGTGGAAAAGCGAGTATTCATTTCGATGGGGCTGTATTTGAGTTGCCCCTTCATCCGGACTTCCTTGCTTACCTTGGTCTTGCAGCCTTTCGCATCGACCGCCGCAATCACTGCCTGAACCTGCTTCCAGAGTTTGGGGCGGTGAACCAGGAGAAACTCCAGGCCATTCAAATGCGAATAGGTTTCGACAATTTTCATTTCTTGACCTTGTACTGGGCGCGGGCTGAATCGAGCAACACCATTTGGCTGCCGATGGCTGAGGTCTTGCTGTTGGCCCAAGGCTGCATCGTCAGCGACTTGCCAGAACGAGATGGATCATAAACAGGCTGCCCCATGGCGCGAACCGGAAGAACGCCACTATTGGCCTGCAGCAGGCGCTGCTTGGCGATTTCGGCATATTCTTTGTCTAGCTCCGCGCCCACGGCGCGGCGTCCGTGTCTTGCGGCGGCAGCCAATGCCGAACCAACTCCAGCGAACGGATCCAGAACCCAATCACCTGGCTCCGTCATCGACAGCACCAATCGCTCAACCAGTTCGATTGGAAACTGACATGGATGGATGGTTTTTTCCACGTGATTATTCTTCACGTTAGGTATGACCCAAACGTCACCCGGATTCTTGCCCAGAGGATTGCACGAGTATTGGCCCGCCTTGGGTCCCTTGAAGTGTTTTTTCCCCGGATATTTTTGCGGCACCCGAATGGCATCCAGATTGAACAGGTAGTCATCTGATTTGGTGAACCACATGATGGTTTCGTGCCGACCGGAAAGCCTTCTGGTGCAGTGCAAGCCGTGCTCGAAGTGCCAAATGATCCGATTGCGCATTTTCATTCCGCGCCGCTTGAAAGAGGAATAGAGCGCGATATCGAGAGGGACGATTTCGCCCTCATGGACATAGTTACCGACCTGCCAGCACAGGCTCCCTTGAGGATGCAAGACACGGATGCACTCCCCGATAACCTCGTCTTGCCAAGCCAGATATTTGTCGAAATCTCCTTTTCGCTCGTAAGACTTGCCCAGGTTATAAGGGGGCGATGTCACTACAAGGCGGATGCTGTTATCCGGAATACTGCGCAAGAGACTAATACAATCGCCCGCAAACAAGACCATTGACTTGTCTGTCTGAAATTTGGACGCAATGTGCGCGCCCTGCCTTCCCTCGATTGCACCCATTGCGTTAGCCGGAGACATTTAACAAAAGCAGAGTATCCCAGACGCGACCAATCCAGGTCAATCATCAACATAGCGGCAATGGCAATCGCCGCCCCGCCGGCGCCGAGTATTACATGGAGCGCCGATACTGCCCGCCGACCTCGTAGAGCGCGCTTGAAATCTGCCCGAGCGAGCAGACGCGCACCGCGTCGACCAGCACGGCGAAGACGTTGCCGTTGTCGATGACGGTCTGCCTGAGCTTCTGCAGCATCGGGCCTGAGGCGGCGGCGTTGCGCTGCTGGAAGTCGCGCAGGCGCCTGATCTGCGACTGCTTTTCTTCCTCGGTCGAACGTGCCAATTCGACATGCGTCGGCACGTCGCCTTGCGGATTACGGAAGGTGTTCACGCCGATGATCGGATGCGAGCCGTCGTGCTTCCTATGCTCGTAGTAAAGCGACTCCTCCTGGATCTTGCCGCGCTGGTAGCCGGTCTCCATCGCGCCGAGCACGCCGCCGCGGTCGGCGATGGCCTCGAATTCCTTGAGCACGGCTTCTTCCACCAAATCCGTCAGCTCGTCGATGATGAAGGCGCCCTGGTTGGGGTTCTCGTTCTTCGCCAGGCCCCACTCGCGGTTGATGACGAGCTGGATCGCCATGGCGCGGCGCACCGATTCGTCGGTCGGCGTGGTGATCGCCTCGTCGTAGGCATTGGTGTGCAGGCTGTTGCAGTTGTCGTAGACGGCGATCAGCGCCTGCAGCGTCGTGCGGATGTCGTTGAAGGCCATCTCCTGCGCGTGCAGGCTGCGGCCCGAGGTCTGCACGTGGTACTTGAGCTTCTGCGAGCGCTCGTTGGCGCCGTACTTGTGCTTCATCGCCACGGCCCAGATGCGGCGCGCGACGCGGCCGATCACCGAATATTCGGCGTCCATGCCGTTGCTGAAGAAGAAGGAGAGGTTCGGCGCGAAATCGTCGATGTGCATGCCGCGCGCCAGGTAGCTCTCGACGTAGGTGAAGCCGTTGGCGAGCGTGAAGGCGAGCTGCGAGATCGGGTTCGCGCCGGCCTCGGCGATGTGGTAGCCGGAGATCGACACCGAGTAGAAGTTGCGCACCTGGTTGTGCACGAAGAATTCCTGGATGTCGCCCATCATCTTCAGCGCGAACTCGGTGCTGAAGATGCAGGTGTTCTGGCCCTGGTCCTCCTTGAGGATGTCGGCCTGCACCGTGCCGCGCACCGATGACAGCGTCCATTCGCGGATCTTCTCGGCCTCGTCCTCGGTCGGCTCGCGGCCGTTGTCGGCCTTGAATTTTTCGAACTGCTGGTCGATCGCTGTGTTGAAGAACATCGCCAGGATCATCGGCGCCGGCCCGTTGATGGTCATCGACACGCTGGTCGCCGGGTCGCAGAGGTCGAAGCCGTCGTAGAGCACCTTCAGGTCGTCGAGGGTGGCGATGCTCACGCCCGAGTTGCCGATCTTGCCGTAGATGTCGGGGCGCTCGTCGGGGTCGCAGCCGTAGAGCGTCACCGAGTCGAAGGCGGTGGACAGGCGCTTGGCCGGCATGCCCTCCGACACCTTCTTGAAGCGGCGGTTGGTGCGGAAGGCGTCGCCCTCGCCGGCGAACATGCGCGTCGGGTCCTCGTTCTCGCGCTTGAAGGCGAACACGCCGGCGGTGAAGGGGAAGCTGCCGGGCACGTTCTCCTTCATCAGGTAGCGCAGGGTCTCGCCCTCGTCAGAAAACTTCGGCAGCACCACCTTGCGGATCTTGGTCCCGGAGAGCGTCTCGTGGGTCAGCGCAGTGCGGATCTCCTTGTCGCGGATCTTCACCACGTACTCGTCGCCGGCATAGGCCTTGACGGTATCCGGCCACATCTCGAGCAGCTTCTTCGCCTTGGGATCGAGCTGGCCGTCCTTCCAGGCGATCAGCTCGTCGAAGTCTTTGCCGTCCTTCTGGCAGCCGGCGAAGATCGCCTTGGCGGTGCGCAGGCTCTGGCGCTCGCGGGCGATGCCCACCTGCGCGTCGACATGCTTGTGGTAGCCGCGCACGCTGTCGGCGATCTCGGCGAGATAGCGCACGCGATTGCCCGGCACGATGGCGCGGCTCTGCGAGGACTGCTTCGTCTGGACCTGCGGCAGCTTGCCCGGCTTGAGCTTGAGGCCCTTGGCCTGCAGATGCGCGGCGATCGCCTGATACAAGGCGGTCACGCCGTCGTCGTTGAAGCGCGAAGCCTGCGTGCCGAACACCGGCATGTCGTCGGGGGATTCCTTGAAGCGCTCGCGGTTGCGCTGGTACTGCTTGCGCACGTCGCGCAGCGCATCGGCCGCGCCCTTGCGGTCGAACTTGTTGATGGCGACGAAGTCGGCGAAGTCGAGCATGTCGATCTTCTCGAGCTGCGAGGCGGCGCCGAACTCGGGCGTCATCACGTAGAGCGAGGCGTCGACGTGCGGCACGATGGCGGCGTCGCCCTGGCCGATGCCGGAGGTTTCGACGACAACGAGGTCGAAGCCCGCGAGCTTGCAGGCGGCGATCACCTCGGGCAGCGCGGCGGAGATCTCCTTGCCGGTGTCGCGCGTCGCCAGCGAGCGCATGAAGATGTTGGGATGCTCGATGGCGTTCATGCGGATGCGGTCGCCGAGCAGCGCCCCGCCGGTGCGCTTGCGCGACGGGTCGATCGAGATGATGGCGATCTTCAGCGCGTCCTCCTGGTCGAGGCGGAAACGGCGGATCAGTTCGTCGGTGAGGCTGGACTTGCCGGCGCCGCCGGTGCCGGTGATGCCCAAAGTCGGCGCTGGCGGGACGGCAGTATTCCTGATTGACTGCGCCAGCTTCCCGTTCGGATCGTTCTCCAGTTGCGTAATGGCACGCGCCAGCAAACGGTAATTGCCGCCGCGCAAGTCCAGGTCCGCGGCCTCCACCGTCCCCTTCTCGGTCAGGTCGAAATCGCTTTGCGCGACCACGTCGTTGATCATGCCCTGCAGCCCCATCAGCGCGCCGTCCTCGGGCGAGTAGATGCGCGTCACGCCGTAAGCGTGCAGTTCGGCGATCTCCTCCGGCACGATCACCCCGCCGCCGCCGCCGAACAGCTTGATCTCGGCGCCGCCGCCCGCCTTCAGAAGGTCGATCATGTACTTGAAGTATTCGATGTGGCCGCCCTGGTAGGAGGTGATGGCGATGCCCTGCACGTCCTCCTGCAAGGCCGCATTCACCACCTCCTGCACCGAGCGGTTGTGGCCGAGGTGGATCACCTCGGCGCCGGTGGCCTGCAGGATGCGCCGCATGATGTTGATCGAGGCGTCGTGGCCGTCGAACAGCGAGGCGGCGGTGACGAAGCGCAGCTTGTGCTTCGGCTTGTAGGGGGCGAGCTTGGCAGTGATGGATGGGTCGGACATGGCGGCATTCCTTCCAATGGATACGCAATCTTATGCCCGCGCCGCGCACGAAGCCATTGCCAGCCCCGCCGAGCTTCGTGCAAAATCCGCCAATCCGTCTTGAAAGCGCCAGTAAAGGATTACCAGTGATTCAGCGGGCAGGGAAGGCAAATTCCGCCACCGTGGCGATGGGCTTCGTGACCGGCATGCTCGCCGGCCTCGCGCGCGCCGGGCGCGACCCCGCGCCGCTGCTCGCCCCCGCCGGCATCGCGCCGGCCAGCCTCGCCAACCCGGCCGCGCCCGAGTACCGTGTGCCGATCGCCGCCTATGCCGAGCTGTACAACCGCGTCGCGGCGGCACTCGACGACGAGGCCTTCGGCCTGTTCTCCGCGCCGCTGCGCGGCGGCAGCTTCGAGTTCCTCGCCCGCGCACTGGTGAGCGCCCACTCGCTCGACGAGGCGCTCGCGCGCATGGCGCGCTTCCTGGGCGTGCTGCTGCCCGACCTGGCGGTGAGCGTCGCGCGGGAAGGCGGTTACGGCTGGCTGCGCATCGCCGAAACCCGCCCGCTCGCCGCGACGCCGGACGACCCCGGCCGCGTGTTCGCCTACGAGTGGCTGCTGCGCCTGATCCACGGCCTCGCCTGCTGGCTGGCCGGGCGCGGCCTCGCGCTCGACGCCGTCGACTTCCCCTACCCGCGCCCGCCGCACGCCGCCGACTATGCGCTGATCTACACCGCCAACTCGCGCTTCGACGCGCCGGCGCTGCTCGCGCGCTTCCAGGCCAACCTGCTCGACCTGCCGCTGCGGCGCGACGAGCCCGCGCTCGAGGCCTTCCTCGCCGGCGCGCCGGGACGCATCGCCACGCTCTACCGCCGCGACCGCAACACCGTGCGCGCCGTGCGCGACCTGCTGCGCGACGCGCTGCCGGCCCTGCCCGGACTCGGCGAGGTGGCCGTCCGGCTGCACCTCTCGCCGCGCAGCCTGCATCGCAGGCTGGCCGAGGAAGGCGTCAATTTCCGCCAGGTCAAGGACGCCCTGCGCCGCGACCTCGCGCTCGCGCGGCTGGCCAAGACCAGCATTCCCGTCGCCGTCATCGCCGCCGAACTCGGCTACGCCGACCCCTCGGCCTTCTATCGCGCCTGCGTGGAGTGGACCGGCGCCGCGCCGAGCGAATACCGCGCCCGGCTCGCGGAACGCGGGCCGGCCTGAGCGGGTTTTGAAAAGTCGGCGCTGGCGGGACGGCAGGAGGCGACCGAGGCTGTGTGGAACCGTTAGAAACACAGATTGCCATCAGCATGTCGCCTTGTAGAACAGTCTACAATCGATTTTCACGAACTCGGCAATGGTCAGAGGATCCCAGAAATTGGGTTGATATTGAGTTTTCACACAGCCTCGACCCAGAAGAGACATTCATCGTATCGGTGATCCGGCGGCAGGTTTCTGAGGAACAGTCGCACAGAGTGATCGCTGGCTGAGTGCTACTCAGCCAATCTCGTCATACAGGCCAACACTTGAAGTTCAATCAGACATATCCACATGAAAGTCGTTACGCGCTTTATTTTGACCTCGAGGGCTTATCTTGGTAATTACTTTTTTATGGGTCTTGTGTGCCGCCTTGATTTTGTTGGGTTTGGCGGGCACCGTGCTGCCTGTGCTGCCAGGCACCGTGTTGGTTTGGGGCGGCATCATGCTGGGGGCTTGGATAGACGACTTCGCTCGCGTGGGCATGACCACCGTGGTGGTGGTCAGTGTGCTGGCGTTATTGGCCTGGGGTTTGGAGTATGTAGCCGGGCTCATGGGAGCCAAAAAAGCCGGTGCCAGCAAACTGGCCCTGCTGGGCGCGGCGGCGGGCACGGTGCTTGGTCTTTTCATGGGCTTGGTGGGCGTGCTCCTCATGCCCTTGGTCGGTGCCGCCGTGGGCGAGTACTTGGCACAAAAAGATCAAACACGCGCCGTCAAAGTCGGCATCGCCACATGGGGCGGGATCATGGTGGGGCTCATAGCCAAAGTCGCGCTGGCTTTCATTATGGTGGGTATTTTTGGCGCGGCCTTGCTGTTTTGAAAATGCAAAGGCGCGTCAAGGCCAGGCGGGTGATCAGGCCCGCGGCAAGTTTGGAACGGGCCGTTCAGCGCAGCAGTGTCACGAGCAATACCAGCACGCCAAGGCCCAGATTGATCGCGACCCAGTTGCGGGTCTGTGCCAGGGCCGCACCGCCCGCGACCCAATCAGACGCCGCAACGGCACGGCTCAGCCTCTTGTAAAGCACGAAGCGGATGTGCATGAAGATTGCCACCATCGCGACGCCAATCACCGCCATGAAGGTCCAGGCCAGCGGCATCTCGAAGCTGCCTCCAGACTGCACCACCTGCTTGGCTACGCGGCCCAGCATCCACACACCGGTAACCAACGTCAGCAAGGAGGCTGCAAGTACGGTCTGAAAAAAACGGCCGAGCACATCGTGCATGAGGCGCAGCCGCACCGCCGGTTCGAGCTCGGCGACGACGGGGCGCAAGAAGAAGTGCACGAACACCATGCCACCGACCCACACGATGATGGACAGCACATGCAGAGTCTTGAGGGTCGCATAGATCATTGAAGAAGTCCTTTCTGAGTCCATTGGCTTGAGAGTTCGAGTTCGGCCACCCACTGGGAGAAGCCTGATGCTGTTTCGCGGAGCCGCTGCACGAAGGGCGCCGTCATGTGGGCTCGCCGGCTGCGGCCGGTCGGCGGATCATCACCACCACCAGCGTCACCACGGTCAGTGGGACGACAAAGCCCATCATCACACTCGAGAAGACCGGCAGAGCATCGTGCTGCTGCGCCGCCAGGATCAGGTAGACCACGTAGGCGACGTAATAGGCAAGGAACACGCCACCTTCCCAGCGCGCGATCTCGCGGCCGGTCATGAAAACCGGCAGGCAGGCCAGAGCCACTGCCAGCATCACCCAGATATCGAAGGCCAGCAGCGATGGTGCCATCGCCAGACCCAGGTCGCCCGACACCAACCCCGACAAGCCCAGGCAACCCAGGATGTTGAACGTGTTGCTACCGACGACGTTGCCTACCGCAATGTCGCGTTCGCCCTTGATCGCGGCCGCGATGCTCGTGGCCACCTCGGGCATGCTGGTGCCGGCGGCGACGATGGTCAGGCCGATGACAAGGTCGCTCACGCCCATGGTCTTGGCAAAACTGACCGAGGCCTGCACCAGGTAGTCCGAGCCGAACACCAGCGCCACCAGGCCGGCGGTGATCAGGCCGATCTGTGCTGCCCAGTGGCTGTCCCAGGCACCGGCCTCGGCGGGCTGAACCGCTTCGGCAAACTCGTCCTTTGCGGCCTGGGTCTCGCGGCGCGACTGCACGATCAGGAACACTGTGTAGGCCACCAGCAGAGAAAACAGGAAGCCCCCGTCCAGGAACGAGAGCCTTCCATCCAGCGAGAGCGCCAGCAGCAGCAGGCTTGCGCCCAGCATGATCGGCACCTCCTGCCGGATCAGCTGGATGTTGACCACCAGCGGCACGATCAGGGCACTGATACCCAAAATGAACAGCACATTGAAGATGTTGCTGCCCACCACGTTGCCGATGGCGATGTCGGTCTTGCCGTCGAGCACGGCCCCAACGCTCACTGCAACCTCGGGCGCGCTGGTGCCAAAGGCGACGATGGTGAGCCCGACGACAAGCGGGCTGATACCGAAGGACATCGCCAGTTTGGACGCACCGCGCACCAGGATGCTGGCACCGACGACCAGCAGGATCAAGCCGCCGAGAAACATGAGAAAGTTCATGATCGATCACCGTAATTACAAAGAGTTGCCAACCCCAGTGTGGTCCGCCGCACGCAGGCAGTCACAAGAGTCAAGTTCCGCACAGCCGTCACGTCGTGCCAGCGCGAGGTCAGCATTTCCGTCATGTGGCTACCTGATTTGCCGGCTGCGGACCGGAACCGCCACCGCGGCGACGCCAGATCGCAATGAGCAGATGCAACCCCGCTCCCAGCAGGACCAGCAGAACGCTGCCAAGACCCCAGACCACCCAAGTCACCACGGTCAGGCCGCCGGTCAGCGCCGGCGCGGTCTGAAGCAGACTCTCGACGACCGGCGCAAAGCCCGCCAGCAGCGAGGTCATCGCCTGTGCGATCTCCGGCGGCACCCAGGGCGCCAGCCACTCCGGCAAACGAAGACCCTCGACACCGGATGCGACACCGGTCAACGCGCTGGCATTCGAGACCGACCAAACGGCGACGGCATGCACTGCCCAGGCGGTCAGTGACCATAGTGCAAAAAGGCCGAACACCAAAAACCAACTGAGTAAGTAGAACACGATCGTCTCCTATCTGTAGCGCAGTATTAGTGTTCATTCTTGCACCATTCGACGTTCGCATAAACCTGTTCTAGGAAGATATACACTTCTATTTTTACGATGTGAGATGAACGTGCTCAACTACCGTCATTTGTACTACTTCTGGGTCGTTACAAAGGAAGGTGGCTTCGCCCGCGCGGCCGAGCGGCTGGACATGGCGATCCAGACCATCAGCACCCAGGTGCGGGAACTCGAGAGGGCGCTTGGTTGCCAGTTGCTGAAGCCTGCCGGTCGCGGTGTGGCGATGACCGAGGCGGGCCAGGCCGCCTTCGCGCGCGCCGAGGAAATTTTCCAGATCGGCCAGGCCATTCCCGACGAAGTGCGCGAGGCAGCCAGCGGCAAGGTCGCCCGACTGGCGGTCGGACTGTCAGACGGCATTTCCAAGCTGGCCGCGCATGCGCTGCTGGAGCCCGTGCTGGCCACGCCATCGTTGCGGCTGGTGTGCCACGAAGGCGAATTCGAGCAACTGCTGGCCGAATTGGCGCTGCATCACCTGGACTTGGTACTCGCCGGGCAGCAGGCACCGCGCAACCCGAACCTGCGTCTGACGAGTGAACGCCTGGTCGAGTCGCCGGTCGACTGGTACGGGCCCGCTGCCTATGTGCGCAAGGCCGATGTGGAACGGTTCCCACAGTCGCTGAACCGACTACCGGTGCTGCTGCCCACCGGTCATTCGGCGTTGCGCCCAACCCTGGATCGCTGGTTCGAGACCCAGAGGTTGCGGCCGCGCATTGTCGGCGAGTTCGAAGACAGCGCGTTGATGGCGGTGTTTGCTGCGCGCGGGCTTGGGGTGTTCCCGGTCAGCCGCTTGGGCCCCAGTGACAAAGGCTTGATGCGCGGATTGCGTTTGCTCGGGCATTGCGATGACGTAAAGGAAGAAATCTATGCCATCCGCTCACGCCGTGGCCAGCATCACCCCTTGGTGATGCAGGTGGTGGCTGCGTGCGATCAGGCACGCTCTGGCATTACGGGTGTGACCGCCGTACGGACGAAGACTTGATCGTGGCGCGCAAAGTCCCACTGCTCGATGACGCAGTACTTCCCCGCCTCGGACCCGGTCTGCGCCTGATCACCAGCCGCACTGGACGCCGCGCCCCAGCGCAGGATGTTCACCGAGTTGGGTGCTTCGGGGCGTGTGCGCGACGAGACGGCGGTTCCGGCCTGGAGCACCCACAGTCGCCGCGCCAAGCCATCCAGTGCCAGCGCGTAGGGCAGATGAATGTGCCCGCCCAACACGAGGTCGGCCCCGGCGGCCGACCAGACCTGCAGGGCGGCATGGTGGCCGCGCAACAGGTTGTAGCGTTCTTCAGCCTGAGGCACTGCCGCTGGCTGGTGCACCACCACCACACGCAACTGCTGAGGGCTGGCAGCGGTCAGCAGGGTTGCCACACGATCGATTTGCGCCGTGGACACCTCCCCATGCTTGTGCCGCCATGCGCGCGTGGTGTTGACGCCAATAACCAGTAGATCCGGCGACGAGAAAACGGGTTCGAGATTAGCCCCGAAAACCCTGGTGTAGCGCGCGTATGGGCGGGTCAGCCGCGCCCAAAGGTCGAACAACGCAATGTCGTGGTTGCCCGGCACGGCCAGAACCGGTGCGCCCAGTCGGTCGACGAAAGCCTTCGCCGCGCGAAACTGCGCGGGCCGCGCGCGCTGCGTGATGTCACCCGAGAGCACCACTACATCCGGCCGCTGCTGTGCTGCCAGGGCGACGACGGCCTCGACCACCAGCGGCTGTTCGGTGCCGAAATGGGTGTCGGATATCTGCAGCAGGACACTCATGCAGCAGCCTGCGGACCGTCTGCCGTGCCTGATGCACCAGTGGCTTGGAGCAGGTACAAGGGCTTGTCCAGCACACGGATGTCGATGGGCGCCCGCATGCGTGCTACCTCGCCATCGAAGGCCACCACGACCTCCTTGCGGCCGGGGGCCAGGGTGGGCTTCACCACCATGTGTTGGAACTCGAAGCCTTCCACGCCAGCGGCTTCCCCCAGCCTGCCCATCGCCCCGTGCAGCATCAGCCTGAGCATCGACAGTGCGCCAATGGGCCGTAGCATCAGCGCAGCCATGCTACCGTCGCCGGGTGTGCCGGGTATGGTGTCTTCCGGCTCGGCCCCGAACTGTTGCAGTTGCAGCCGGTTGTTGCCCACGAACAACGTCAAGGTCTGCACGTCGCGAACCGCCGACCCCATCTCGATGTGCAGGCGTAACTGGCGCTGTGCGCGCAGCAGCGTCGCACAGGCGGCTACGAACGCCACCCAGCGGCTGCGGCCAAAGCGGGCTTTGTAGGCCTCGCGGTCCTGCAATAGTTCGG